>DASZQL010000125.1:0-8541 GCA_035549675.1 Phycisphaerales bacterium | reverse complement strand
TGAGCGCCGGGATGATCGCCCAGCCTTGCGGATGGATCGCCGCGAAGAAGAAGCCGACAATCAACCCCGACACGACAGGCCCCGAAACCCACCGCAGGTGCCGGAAGAACGCCCCGCGGAACGTCGACTCCTCAACCAGCGGCGCCCACCCCGACGCGAGCACGTACAGCATCAGCGCCCCGAGCACGCCCCCCGATCCCGCATGCTCGACGATCGGATGGCTGGGCGAAGCGGTTGTATTCGTGATCGCCGATTGGATCGCCAGCAGGCACAGCGCGGAGATCAGGCCCACGACCACGATCGGAAGTCCCGCGAGATAACCGACGACCCCCGCGCCGATCTCGCGGAACACGCCGCGCCCCGCGTGCCACCCGTTCGCCTTGCGGAGCGTCGTCCATGACATCCCCCGCACCAAGGGCCACAAGATGACCACCGCGAGCATCAGTTGGAAGACCAATCCGAAGCCCGCGACCGACTGCAGCGTCGGGTTCGCGCTCTTCGAAAAAGAATCCAGCAGCGCGTGCAGCCCGACAAGGCTCAGCATCAGCACCGCCGGCGTTTCGAGCAGCACCCGCCGCTCCTTCTCCGTCAGCCCCATGTCGCGCTGGAAACGACCGTGAAGCTTGCCCGTCACGCCCAAGATAATCGCCGTGACGAAGAGCACCAGCCCCGCCAGGAGCGCCAGCCCCGCCACCACCACCGCGGCGAAGACCGCCACGATCGTCCGCGTGCACGGCGCGAGCGCCGCCTCGCGCGCGGGGTCCGTGTCCGGCAGCCCGTACGTCGCCGCGAGCTCGCCGAACCACGCGTGGTTCTTCTTGAGCAGCGCACGCTGATCGTCCGTGAGCGCTGTCCCCGCCGCGTTGGCTGTATCGCCGGCGCTCTCGCTATACGCCGCGCGGAACGCATCGAGGTCGGGCTTCAACTCAGGATCAAACGACGGCTCCGCCCCGAGCGCATCCAACCGCTGCACCGCCGCCTCGCCGTCCTCGAGCTCGCCGACGATCACGGTCGCGCGCAGCCGGTCGAGGTCGAGATCCCGCTTCGCCGCGGCGTCCGTCGGATTGATCTTCCGATCGTCGATGCCCTTGTGGACATATTCAACCAACTGGTCAGCCTGAGGGGTGATTTGTTTCGCGCCGATCAGGTACCGCGCGAACACCTGCACCTGCCAGCTCTGCGACTCCTCCGGCTTCGACGGCGCCCGCGGCGGCGCCGGCAGATTCGCCGGCAGGAACATCAGCAGTGCTGCGACGATGAGCACCACCCACGTCATGAACAGCTTCGCCCCGCCGGGATCGCGCCTCCCGTCCCCGCTCGGATCGGTTTCGAGAAACGGCATCGAAGTCGCCGCGGCCGGCTCCGCTGGGTGGGGTTCGTTCGGATTCATGGCGTTCATCATCGACGGAAAGACACTCACGGCTTCCAGCTTCCGGCTCCCAGCCAATCTCTCTCCCAATTCCTATGGGTAGAGCCGTCACGCGCAGCGTGACGGAGGGGTATTCTCCCTGCCCAAGATGAAACCCGGTTGACGCCCAGCCCGGATCCGCTATCCTTCTCGACCCACGCCCGGCTGGTCGAACCCGGTCCCCGGGAAGCTAGGCGTGACATCCCGATTTCAAGCCCGCGACAGCCCTCACCGGCGGCGGGCGCCGGTCGGCCGAACCCTTCGGCAAGGCCGGAGAACCCGCGGCTCCCAGGATGGGAACAGGCGGGAAGAGTGTGTTTCTTCGGCCCTCCCGCGGTCGTCGCGCCGGGCCCGGTTCAGAGAGGTATCCAGTCATGCGGCAAACCTTCTTCGCCAAGCAAAACGAAATCCAGCGCGGCTGGCGCATCGTCGACGCCGACGGCAAACGTCTCGGCCGCCTCGCCGTCGAGATCGCCACCGTCCTCATGGGCAAGCACCGCCCCGAGTACACGCCCCACATCGACGTCGGCGATTTCGTCATCGTCACCAACGCCGAAAAGATCACCATGACCGGCAACAAAGCCTCCCAGCGGCACAAGTACCGCTACTCCGGTCACCCCGGCGGCCTCCGCGGCACCTCCTACGGCGACCTCATCCGCTCCAAGCCCGAGTTCGTCATCGAGGACGCCGTCTCCCGCATGCTCCCCAAGGGCCGCCTCGGCCGCGCCATGATCAAAAAGCTCAAGGTGTACCGCGGCACCAAGCACCCCCACCAGGCCCAGCAGCCCATCGCCCTCGACGCGTAATCCTTCCATTCGTTTGAACTCCGGCCGAAACCGGCCCACCGATCGATCAAGCTTCGAAATCCGAGACTGGAACACCAGACCATGACCAGCATGACCCCGACCGACCCGAAAGCCGCCCTCACTCCTCCAGCTCCCACGGGAAACAAGAAGCGCGAGCTTCGCGAAGCCAAGGCCCCGGACAAGAGCGGGTGGTGGTGGGGCACCGGCCGCCGCAAGACCGCCGTCGCGCGCGTCCGCATGAAGCCGGGCACCGGCGTCGTCAAGGTCCAGGTCGGCGCCAAGAGGTTCAAGACGATCGAAGAGTATTTCTCCGAGATCCGCGACCGCACCGACGCCGTCTCCCCCATGAAGGTCACTAACACCATGGGCAAGTTCGACGTCATCGCTCGCTGCAACGGCGGCGGCTTCATGGGCCAGGCCCAGTCCATCCGCCTCGGCCTCGCCCGGGCCCTCCGCGACTACGACCCCAACTTCGAAGGCGTCCTCCGCGACAACGGCTTCCTCACCCGCGACCCCCGCGAGGTCGAACGCAAGAAGTACGGCCAGGCCGGCGCCCGCCGCCGCTTCCAGTTCTCGAAGCGCTGAGCCGCGTTCGAGGCCGGCTGGGTCGCTCGCTCGCGAGTACCGGAAGAAACAGGCAGTCTCAGCCACTTCAGTCCATATGCACCACAACCGCTCGGCAACCCGCCGGGCGGTTTTTCTTTAACGCCGAGCGGCTTTTCTTTGGCGATGGCTGATGGTTCCCTGCCTTTTTCTTCCGCCCTCCGGGCGGAAGACAGCAATAGCCAATGAAATGATGCGCCGCTTGCGGAGGCAGCTGCGAAGCGCGGCGTGCCTTCGGTAACGATCAATCGCCCTCCGGGCGAGAGCCGGGCCCGCGCCAACGCTCAGTCTCAGAGAGATTCCGTCCGCACTCAGGGCACTTTTCTCCGGTCAGCCCAAAGAGCGAATACCCGCAGACACAAGTCGGTTCCTCAAGACCGATCACGATCTTGAGCTTGCACGCGCGGCAGCGCGACGCGCCCGTGAACAGTTCCTGCGCTTCGCCGCACCGCGGACAAGTCAGCCGTACCGACACGCGACCCTTCAGCATGGGTTCGCCTTGCGCCGCCTTTCGGAGAACATCCACGCGAGCAAGGATCGGAGCAAGAAGCGTGCCCGTTGACGCCAGGATTGCCGCGATCGCAAAGGGTTCCCACGAAATCCAATCGCTACCGATCCAGATATTCGTGAGCAAACAGATCGCGAAGGTCATCGACCCCGTGATTGCAACAAGGCGAGCGATTCGGAACCCGATTGCCGCAGATTCAATGACGAGCAAGATGCCGACGTGCGCCGCGACCACCGCGACGCATTGGCACGTCACGGCGAGTTTCTCGATGACATCCCGCGGAGCGTGAAACGACCGGTTGCCGAAATACCATGACCAGATGTTGGGCAGCCAGAACAGAAAGGCGGCGATTGCCGCGAACAGCCCGATCACCATGAGCCATTTGCACTTCTGCTTGTCCAGCGCGTTAGCACAACACAGACAAAGCAGGCTCGTCGCTCCGTAGAGCGCGATCGTTTGAACGATTTCACCGCGCATCCGCCAGTTCGGGAGAGCAACCGCGGCGATGCCGAGAATCGCCGCGAGGGCAAACGAGATGGCGAGAGAGATCAGAAAGAATCGTTTGAGCGACATGGATGCGAGACCGTTGAAGTTCGCTCAAGTCTGAGGAGCGACCCGCCCGTCCGACCCGTGACCTTGGGCCTACTCTTCCTCCTCCCCATCCCCCCCCGTCACCCGCCGCACGTTCGATGGCGCATCCGCCTTCTCCGTCCAATCCTCCGTCTGCGTCGGCAGCTTCAGCTCGCTCGCCGCCGTCTTGCGGTACCCCAGCAGCCGGATCACCTCGAGCACGTCCGTCCACGACGGGAACGTCTTGCCGTTCACGCGCTTGAACTGATCGATCGCCATCAGGAACAGGAACTGCTCCTGGTTGAGCTCGCCCTCTTCCGCGTCACGCAGGAAGTCCGACAGCCGCCGCCCCGGCCCGCGCCGGCGCTCGAGCCCCGTCGATTCCGCCTGTTCTCGCCTCGCGCGCTCGATTTCGCGCCGATCAAGCCCGGTACGCCGATCGACGACCCCCTCGCCATAGCCAAGCTCGCCGGGTTTCGGCGCCGGCTTGTCAGGCTTGCCACCCGATCCGAAACTCGGCACTTGGTTGCTAGGGCGTGGGTCGCTCATGTTCAACTCCTCATATCGGTCGGAGTCGTCGCGGACTGGACGCGCAGCATCCGCGCCCCTCGCCCCGCTTCCCGCGAAAACTAGCACGGGAACCATGAAAACACCATTCCCCCAACACAGGGAATGGCGGCCTTGGACGGACCCGGGCAGTCAGCGATTCACGATCAGGACATCCACACGAGCGGACGCGCGCCCCCGACGAGGCTCAGACCTCATCGTCGTCATCATCATCGTCGTCATCGTCCTCATCGTCGAGGAACTCGTCATCGTCGTCGGCGAACTCCTCGCCGATCTCTTCGAGGTCGCCCTCGCCCTCTTCGAACTCTTCGTCATCATCCCAGTCGAAATCGTCATCGTCGTCGCCCCCCGTATCGTCTTCCATGACAATCGTGGCGGGAAGACCCGCGAGCCAGGGCCGATCCAGAAGATCCGCCGATGCGCCGTTCCGATCCAGAAGCAGGTCCGAGTTCATACGATGCCTCATGCGTGCGAGGCAGAGGATGCCGGGGTTACACGCCCCGCGCGAGGCCTCGCCGTCTGACGATCCACGGATGAAAGTCCTTCAAGGACCCCCACCCGTCCGGGAATGCGCCCGGTACACTACAGACCGCGCTGGCTCTGTCAATTCCTCAGTCGCGACTTTTTTCATCTCTCCCGCCCCACGCCGCGGCGTCCGCGGCACCGTGAGAGACAACCCCGTCCGATCCGGCGGCGGATCGCCCCTTGGGGGCCCAACCCGCCCGGTGTTTGTCGCGGGCGAATCGCCCCGGAAAGCCGTCCCGAGATGCAATCCAAGAACCCCGACGAAGTGCTGCAGCCGATCGGGGGGATCCTGGCAGCGATTGTGCCCGGCCTGGGATACCTCTACTACCGGGAGCGGGGCCGCGCCTTGGCCGTCTTCCTCTCCATCACCGGCCTCTTCACCGGCGGCCTCTACATCGGCGGCATCCAGGTCGTCGACCGCGTGGACGACGAGTGGTGGTTCGTCCTCCAGGCCCTCAATGGCCCCATGGCCTTCGGCGTCGACTACCTCCACCAGAACCATTTCAAGACCGTCGTCGAGCGAGGCCCCGACGGCCGCGACCATCGGCGTCTCCCGTTGCCCGAGTCCGCCGCGCGCCGCCCTGCCAATGAGCCCCCAGAGCGCACGCTCACAAAGTCCCTCTCCCGCGTCCACGAGGCGGGGACTCTCTACACCGCCATGGCCGGCATGCTCAATCTCATCGCGGTCGTCGATTGTCTATGGCACGTCCCGCCGGGGCGGCGGCGATCGGAAACATCCGGGCGACGCGCAAGCGATCAGGTGAGCCGATGACCCAACTGCTCGCGATCATCATGACTCCGACCAGTCTGCTCGCGGAAGTGGCTTCCCCCGCCGCCGGGCATTCCTACCGCCCCTTCCTCGACCCGCTCGACCTCCATGACCGCTGGTGGCTCACGCTCCTGCCGCTGGCGCTCGGGATCGCGCTGGCGTACAAGGCCGTCCGTGTCCGCACATTCGACGATTACTTCAAGCAGGTGCTGACGATGACCGGCATGATCATCCTCGGCATGGTCGCCTCCGCCGCGGCGCTCTACGTCTTCGTCCAGTGGATCGTGCCGATGCTGTGAAGGCCATAGGTCCTATGAGTCCCATCGGTCGATCTCAAGGCCTCGACTACCAACCTCTCACCCCATCCGCTCCGCCGTCTGCTTCGCCTGGCGCTGGATGGTGTCGTTGAGATCCCCCGTCGCCTCCGTCGGGTACGCGATCCGCCCGTGATAGATCGCGCACAGCCCCTTGATGATCGCGTCCTCGATCACGGCCAGCTCGCGCAGCGTCAGCGCGCACTCGTCGAACTGCCCGTCCATGAGCCGCTTGTTCGCCAGTGAATGCACCAGCGCCGCGATCCGCGCCGGCGTCGGCTCCGCCATCGCGCGCGTCGCGCTCTCCACCGCGTCCGCGATCATCAGGATCGCCGCCTCCTTCGTCCGCGGCCTCGGCCCCGGATACCGGTACTCAACCTCCTCCGGCTGCTCGCTCGAATCCCCCTCCGCCTGCTTCTTCGCCGCGTCATAAAAGTACTGCACCAGCGTCGTGCCGTGGTGGCTCTCGATGTAGTGGTGCAAGGACCGCGGCACGTTGTGCTCCCGCGCGAGCTCCAGCCCGTCCTTCACATGCCCGACGATCACGAGCAGGCTCATCGCCGGGCTGAGCCGCGTGTGCCGGTTGAACCCGCCCGCCTGGTTCTCGACGAAATACTCCGGCTTGATCATCTTCCCGATGTCGTGATACAGCGCGCCCACGTAGAGGTGCAGGCCGTCCGCCCCGATCGCCTCCGCCGCCGACTCCGCGAGCGTCCCGACGGTGTGGGAATGGTTGAACGTCCCCGGCGCGCGCTGCTGCAGTTCGCGCAGCAAAGGCCGGCGCGGGTCGCGCCATTCGCTCAGCGTCATGCCCGTCACGACATCAAAGACCCGCTCCACCGCCGGCAGGCACACGAGCAGCAGCGCCCCCGCCGCGAACCCGCCCACGCCCGCTAAGACCGCGTCGCCGATCACTTCGAACAGCACCTGCTCGCCCGAGGGGCCGCCCAACTGCCGCTCCAGCAAACCGATGATCAGCGTCGCGACGCCCGCGGCCACCGCCACGAGCACGGCCGCCGCGATCACGTCGTTGCGGGTGCGGATCTCGCGCAGCCGCCACCCGGCGACCGCGATGCCCGTGATCACCACGGCAAAATATCCCACCGGCAGCTCCAGCGCGACGCCGATCACGACCGTCTGCGCCATGCCCAGCACGAGCGCGACGCGCGGGTCGTACGCGACCACCAGCACCATCGCCGAGAAGAGCACCGGCCCGACCGCGACGACCCACACCCAGCCCGGCCAGTTCACGCCCAGCCAGCACGAGATGAACGACGTCAGCCCGACGATCGCCGCCACCGCGCCGAACCGCGCCGGGCTCCGCAGAATCCGCGGGTAATACAGCCTGAGATACCCCAGCAGCGCGAGCGTCACCACGCCCATCAGCCCCACGATCCCCGCGTGCTGCAGCAGCACCGCGGCGGTCGGCATCTGCCGCCGGAACTCCGTGTCCTCACGCCGCGCCGTGTCGTACGCCCCACGCGTCAATGTCTTCCCGCGCTCGAAAATCACGTCGCCCGGGCGATAGGTAATGATCTGATCGCGCGCCTTGGCCGCCTCCTCGTCCCCCCGCTTGCGCGTCGCCTCCTCGTCGTAGACGAACGTCGGCTTCGCCCCACGCGTCAGCCGCTGCACCACCGCGTCGAACCGCGGCCCGGTGAACCCCGCCGACTCGACGATCGACCGGACCTTCTCCTTGAACAGCTCGCCGTCAATATTGATCGCGCTGTCCTTGAGCACGTTGTCCGCGCTCGGCCCTCGATGCAGCTCCATCCGGTCCGTGCTGCTCTGCAGAACCCTCTGGTATTCCTCGCTCGACAGGAACGGCTCGCGCTCCAGCCGCCGCATCACGCGCCCCACCCGGTTCCGCCACAGCTCGGACGCCTCCCCCGCCGTCACTTCCGCGCGCACCGCCGCGAGCTGCTCCTCCGTCAAACCGAACGAATCGCGGATCTCCGGCGCAACATCCGCCAGCGTCGCCGTGGAAGCCACCGCCGTCGGCAGCGTCAGAAGCGACTGCTCCAGCGCCGTGAACAGCGCCTCATCCGCGTTGTACAACCGCGGCGACCGAGCCCTCCGATCGTCCCGATCCCGTTGCGTCCCTTCCTCGTTCTTCACCTTGAACTCGACCCGCACCGCCCGCGTCGTGTCCATCACCCGCCCCACCGCCACCGGGATCTTCGACCGCGACCACCAGATCGTCGCCGACGTCACCGCGATCAGCAGCAGCGCGCACAGCAGCGTCGGCACGAACGCGGGGTGCGTCACGGTGGCGCGAAACTTCGCCACGCCCGACGACGGCGCGAGCTTCAGGTCCGTCCGGCGCAGCTTCGTCCCCGGTTGCGACAGCCCCAGCACGCGGCGGATCCCCTCAAGCATGGCGCCCCGCCTTCCCCGGCTCGTCTTCCGCGTACGCGTCGATGATCCGTTGCACCAGATCGTGCCGCACCACGTCGCTCCGGTCCAGCCCG
>DASZQL010000124.1:0-15937 GCA_035549675.1 Phycisphaerales bacterium | reverse complement strand
TGGGCGATGACAAGGGCTCGAAGGTCGGCACGCCATATGTGAGCGGCGCGAAGGTCACGGCGGACATCGTGGAGCGCGAGTTCAAGGGCGAGAAGATCGACATCTTCCGCTACGCCCGCCGCAAGGGCTTCTCGAAGCGGCAGGGCCATCGCCAGCGGCACATGAAGGTCAAGGTCACCGCGATCAACGGGTGATCGGCTTTCGGATTCTCTGGGCACTTGGTGATTCAAACGGCACGACTATTCCCAGAGCGGAATAGTCGTGGCACCGTGCGCCAAAGCACCATCGCACTGACCGCTCAAAGCAGCGGTCAGTGGCACAACTGAGCAAGGGGCGCGATCAGCGTTCCTCGAATGGGCCGTAGTCGAGGCGGCCCGGGCGGGGCGAGGCGGGTGCGCCGTGGCGCTCCGCGGCGTCGGAGGCGAGGGGGTCGGACATGAAGGCGCGGGAGCGGTTCTCATTGCCGATGCCGGCGGGGCGGAGGGTCACGCCCACGCTCGTGTCGTCGGTGATGTTGTCGTACGAGAGGCTGATTCCCACGGTCCACTGGGGGAAGCGGCGCGTCACGGTGAAGCCCACCGACTGGATCTGGCCCTCGGTGAGGTCGTAGACGGCGAAGGCGCTCGCGCCGTACTTGCGGGTGAACTCGTATTTCGCGCCGAAGTTCAGGTAGGTGGCGCTGAGGGGCGGGAGGTCGCGCCATTCGACCATCGAGCTGAAGCCGTAGCCGTGGTCGAAGATCCCCCCCACCGTCGTGCGGGCGAACTCGCCGGTCTCCGCGTCGATGAGGACGTCGTTGGTGAGCGCCACAGTATCGGTGAAGTTCCAGAGGACTTCGTTGGAGAAGAAGTCGCCCAGGAAGGATCGCTCGGGCTGGGCTTCGATGAAGCGGCCGAAGGGTGATTCGATGTCTACTTCGCTGCTCGACCAGATGTAGTCGGTGTTGATGACGAGCCAATCGACGCTGCGTTCGTCGGCGCCGGGGCCGCGGCCGCCACGCATGGTCTGCCAGGTGTTGCGCACGCCGCCCCGGAGCGCGGAGCCGGCGGCGATGGACTCGACCTCTTCGTCGTAGACGGGCAGGTCGCGCTGATCGACGCTGGTCGCGGCGCTCCAGACGGTGGCGTTGGGCTCGATCAGATGGCGGATGCGGTGGAGGTCGAAGAAACGGGACTCGATGGAATCGTCGATGTGCTGGATGGTGGTGAACATTCGGACGCCGCCGCCGCCCCAGAGGCGATAAGAGTCGTGGTCCTCGATGCTGAAGTTGTCGAAGGAATCGTCCCAGGCGGTGAAGCGGCCGGTGGCGAAGGGGACGATGTTGAGCGCCCCGGCGGCGAGGGGCATCTCGATGTCGTGGCGTGTGTCGAAGCGGTTGATGGCGGTGCCGGTGTAGCCCTGCGCTTTGAGGACGGTTTCGAGGCTGTCGGTTGGTGCGAGCCCGAATCCTGCGCCGGCACGGTCCGGCGTATCGAACCCGAGCTGGCGGAGTTGGGGTTTCGAGAACTTGAGGTCCACGCGGGAATAGCTGGTGTCGCTCGAGTAGCTGAAGATGCCGAAGAGGTCGTCGGCGACGCGGCTATAGACGATCTCGGGGAGTTTCTCGGTGACGTAGCCGCGGGACTGGAGGAGGTATTCGTTGGAGATGAAGTCGTTGAAGGTGCCGCGCGCTTCGATGGAGAGGAGGGAGTTGCCTTCGAGGCGGCGGGCGTAGACCGAGTTCGTGAACTCGCGGCGGGTCTCGGCGAGGCGCTCGTAGAAGGCGTCGACGAAGGTCTCGTCGGAGATATAGGAGCCTTCGAGGAAAACGGTCCAGTGCTCGGCGACGTTCCATCGCTGCTCGGCGAGGAACATGCCGCGGTTGTCGTCGTCGTGGTCGATGTGGGCGCCGCTGGTGAGGCGATCGGTGCCGCTGTCGTGGATGAAGTAGCCGAAGGCGCCGCCGACGGCGTCCTCGTCTGCCCACTTGACGTCGGTACCGACGCCCACGCCGCGATCGAAGTAGCCGTCGAGGAGGAGTTCGGCTTCGTTGCCTTCGCGGGCGTCGAGGCCGAGGATGGAATAGAGATCCCACGCAGTGCGGACGATGGGATCGCCGGCTTCTGTGCCGACGGTCAGGCGGCGCAGGATGCTGGGGCGGTATTCGCCCTGCACGTGCGGCAGACCGAAGACGGGCGTTTCGCCCACGAGGAACCCAACGCCGTGGGCGTCGATGATCTGGCGGTCGCGGCCGCTGGGCGAGGTTTCGCGCGTGAGCGTGATGGTGTCGGCGCCGACGGAGAAGTGAGGCTCGGCGAAGCCGACGTTGGCGAGGCGGACCTTCCGGCCCGACCACTGGTTGCGCGATTCCTGGCGGATGGCGGCGGCGCGAAGGTAGAGGGGCATGCCCTTCTCTTCGTCGTAGGTCCAGAAGACGGCATCGAGGACGATCGCGCGGTCGCGGGCGATGTCGTAGAAGACGCGGCTGCCGCGGAGCGTGTAGCGGCCGTCGGTGATCTGAACGTCGCCTTCGAGGTAGACGCCGGAGACGTCGCCGACTTCGAAACGGGACATGGGGCCGTTGTCGGCGGACTTGTGGAAGACCACCGCGCGCTCGGCGGAGAGCTGCATGGTGCGCGCGGGGGAGACGAGCTGGTACTGAACCGCGACACCGCCCGAGAAGATTACGGAGCGCTCGCCGTCGTTGCCGGCTTCGACGGATTCCACACGGTCCGCGGCGACGGTGACGACGCCCTGCTTGGGTTCGATGACGGGCGAGCGCTCGGCGGGCGGCAGCGAGCCACGGTCGTCGGGGGGGATGATCCAACCCGGGAACTGGGGTCGGCCGGGCGCTTCGGTACGGCGGGCAGTGCCGGGTGGCGCCGGCTGAGCGGGGCGGATGCCGGTCTCGGGCTGTTCGGTGATCTCGGCAAGGTAGCGCGACAGACGCGCCTCGGCCTCCATCAGAAAGTCGTCACCCTCGGGGCGGGCGCGAGCAACGACATCGGCGCGGAGGGAGATCGGCGAGTCCACGATGATCGCGGTGACGAGCAGGCGCTCGCCCTGCTGGGCGAAGCCGGCGGCGGCGCCGGGGTCGCGGATGTTTTCGAGGTAGACGGCGATCTGGTCGCCGCGCTTGCCGTCCACTTCCACCGGCTCGGCCCACAGGACGGCGCGATCGGCGGACATGGCGTGCGGGCCGATGGTGACGCGGACGTCGCGGTCGAGCAGCAGACGGTTGGTGCCCCGGTCGGACCAGGCCCAGGCGCGCGAGCCTCGGACGGAGACGGCGTAGGTCTGGGGCGGGGCGGGAAGGGTCAGGCCGGCGAAGTCGCGCCCGTCGTATCGACCGGTCGTCGATTCGCGCACGGCGTCCGCGGCGGGCTGCGCCGGGGCTTCGGTTGCCAGTGGGAAAAGAATGGCCACGACGAGGAGCGCGTTGACGACGCATGACGCGAGAGCGTGGCGGCGTGCACGGGTTAAAGCAGCGGCGTGTAGCGGCGCCATGTCCTCGTCCGTCGGGCGACGGTGGGGATGCTACGGGCGGGGCGGAATCGCCGCAAAGCGGGGAAGTGTCCAGAGAGAGAATGGAGCGAAATCGCGAGCAAGGCAGAAGCCCTCACCCCGGCCCTCTCCCAAAGGGAGAGGGAGCGGGACTCAGGCCTTTGCGGTGGCGAGCGACTTGAGTTCGCGGCGCATGATCTTGCCGGTTGGGTTGCGGGGGAGTTTTTCGATGGGGCGGATTTCGCGCGGGACTTTGTAGCCGGCGAGGTGGTCGCGGCACCATTGGCGAAGGGCGGATTCGTCGAAGGCTTCGCCGGGCTTGATCTCGACGAAGGCCCAGGGGAGCTCGCCGCGCATCTCGTCGCTGACGCCGATGACGGCGGAGGCCTGGATGGAGGGGTGGCGTTCGAGAACTTCCTCGATCTCGCGGGGGAAGACGTTCTCGCCGCCGACGATGATCATCTCCTTGAGGCGGCCGGTGATATAGAGGCGGCCCAGGGCGTCGGTCTTGCCGATGTCGCCGGTGCGGAACCAGCCGGCGTCGTCGAACGCGGCGGCGGTTTCCTTGGGGAGGTGGTAATAGCCGCTCATGATGTTGGGGCCGCGGAGGCGGATTTCGCCTTCGACGTTGGGGCTCATTTCGCGCCCGGTGTTCCAATCGACGATGCGCTGCTCGACGCGCGGGAGCGGGCGGCCGACGCACGCGGGGACATATTCGCCGGGCGAGCACCAGTGAGTGACGGGCGAGGTTTCGGTCAGACCGTAGCCCTCGTTGATGCGGACGTTGAAGCGGTCGAAGAAGCGGTCGGCGACGGCGCGGGGGAGCGGCTCGCCACCGGAAACGGCGAGTCGGACCGATTTGAAATCGTCGGGACCGGCGTCCTTGACGCTCATGAGCGCGTGGTACATCGAAGGGATCGCGACAAAGGCGGTCGGGCGGTGCTCGCGGAAGAGGCGGATGATGCGCTGGGGGACGAATCGGGCGCTGAAGACGACGCGCACGCCGAGGGTGAGCGTGAGCCAGGTGAGGACGGTGAAACCGAAGCTGTGGAACTGGGGCAGGACGCCCAGGGCGATGTCGTTCGGGCGGAGGACATCGGCGCCCTCGCATTGGCGGACGTTGGCGGCAATATTGCCGTGCGTGAGCATCACGCCCTTGGGCGTGCCGGACGTGCCCGAGGTGTAAAGGAGGGCCGCGAGATCGTTGTCGGCGGCGGCGGCTGGCCAGCGGGGTTCGGGGAAGCCGCTGAAGGTTTCGGCGCCGACTTTGAGCAGTCGCGGGGCGGAGGGTTCGTAGCCGATGGCTTCGAGGAGGGGCGGCGCGGTCAGGACGAGATCCGTGCCGCAGTCGTCGATGACGTATTGGAGCTCTTCGCGCTTGAGGAGGTAGTTGAGGGGGACGACGACGCGGCCGGCGATCCAGGCACCGAGGGCGGCGGTCGCGAAGCCGCAGCCCGTGGGGAGCATGATGGCGACGGTCTTGGTTTTCCCGCTTCGCTCGATTAGGGCGGCGAAATGGAAAGCGGCGACCAGGAGTTCGATGTTCCGCCAGGCGCGTTGGTCGTCGATTGCGGAGACGCTCAGGGGCGAGAGGGCGAGTCGGCGGATGATCGGGCCGTGGACGCTCATCGAGGCTCCGCGCGGGGATGATGAACAAGGGGCAGGATCAATCGATCAAGGAACCGGCGGTGACGGGACCGATGGTAGGGTACGGGCCGGCGGTGCGATGTTCACGCGGCTCCATCAGGAGGCTTGGGCGTGCATCACCGATGGAACTATGTGGCCAGCCTGGTTGTGCTCGGAGCCGCGATTTTTCTCGGAGGATGCGGAACATCGAGCCGCTCGAGCGCTCCGCCGGAATCGGTCGGGCTGTATCAGTCGCGGCAGTTCGAGGCGGCGTATTCGAGCGGGCAGAATGAGATGAACTCGGGTCGCGATTTCGCCGCGAGGCAGCGCGGGCAGCTCATGGCGGGGCTCTCGGCGTACGAGCTCAAGCGGTACCCGGAGGCGAAGTCGCTGCTCGGATCGCTGACGACGTCGGAGGATGCGAAGCTGGCGGGGCAGGCGGCGGCTGGTCTGGGGCTCGCGTATATCGCAACCGACGACTACGCGCGGGCGGCGGAGTATCTGGTTGATGCCTCGCGCAAGCTCGAGGGCGATGAAGCGGCGCGGGCGGCGATGTTTGCTGGAGATTGTCACGCGCTGCTGGGGCGGATCGAATCGGCGAAGTCGATGTACCGGGCGGCGCAGTCGTCGGTGAGCGATTCATCGCTCGCGGCACAGATTCAGAAGCGGCTCAGCCTGGACGGTTTCACGGTGCAGGTCGGGGCGTACTCGCAGAAAACGAATGCGGATCGGATCATGGCCGGGCTGAAGCCTCGGGCGAAGTCACTCGGACTTCCGGAGCCGAAGCTGGTGCTCGAACCGGACGCGACGGGGCGGACGCTGTATCTCGTGCAACTCGGGCGGTTCAAGTCGCTGATGGAGGCGCAGGCGGCGAAGAACAAGCTGGGACGCGAGGGGGTGATTCGGCAGGTGGGGAAGTAAGACGCAATCAGTGAACACAGAAATAGACAGAGCAAGACAGAGAAAAGCACTGCTGAACGAAGAAGAAGATTTAGTAAGACCTGAAGCCCTCACCCCGGCCCTCTCCCAGAGGGAGGGGGGAGCAGGGGTCACGCGGGCCAGTCGTTGCCGGCGCGGGGGTTGGGAAGGTGATCGGCGATGCGCTTGAGCGCTTCGCGGTCGTCGGGGGAGAGCTCCTTGGGCGCGACGATGCGGATGACGGCGTAGAAATCGCCGGTCTTGCCGCCGGGGATGCTGACACCCATGCCGCGGATGCGGAGGCGCTGCCCGCTGGAGGCGCCGGGCTGGATGGTGAGTTCGACGGGCTTTGTGGGTGTGGGGACGGTCACGGTCGCGCCGAGGGCGGCTTCGGCGATGGTGAGGGGGAGGTCGAGCGCGATGTCGAGCTCGCCCTCGCGGCGGAAGAGCGGGTGAGCGCCGACGCGCACGGTGAGGATGAGATCACCGGCGGCACTGCCGCTGGGGCTGACGGCGCCCGAGCCGCGGACGCGGAGTTTGGCGCCGTCGGTGACGCCGGCGGGGATGGTGACTTCGATGGTCTGGGTGGTGCCGCCGCGCTGGACACGGAGGGATTGTTTCCCGCCGCGGATGGATTCCATGAAGCTGACGTGGACCTCGGCTTCGAGATCGCGGCCTCGGGAGGCGCGGGATTTCGCGCGGGCCTGTGAGCCGAAGGGCGATCCCGAGGCGCGACCCGGCGCGGCACCGAAAATTTCCTCGAAGATGGAGCCGACGTCGCCTTCGTGGAACCCGCCGCCCACGTCGAAGTTGTCGCCGCCGATGTTGGACCAGGTGTAGGTGCCCGTGGGTCGGCCCCCACCGCCACCGCCGCCAGGGCGAAAGCCCGGAGCACCGGCGCGGCCGAACTGATCGTACGTCTTGCGCTTCTGAGGATCGGAGAGCGTGTCGTACGCCTCCTGCACTTCGTTGAAGTGCTTGGCGGCGTCGGCGGATTTATTGACGTCGGGGTGGTACTGGCGCGCGAGCTTGCGGTACGCGGCCTTGATTTCCGCTTCCGTCGCGCTGCGCTTCAGCCCGAGCACTTCGTAATGGTCTTTCGGTTCGGCCATCGAACATCAACAATATGCGCTTTGCGGCGGTTTCGCTCGGCGCCGCTCCGCGCCAACAACGATTAACTGTTCGTCCGGCCGCCGAGGTCGTCGACGACTTTGCGGCAGACTTCTTCCTGGCGGAGCACGTTCCGCACGTCGAGGACGAGCGACCCCTGATACGAAGCGGTGGAGAGGGCGGCGAGATAGGCAAGGATGTCGAGGCGACCCTCGCCCGGGGCGACCCTTCCCGCGGAGCCGATGTCGCTCAGGCGCGCGGAGGCCAAGCGGCCACCGAGGTGCGCGGCGGCGCGGGCGGGGCTTCCGAGCCACGCTTCCCCCCCACTCTTTTCCTTGTCCGCTGAGGCCGCGGCGAGGAAGACCGCCGCGGGGTCGATGCCGACGGCGAGCGGGGCGCGGTCGGCGGGTGTTCCTGTTGATCGATCGCGCGGGGGCCAGGTGTGATCGGCGATGCGAACGCCGGCGCCGCCGGCTTCTTCGGTGAGCGTGCGCTCGAGCGATTGCGGGACGGACGAGCCCGGGAGTTCCAGGCTGAGGGCGGGCGTTTCACCGGACATCAGCGAGCCGATCTCGGCGGTGAAGCGGATGGCGTCGACGGCGGCGGCGAGCGCCCGGTCGGCGTGCGAGGGGTCGATGAAATGGCCGGGGGGAATCCAGAGGTCCACGCCGCTGAAGCCCAGCTCGTGACGGCGGAGCAGTGCCGCGAGATCGCGCCGGGCGGAGCGGCCGAGCTCGCGGGGGCGAAGGCCATCGCCGGTGAGGTTCAGATGCACGGCCCGGAAGCCCAGCGAGGCGGCGAGGGCGATGCGCTGCCGAACGTCACCGGGCATGGTGAGGCCGCCCAGGGCGAGCGAGAGAGGGGGCGACATCCCGGCGGGAAGGAGCATGACACCCTTCTATCGGGTTTCGGGCCGGCTTTCTATTCTGGTCGCGAACGCGGGCCGATGTGAAACGTAGTACGGTTCACACCCAATCAGATCACGGCCTCATTCATGCGGTCGTGCAGCGCCCGTCAGCCATGTCAGGATCTTCCCGGTGACACCAGCGATCGCTCCTCCGACGGACCCTACGACTTCGGGCGCCGGGGCCGCGCCGGTGAAGCCGATTCTCGCGCGATTCGAACTCGATCACTTCTGCGAGACCTGCGCGTACAACATGCGTGGGCACGAGGTCTGGAAGGACGAGCGGCTCGGGATCCTCGTCTGCCGGTGCAGCGAGTGCGGCACGTACCAGCCGGCGAACCAGGCGCTGCCCTCGAAGCGATTGTGGGTCCGGTGGTGGACGCCGGCGGTGCTGGTGCTGTGGATGCTCGTGGCGCTGGGGCTTCACGCGGGCGCCATGGGCGCTACCGGCGGGAGTTACGTCGGCACCGCGGAGATGATCCACGATCTCGGGCGCGGACGGGTCGACCCCCAGGAATACCGCATCGTCCTCGGCATTTTCATCGCGATGAACGCCGTGCTCGGATTCGGGATGGCGTGCTTCGCCGCGGTCCTCTTCGGGCATTGGTGGATGGTCGGGCGGGTGCTGCTCGCGATCGCGTGGCCGGCGGTGCCGCTGAGCATTTTCCTCTTCGCGGCTGCATACTCCGGCGCGACGGAGCCGGCGGAGGCCGCACAGACGGTGTGCTTCCTGGCGGCGATCGAGATGGGAACGGGGATTTTCGGCGCGATCATCGGGAGGCCGACGGCGCGGCTGCTGGTGAGGGTCTTCCTCCCGGCGGGCATGCGGCAGGGGATGGCGTTCCTATGGACGAATGACGGATTGACGCCGCCGAAGATGGAAGCAAAGCGGGTGTGATCACCCGAGCAGGTGTTTCGCGAAGAACTCCGTCTGGATGGTCTTCGCCTCGTGGCTGACGCGGCCGAAGCCCATGTGCTCGTACTGGGCGCCGGTCGTGGGCCAGGTTTTCAATGTGATGAGCGAGGGATCAGCGCCGACTTGCTGATATCGCGCGCGGAGCGCATCTGTGAAATCGCTGATCGCGCGGAGCGGGACCCACTGGTCGGCTTCGGAGTGCAGCGCGAGGAGCGGGATGGGCCGCCAGTGATCGAGGTGGCGGATGGCTTCGGCCCGTTCGACGCGCTCGGGGATGTAGAATGGCCGGCCCTTGAAATACTCGAACGTCCCGGCGGTGGCCTCCACCGCGGCGGCGCGGAACGGGTGCTCGCGCGTCAGGCGGTGGAGCGTGACCATGCCGCCGGCGGACATGCCGCCGATGGCGAGGCGGGTCAGGTCGAACAGGCCGGTGTAGGGCGGCGCGGCGAGGGCGGCAAGGATCACATCGATTTCCTGCGCGGCCTGCTCAACGACTTCCAGAGTGCGGCCGGAGGTCTGCAGCGCCGCGTCGAAGCGCTCGCCGTGCCCTGGGAGGTCGATCGCGATCGCGCCAAGACCGGCACGAATCCAGCGGAGGTAGCGCCCGGGGTCGAGTTCCTTATTGACCGTGCGGCCGTGGAACCAGAGGACGGCTGGGCGCGGACTCGGCGGCGGGTGCGTGCCGGAGGAGTGGGAGATGATCGCATGCCAGTGCGGGTCGGGGTGGGCGATGAGCGCGGGGATGGAGGCATTGGCGCCGAAGCGGGCGATGATGGATTGCTCGCGAAGGGCGGAGGGGAGTTCGGCGAAGCGGGGGTTCATGAGGGATTCACCGCAGAGGCGCAGAGCACGCAGAGACTGAAAGAGTAGGAAAGACCCGGAACGGATGCGTTCAACCGGGGCGCAGGGACAAGCCCTTACAGCCTGTCTTGTGCCGACATCATTCAGAGCAATAGTTCTCTTCCGACTCTGCGGCCTCTGCGTCTCGGCGGTGAATCTTATTCTTCGCGCACGAACGGGTTGTGCTTCTTCTCGTGCCCGATCGTCGTGGGCCGGCCGTGGCCCGGGTAGACGCGGGTGTCGTCGGGGAGCTTGTAGAGGACGTGGCGGATCGATTTCTGGAGGTCGGCTTCGTTGGACGTCGGGAAGTCGAAGCGGCCCACGGATTCCTCGAAGAGCACGTCGCCCACGATCGCGGCACGGGCGGGCGCGTTGTAGAAGGTGATGCCGCCGGGGGAATGGCCGGGCGTGTGGAGGACGGACCACTCGGAGCCGGAGAGGTTGAGGGATTCGCCGCCGCGGAGCGTGCCGTCGGGCGGTGCTGCGGTGACGGGAGTTCCGAACCCGCCGGACAGATTGAGCACGGGGTTCGTCAGGAAGCTCGCTTCGTTCTCGTGGACGAATACCTTCGCATCGGGGAAAGCGGCACGGAGCTCATCGAGGCCGGCGATGTGATCGCCGTGCGCGTGGGTCAGGAGGATGTGCGAGGGTTTCAATCCTTGCTGGCGGACGCGCTCGATCAGGGGCTGGGGCGAATAACTCGCGTCGACGATCCAGCACTCTTCGTGCGGCGGGACGTGGACGATGTAGCAGTTCGTCCCGAATGGGCCGAGCGCGTACCCCTCGATGAGCGGAACAGATGACGGAGTCGGCATGGCGGGGATGGTAAAGGGGATTGATCCGGAGCGCCAAGGCACCGGACAACGGCGGCACGGAGCGGAGCCGGAACCCGGAACCGCTCGCAAGCCCGCGGCCGGACGCGGGCGTCCGGGCTATTCTTCTCCGATGCTCATCCGCAATATCAACAACGTCGAAGAAAACCCCGTCGGGATGGACGGGGTCAAGGGTGTGAAGATGGCGGTGATGGTCGGCCGGGCCGACGGCGCGCCGAACTTCGCCCTTCGGTCGTTCCGGGTGGAGCCGAGCGGGCACTCGCCCAAGCACTCGCACGATTACGAGCACGAGGTGTACATCGTCGAGGGGGGCGGCGAGGTGCTGCTCGAAGGGGAGTACCGCCCGATCCGCGCGGGCGATGTCGTTTATGTCCCGGCGGATCAGGAACACCAGTTCAGAGCGGGGAATAGCGGGATGCGGTTCCTGTGCCTCGTGCCGATGTCGCGGAACTGCGGGGACGCGACGCCGGGGAGCTGATGCCTCTATCGCTTGCTCTTTCGACCAGGGAGAATGTCGTCGTTGGTCAACCCCGCTCGGTTGCGCGTGGTCGGGGCGGCGGTCGTCTTGCGACTCTTTGTTTTCTCGGTCGCGGGGCGCTCCCACTCGATGCGCGGGGCATCGCCCCAGAGCATTTCCATGTCGTAGTAGAGCCGCTTCTCGGGCTCGAAGACGTGGACGACGACGGTGACGAAGTCGAGGAGGATCCAGGACGCGCCGCGCTCACGGAGGTTGTTGCCGAAGGCGTTGAAGCCGCGTTCGGCGCCGAGGTCGACGACGTGCTCGCCGGTGCTGGCCATCTGGCGGTCGCTGGTGCCCGAGGCGATGACGAAGTAGTCGGTGACCTGCGAGCGGCCGCGGAGGTCGAGGAGGACGACGTCGTGGCACTTGTCGTCGTGGAGCATCCGGGCGGCTTCGATGGCGAAGTCGCGGGTGATTTTTTCGCGCTGGGCGTCGCGGGCGCGGGCGGGGCGCTCGACCCCGAGCGATTCGTCGCGGTCCTTGGGGGCCTTGGCGGACTTTGGTTTCGTCTTGCTCATGCGGCCCGGACAGTATCCGCGCCGGGCATGCCGTTCAAGCGAGATGGGGACTTAGTTCTGGACCTTCATGCCGCCCTCGAAGCGAGCGACGACCTTCGAGCCGAGCTGGAACGCGGTGATGGTCACGCCGGCGGTGGGCCGGAAGACAAGGACAAGGGACTGGTCCCGCTTGCCGCGGCTGAGCGCCGGGACTTCGGAAAGGGTCCGGAGCGGGCGATCGGGGGTGAAGCGGATGTCGATCGTGCCGCCGGCCTTGTAGACGTACCCCAGCGCTTCGTAGGTGCGGCCGGCGTCGTCGACGAGCAGGGGCGCGAGGATGTCTTCCGCGGCTTCGACGGAGCGGCCGAGGAGTGAGCGGGCGCCGTCGGTCGAAAGCGTGAGCTGGACGATGCCAGTGTCCTTCGTCTTCTCGAAGGAATCGACGCGCAGCTCCTGACCCAGGTTGCGGATCTCGGTTTCCTTGGTGTCGAACGACGACTGGCCGTCGCGGATGCCGTTCTTGCCACCGATTTCGAGGCCCTTCACGGCGGACTTATTCAGGATGATGTTGAAGGGCAGCGTGGCGATACGGCTGACGCCTTCGATCTGGTTGTTCACGCCGGCGTTGAAGACGACGACGTTCCCCGCGTCGGCGGCGGTGGATGAGCTGGAGGAGCCGCCGGAGGGGGTTGATCCGCCGCTTGTAGACGCCGTCGCGGGCTTGGCGTCGGTCGTCGCGGCGCCCATCGCGGTGAAGAGGGAGCGATCACGCACGCCCTGGTCGCGCTCCTGGACCGCCTTGAACTTCTTCTTGGCGTCGCCGGTTAGCTCGAAACGGTCGTTCTTGATGACGAGATGCGTGGGCGTGCCGTTGGGCGGGACGAGGAACTCGAACGCGAAGGCGGCCTCGGAGCTGCCGCCGAGCGAGGCGATGAAGGGTGACTTGTCGTTGAAACGGAAGCGGTACAGGCCGACGCCGACAGCGTCGGGCGGGGCGACGACGGCGAAGGGATGGGCGGTGAACGGATGGCCATCGGCATCGGTTCCGATGAGGCGCAGCTGCGAGGGCGTAACAATGACGCTGCCGCTCTTTTCCTTGGCACCGCTGCGAAAGTTGACGACGCAGCCGAGGAGCGTCGAACCCTCGGGCGGCGAGTTGCCGGCGGCGTCTTTGACGGTCTGCGGCTTAGGTTTGCCCGAGGGATCGAGCAGGAACGCATCGGAGAGAAGGTCGTTCACCTTGCCGGTGACGGTGTAGCGGCCGAGCAACTGGACTTCGGATGGCTTGACAGTCGGGCGCGACTTGCCCTCGTAGGTCATGCGGAAGCGGGCGGCCTGCTCGTGGACATCGGGCTGGAAGACGGCGAGCGGGGTGTCGGTGGAGAAGGAGCTTTCGGAGAGATGGCCGTAGAGCGTGGCGACGATGCGGTCGGCAGGGAGCCAGAGGCCGCCGTCGGCGGTGGCGTTGCCGTCACGATCGACGGTCACGAGCTGGTACCCGAGGGCATCGGGGGGGAGGCGCATGAAGCCGAGGGAGATCACGACGATGCCGGCAGCGACGACACCGGACGCGGCGCCGAGGACCGCGCCGCCGAGCATGTTGGTGGTGTCGCTGAAATCAAGGTTCTTGGTGACGAACATGTCCACGCCGAGGCGGAGCACGATCAGCGAGACGATGAAGGGGAGGATCAGCGAGAGGCCCCAGGTGCTGTCCTCGAGGAATCGCCAGCCGGCGGAGGTGCCGGCCTGGCCCATGACGTAGTACGCGAGTGGTTCCCAGATGGCGAAGGCGATCGCGCCGGCGGCGATGGTGCAGACCAGGCCCAGGAACGCGGAGAAAAGGCCGAAGCCGCGGGCCTTGCTCGCCCACGCGGCTCCGCTTCCCAGCACGATCAGGATCACGATGATGTTCATCCACATGAGACGACTGGCTCCGATCGGATCGGGATCAGGGAAGAAGCGAAACGATCAAGGCTTGGGTTTCGCGGCGGGCTTGGGCGGGGCCTTGGCACCGCTCGGCGGCGCCGTACCGCCGGTAGGTTTTTGCTGAAAGACGGAGGCGGGCTTGCCTTCTGGGGCGGGCGAGGTGACTCGGATCACTTCTTCGACGGAGGTATCGCCGAGGAGCACGTGCTGCAGGCCGGCGGACTGGATGCTTTGCTGCTTCTTGGTGCGCAGGAGACCGCGGAGGCCCGAGATGTCGTTGGCACCGATGAGCTTGCGCTCGTCGGGACCGAAGGTGTAGACCTCGAAGAGCCCGACCTGGCCAAAGAAGCCGGACCCGCCGCAGACTGGGCAGACCTGCGGCTTGTCCTTGACGAGCACCTGTCCGCCCTTGCGGAAGATCTGCTTGGTGTCGGGGGGCAGGCCCACTTTCTTGAGCACCTCGGGCGTGGGCTGGAAGGGCACGCGGCAGTTGGAGCACAGGCGGCGGGCGAGCTTCTGCGCGATGGCGCCGTGGAGGCTCTCCGCCGCGACGGATTGCTCACCGACCGCTCGGGCGTATTTCTGGATCGCGTTCATCGCGCCGTCGGCGACGATACTCAGGTAGACGCGGGTGCGCGCGTGGTCGGCGCGAGAGATCTCCTTGCCGGTGTTCTCGTCGGGGAGCTCGGCGACACCGACGACCTCGGGGTCGCGGCGGAGGATCGAGCGGACGGTGGTGCTGTACTCGGCCTTGTCCGCCGCGGGGTCGAACTTGTTCTGGCGGGCGCCCTCGATGCTGGCGACGACTTCGTACTCGACGGTCTGGACGTTCGTCGTGTAGGCGTCGTGCTCGCGGATGATGGCGTAGAAAGTCGCCGTCCGGCCGCCGCCCGGCATCGCGGCGAGCAGGACCACGCCTTGGCGCTCCGCGGCGAGTTTTTTGAAATCCTCGAGCTGGTTGGGGAGCAGGCCCAGGTCTTCCAGGCTCCGCTTGTAGTGCGACTCGGGATCGGCGAGGAGCGAGAGCTGCACGCCGGCGCTGGAGCCGCTGGTGGTGGCGCGGAACTTGGTGCCGCGGTCCGCCGTGTGGCCGACGGTGAACTCGCCGATCTGCTTGCGGCGCTGGTCGTTGAGGTCGAGACCGGCGGCGGCTTTGAAGACTTCGATGACGGCGAGGGCCTTCTTCCCGTGCATCTGCTCGCCGGGCTGGCGGACGCCGTCGACGAGGAACGAGAAGCCGTAGACCCCGTCCTTGATCGGGGCGGCGTCGATCTGGGTGCCGTGGAGCTCGACGAGCCGGTTGATGAGCGTTTCCGCGGCGATGCGGATCTCGTACTCGGGGGTTTCCTTGATCGGCGCGGCGAGCACGCCCTGCGGCCCTTTGAAGACGAGGGAAGTGGTTTTCTTGATCTCGTCCTTCTTGCTCTTGCCCCCGCCGCGGGCTTCCATGATTTTCGAGGGGTTGAGCGACCACTTCGCGCTCGCGGGGACCTTTTCATCGGCGTTGCGGATGAAGAAGTAGGCGAGCAGATCGGCGATGAGGATCACGGCGAGCGCGGGACCCGTGATGAAGAATGGCAATGGCAGCGCGACAACGAGTCCAAGGCACACCAAGCCCACGGCGACGTGGATCCCGTTCCACATGCGGCGCTTGAGGTACCACTGGCCGGCGTCCTTGTCATAGATGGTGGAGATCACCCACGCCCAGAGGGCGAAGAGGATCACCATGATGACGGGCTTGTACCACGAGACGAGGACAAGTCCCTCGGCGACGAACTTCGGCACGAGCGATTCGGTCATAGACGGGTCAGTGTAGCCGCGGATCGTTGGGGCGGGCGAACTTCGACCCGCGAAACGGGACCCATGGTCGTGCCGCGCCCGAAACCGCTTACGCCAGCTTCTTGAGCCGCATCTGCAACTCGTCGGGGTTGGGGGTCGCTTCCATCGCCGTGCGGACGTGGATCATCTCCTTCTCGACGAGGGAGACGAGCGAGCCGTTGAAATCGATCATGCCGGTCTGGAGCGACTCCTGGCTCTTGATCACGTCGAGGAGCTCGTTCTCGCGGCCGTCGAGGATGTACTTGCGCACCACGGGGTTGTTGATGAGGATCTCGAGCGCCGGGATCCGCTGGATCTCGGGCTTGAGCGTGGGGAGGAGCTTCTGGTAGACGATGGAGCGCATCTGGTAGCCGAGGATCTTGCGGACCTGCTCGCGCTCGTCGGGCTGGAAGAGGTCGTAGATGCGTCCGAAGGTCTGCGAGGCGCTGGAGGCGTGGATGGTGCCGAAGACGAGGTGTCCGGTTTCGGCCGCATGGAGCGCCGCGGCGAAGGTCTCGGCATCGCGCATTTCGCCGATGAGCACGA
>DASZQL010000123.1:0-10204 GCA_035549675.1 Phycisphaerales bacterium | reverse complement strand
GCATCGCGCTCACCACGAACGTCACCGACCGCGTGTTCGCGCAGCCGGCAAAGCCGCCGAGTACGCCAAGCACAAGCAACGACGCGGCGAATCGCTTCATTGCAACAAGCATATCGCCCCGCCAACACCCGTCTCGAATGTCCGCCCCCTCGCCCTCTGAGAGGCCGGCGTGAGGGCTACTCCTTCTCAGTCTTCCTCTCTCGTCCGGCTCCGCTCTTCGACTCTCGGCCCCCGCCGCATTTCCTCAAGCTGCAAGCCTCAACCCTCAAGCCTCTCCAACTCCTGCCTTCCGCCTTCCGCCTGTCCGCCTTCCCCCTTACACTCCCACCGTCATGCCCGAAACCAATCGCAACCCCGTCCTCGATCACCCAGTCCTCAGGGCCGTCAAAGCCCAGTTCCCTGATCGCAAGCTCCGCGCCAGCGAGTACCGCGGCCAAGCCACGCTCATCGTGGAACCCGCCGACCTCCTCGCCGTCATGCGCTTCCTCCGCGACGACCCGCGCTGCGCCTTCGACTTTCTCTCCGACGTCTTCGGCGTCGATTACCTCAACTACCCCTCGGAAACGATCGGCCGTTTCGCCGTCGTCTACAACCTCTGCTCCTACCCCCGCGCCGACCGTCTCTTCGTCAAGACGTTCGTCAATCCCTCGCGGCCGACGACCGGCATCGACGCCGACCCGGCCCTCGAAGTCGACAGCGTCTGCGAGATCTGGCCCGGCGCCGAGTGGAACGAGCGCGAAACGTTCGACATGTTCGGCATCCGCTTCCGAAATCACCCCGACATGCGCCGCATCCTCCTCTGGGAGTCCTACCCCGGCCACCCCCTCCGCAAGGACTACCCCGTCCGAGGCCGCGGCGAGCGCGAGCACTTCAAGGTCGTCGGCCGCACCGACGCGTAATCCACGCCGCGACGAGGACCGCGTTCCGAATACACTTCATTGATGAACGGGCCACGCACAGGGCCTCACGTCGTCATCCTCGGCGGCGGCTTCGCCGGTCTCTACGCCGCGCGCACCCTTCGGCGCGCGCCCGTTCAAATCTCCCTCATCGACCGCTCCAACCACCACGTCTTCCAGCCCCTCCTCTACCAGGTCGCGACCGCCTCGCTCTCGCCCGCCGACATCGCCGCTCCCATCCGCCACGTCCTTGCCGGCCAGAAGAACATCGAGGTCCTCCTCGCCGAGGCCACCGCGATCGACGTGAACGCGAAAAAGATCACGCTCGCCGACGGCGAAATCACCTACGACTACCTCATCCTCGCCACCGGCGCCACGCACTCCTACTTCGGTCACGACGACTGGGCCCCCTTCGCTCCCGGACTCAAGACCATCGACGACGCCCTCGAGATCCGCCGCCGTTTCCTCCTCGCCTTCGAGCGCGCCGAGCGTGAGACCGACCCGGTCAAGCGCCGCGCCGCCCTCACCTTCGTCGTGGTCGGCGGCGGACCGACCGGCGTCGAGCTCGCCGGCGCGATGGCCGAGATCGCCCGCCGCGCCATCCCGCGCGACTTCCGCCGCATCGATACCACCACCGCGCGCGTCATCCTCGTCGAAGGGGAAGACCGCGTCCTGCCGCCCTATCCCACCGAACTCTCCCGCCGCGCCAAGGACGACCTCGAAAAACTCGGCGTCGAGGTCTGGCTCCACATGCGCGTCACCGGGATTCGGGACGGCCTCGTCGAAATCGGGAACGACCGCATCGCCGCCGGCAACGTCATCTGGGCCGCGGGTGTGCACGCCTCGCCCCTCGCCGCGTCGCTCGGCGCGCCGATGGACCGCGCCGGGCGCGTCCTCGTCCAGCCCGACCTCTCCATCGAAGGCCACCCCGAAGTCTTCGTCGTCGGCGACCTCGCCGCGGTCAAGGACAAGCACAGCAACGACTTCGTGCCCGGCATCGCTCCCGCCGCGATGCAGATGGGCCGCCACGCCGCGCGAATCATCGCCCACGAAGCCCGCAGTTATGCCTCAACACCGCGTGCCACTACAGGCGGCCGCTCCGGGCCGACTGTAGTGCCAACCACCGCCGCACTGCAGTCATCGGCCAAAGCTCCGATGCCTGCGGTGGCACGTCAATCTCTCCGCCCACCCTTCCGCTACAACGACAAAGGCATGCTCGCGACGATCGGCCGCGCCAAGGCCGTCGGGTTGGTCAAGGGCGTGAAAATCGCCGGCTGGTTCGCCTGGCTCAGCTGGCTCTTCATCCACATCCTCTACCTCATCGGCTTCCGAAACCGCATCCTCGTTCTCATCCAATGGGCGTGGGCCTACATCACCTTCGACCGCGGGGCGCGGCTGATCACCGGCATGAAAGCCAACGCGCCGAAACTTTGAACGCGGGTATCAACAGCGAATCCGTTCCGGGTGGCACTGGTGGCTTGTCCACCAGTGTTCCGCTCTCCGTCGGGTGTCAGCGGTGGATGGTCAACCAGTGGACCGTCCTCGCCTCACATGGGCGAAGAAATGGTCTCGCCCGCATTGATGCCCTCTTACTTGTCCGACTCCGTTGCGCCCGTCCGTTGCGCACGGACGACGACCCGGCCATCAAGTAGATCCCCGATCAGGCAACGCGAGGCCGGCTCTCCATTCGACACCCAGGCGAACCACGCGTCCCATCCGTCCTCAACGACGACTGTCTCCAGCGGACACTCCCTCACATCGGCGGGATCGCTCGGCACGAACCACCAGCGCGAAGGCGCGCCACAGGCCAATCGTTGAAGTCTCACGACATCGGAGCAAACCGTCGAGGAGTGCGACGTCGCCACCACGATCGGATCGACCGAAAGGATCCACGCCGCCCAGACATTGGACGGAATGCGATCGTCCATCTGATGCATCCGGCGGATCGGGCCCGCGTCTTCGCCGCAGTCCAGCAGCACTGCCTGCCCCGACTTCACCTGACGTCGAAGTGCCCTGATCGCGGCCGATTCATCCGCTTGCGGCACATCCTGGTAGGTGATCACCGATTCGCCACGAACAAAAAGCCCCGCTGTTCGGTGGTAGATGTCGTACCAATGAGCCTGCGTACGGCGATCCTCCTCGCCGGGCTGCGCTAGATAGATCTCGCCCCGCCTGGCGATAAACGTCTCGCAGGACTGAGTCCCCACGGGCACGCACAGCAAGACCGCGGCCGCCAGACGTCGATTCACAGTCGCCCTCCCGTCATCGACCGAGACCTATCTTACCGCCGTCGCCGACCCGCCAAGTTTCGCGGCACACCGCGCAATAATCCCAATCGCCGACTCGATCTCCTCCCCCGTCGTCTCCCGCGACAGGCTGAACCGCACCGAACCGTGCGCCAGCGCCGGCTCCACCCCCATCGCGAGCAGCACCGGCGAAGGATCCAGCGACCCCGAGCTGCACGCCGCCCCGGCGCTCGCGCACACCCCCCCCGCACCGCCGCTCGCGCCGCCCACACCATTCGCCGCCTCACTCAGCAGCAGCAACAGCGCCTCCGCCTCCAGCTTCGGAAACGCGATGTTCGTCGTGTTCCACAGGCGTCCGCTCCCGCCCGCTGCGCATCCCCCTTGCCCATCCGCTCCTTCTCCCTCTGGGAGAGGGCAGGGTGAGGGCTTCCTGCTTTCTCCAACCTCTCTCCCACCACTCCGCATTTTTTCCGAAGATCCGAACTCGCGTCCATTGACCACCGTCCCCGCCACGCTCTCCAGCACCCCCCGCTCCAGCCGATCGCGCAGCCCCGCCAAACGCTCGCGCTCGCCGCTCCGCGCCAGCCACGCCATTGCCAGCTCCGACGCGACCCCGAACCCGACGATCCCCGCCGTGTTCTCCGTCCCCCCGCGCCGCTCGCGCTCCTGCACCCCCCGCATCCGCGGCACCACCTTCACCCCCTGCCGCACATACAACGCCCCCACCCCCTTCGGCCCGTGCATCTTGTGCGCCGAGAAACTCAGCAGATCGATCGGCGTCCCCCCACCGCGAGCGTCCTCCGCGTCCACCACCGTCGGCATCTTCCCCACCCACTGCGTCCCATCGCAATGAAACGGAATCTTCCGTTCGCGGCACACGCGCCCGATCTCCTCGATCGGATGGATCACCCCCGTCTCGTTGTTCGCCCACTGCACACTGACCAGCGCCACCGATTCATCCAGCAACCCCGCCAGAGCTTCCACCCGCACCCGACCCGCCGAATCCAGCGGCAGCAGCCGCACATCAAGCCCGCTCGCGGAATCATCCGCGAGCGCCTTGCACAAATCGCGCACCGCCTCGTGCTCAACCGCCGTCGTCACAATCGCCACACGCCCCGCGCCCACATGCTTGGCGCGCGCCGCCAACACACCCCGAATCGCCAGATCGATGGATTCCGTCGCCCCCGACGTGAACACGATGTCCCGAGGCTTCGCCCCGATCAGCCGCGCCACCGACTGCCGCGCCAGCTCCACCCGCGCCCGCGCCGCCTGCCCGGCCCGGTGCACCGACGACGGATTCGCCCAGTGCTCCTCGAGCATCTCGCGCATGGACGCGACCACTTCCGCCGCCGGCCGCGTGGTCGCGTTGTTGTCCAAGTAGATCACGGAGAAATAGTAGGGAAAGAGAGAGAAGCAGGGAAAAAGTGAAAAGTGCTGAGTGCTCGGTGGAGGAGGGTGAAATCCGAAGCTCTTCCTCGCCTACCGAGCATTGAGCACTTTCAACGTTCTACTTCCTAGTCGTCGTGCATCCCCGGCTGCGCGCGGGCATCATCCCCGTGCGACCCCTGCTTGTCGCCGAGCATCATCCGCGAGATCAAATCGCGCACGTGCACGCCGCGGTCGTCCACTCCGTGTCCGGGGATCCCCAGGGCCTCCATGATGCCGAAGCCCAAGCCGAGATTCAGCAGCGTCCACGCCGTGATCTGCGGCGAGTAGTACCTGCTGACGATCCCCTCCTGCTGCGCGCGCTCGACCTCATCGCTCACGAACTGGTGCAGCTTCGCGACGTGCCGATGGATCGCCGCGAGCACCTCGGGCTCTTTCAGCTCCATCATCGCCTGGATGATGACCCGATAGATGCCTTTCCCGCGGTCCGTCACCATCGGGTTCGCCGCGATGAGCCGCCGCAGCCGCTGCGCCGAATCCCGCGCTGAGCGGAGCTGACGGTCCCACGTCGCGATCGTCAGCTCGCTCGTCCGGTCCACGACCGCCACGAAGAGATCCTTCTTCGACGTGAAGTGCCGGTAGATGATGGGCTCGGTGACCCCGGCCGCTTTGGCGAGGTCCGCCGTCGTCGCCCCGGCGTACCCCCGCTCGGCAAAGAGCGTCACCGCTGTGTCCAGCAGTTGCTCCTTGCGTTGCGCGGCGGGAAGTCGTGTCATGGCGGGAAGTGAATCGGCTCGGAAACCATTTGTCTGCAAAGGCTAACTAGCTTCATGAAGACGGTCGTACAGTCGCTTCGTTCCGGACGTTTTCTGGCTCCGTCGTAACTATTTTATTGAACGTGGTTTACGGACGATCAGCCGCGGCCGACGGGGTCAGATGGCCCTGTGCCGGCGCGGGATCATAGCCACCGCCGCCCCACGGGTGGCACCGGACAATCCTCCAGGCGACGAGGCGGCACGCTTTCACCGGATTGAGGGTCCTGAAGCACTCCTCGGCGTACCGGCTGCACGACGGGTGGAACCGGCAGTGGCCGCCCATGAAATGGCCGAGCGTGACGCGGTACAGGAAGACCAGGGCCAGGAGCGGCAGATTGAGCCAGCGCCACGGTGAGAGCCGCGCTTCACTGGGTTCGCGGTGAAGACCACCTTCGCACGGCGCGGCGGCGGTGGCGGCGGCCACGTCGTGCTTCACCGATTGCTCGGCTCTGGCGCAGCGGGTCATGCGGCGCCGTCCCGTTCCTGACGGCGCTCCTCGCGCGCGGCGCGTCTGGCGAGTTCGCGGAGGAGCGCGCCGATGCACTCGCGCAGCGCGGCGATGTACGCCTCGGTCTTCAGAACCTCGTGCGCCCGCGCGCTCACGACGAGATCGACCCCATCATCGATGCTCGGCGCGAGGTGCCGGAACGCCTCGCGGATGCGCCGTTTCACCGCGTTGCGCGCCACCGCCGGACCGACGCGCCGGCCGATCGAGAGCCCGAGCCGCGGATGCCCGACGTCGTTCGCGCCGGCGAAGACCGTGATCGGCCCCGCGCTCTTGCGGAGCTTGGCGTTATAGACCGCCGCGAACTGCTTCGCGTGGATCAGGCGGTGGCGGCGTCGAAAAACAAACCGCTTCGGCGGCTTCGGTTTCGATCCCGGGGCTGATATGGCGGGCGTCGAAGGCGTCACGAAAACAGCATAGCGCGCCCATGATTCAATCGCGCGGGCGAATGTCCGTGCGCTCGCTCGCGCTCCGCGCTTCGTCAGCAGGCCCGTTCATTTTCTCATCCAGACCGCCCATCGCCAGAATTACCCGCGCCGACGACGCGCGAAGCCCATCGCGCCAGCGAGGCCGACCACCACGACCGCGCCCGGCGCCGGGACGAACGGGTTCGACACCTTGATCCCGTGCTCGATATCCACTTCGGTGCCGGCCCACAGATAGCCGACCGAGTCGCCGCTGCTGCTGCCGCTGCCGATGTGGATCTCGCCGTTGGGCGTGAACACATTGCCGACCCAGTGGCTGCTCCCGCCGGCCTTGAAAGCGTTGTTCCCCGCCGCGTGAGTCTCGACGAACACGTCCCGCGCATCGCCGCCGGTCATGAACACATCGACGCTGCCGAAGCTCGCCGCCCCCGTGACAAATACGCGGCAGTCCACGCCGCCGGTGATGTTGATATTCAGATCAAGCCCGTTCCCCGAGCTCAGCGAGTTGATGTAGTAATCGCCCGACGAGAGATTCAACGTCGCCGCGCCGCCGAGGCTGACGGTGTTGTACGAGCCGGGCAGAAGATTGATGGTCCCGCCGTTGGCGACGGTCGAGTTGGTCACGCCGCCGGAGTAGACGCTGGCGCTCGGGAACACCGGCAGGTCCGGCATCCCCACCGTGTGCGAACCGATCGTCGCGCCCGAGCCCGTCGAGAACGAACCGGGATTAAACGCGTTGCCGGTGATGAAACAGTTGTTCGCGAGCGTGATCGTGTTCGCGCTGCGCACATCGCCGAAGACGCCCGCGCCGCCGTTCATCCCGACCGAGCCAACGCCCCCCGAGCCGCTCCCAACCAGCCCCGTGATCGATGACCCCACCCCGATGGAGACGCTCTCCTTGCCGTACGCGACGAACTCGGTGATGAGCGCCGCGTTGGCGCTCCCCGCCGCGGAACTGACGACCATCCCCGCGAGCGCGAGCATCTGAACAACCGACCGTCGAGCATTGAAACGATTCATCGGAATCCCTCTTTCTCTTCAATCGATCCGAAGCAAACGAGGCATCGCATCGCGGCCGCCGCTCGCGCGCATCCTGTGTGCGCACGGCAACAACAGCCGGGTGAACAAACCGTTGGTGAGGGGTTGACGTGTTTCCCTCAACTCATTGAAAGATCCCATTGCCGCGGCGCGGGGGCAAGGGCGGCGAACAATATACGTGGCGGGCGGGCCAAGGTATGCGGCCGAACGAATGGGTCGCGCGTGAAAATGGGGAAGGCAAGGGGGGCGGGTAATACTCCTTCGCCCCGTCGGGGCGAAGAGAAAGAAGGACAGGGGGAGGAGCTCGCGCGATTTTCTCCCACTAGTTGCGCTCGAGGACTCGCTCCATTAGTGGCTACAGCCCGGCGCCCCGTTGGGGCGAGAGGACTGGACGAATCACTCGGTTCCACTACACCCTTTCGCCCCGTTGGGGCGAAGAAAAGATTGCGAGATTGCGTCAGCCGATGCCCTCGGGGTCCCGTTTCTCTGCCCGGAGGGGCAAGAAGAAGGTAGCCACGAGTGGAGCGGAGATCGCCGCGGGCGGTCGGAGCGGAACTCGTGGAATCGGATGCGCTCTCGCGCACTGCCCCGGAGGGGCAGAGGAGTCTGACGTTCCCTTCAATCGAACACGTATCGCTCTTCGAACTCAACGCCGTTCGCCCGGAGAATGCGCAGCAGCTCCGATTTGAAGTCTTCCTTCCGATGATGCTCCGCCTGTCCGGCGATGTACTTCTTGACCGACTCTTCCTGTGACTTGCTGACCGAGAAGGCGGAGTACCCCTCCTGCCAGGCGAAGGCGCCGAGCGACGGAAACACATCGTGGACCCACTTCGAGGATTGCGATTTCACCGTGCGCATCAGGTCCGACACGGAGCCGTCGGGGCGCCAACGCAGATAGAGATGCACGTGGTCCTCGATGCCGCCGATGTCGTAGAGCACGCCCTTCTCGGCGCGCACGATGCCGCCGATGTAGGGGTAGAGACGCTCGGCGACGTCGGCGCGGATCCAGGGTTCGCGGCCCTTGGTTGAGAAGACGATGTGCAGGAGGAGTTGTGAGTAGGTGCCGGGCATATGAGATTCCTTCGCCCCTGCCGGGGCGAGAAAGAGAAAACGCGACCCATGTCCACGGGTTCCGTTCGAAGACTCACTCCACCCGTGGCTACATTCTGTCGCCCCGTTGGGGCGAGGGGAAATTAACGAGAAAGAGTTCTAAGAGTTTCACCCTTTCCACTGGTTGCGCTCGGGGACTCGCTTCACCCTCTCCACGGGTTCCACCCGTGGCTACAGCCCTTCGCCCCGTTGGGGCGAGGAGACTCACGCGAACTTCCTTCCACCGGTTTCCACCGGTGGCTACAACCTTTCGCCCCGATGGGGCGACGAAAAGACTGCGCGAGTGCGTCATCCGCGGCCCTCGGCGATCCGTTTCTCCGCCCCGAAGGGGCAAGGAGGATGTAGCCACGAGTGGAGCGCAGGTCGCCACCAGCGACCGGAGTGCAACTCGTGGAAACCGATTCATTCGGCGCTGGCCGCGCCCGGAGGGCCGGAGGAGTTGTTTGTCTCGGCGCGCCCGCACGATGCGCATCGAGCGCCGTGTCACATCTGTGCGCACAAACGCGTCACTGGGTGTCAATAATTCGTACGCGGCTTCCAACTTTGGGGGGGCGGCACGGAGGCCGCGGGGGTAGAGTTGGGGCGGGGAATTCTTGGTGCGTGGGACGGGGGCGCGGAGACTAGGCACCAGGGACCGGGCATTGGGCATTGGGCATTGGGCATCGGGAAACGGGGGCTAGCGATCGTAATCTGCGGTTGGCGATCAGCGGTCGGCGGGCTGCGGTCGGGGTTATTGGGGGGAGATACATCATGGCGAAGGGAGAGGGGAAGACGCGCGAGGAGATTTTGCGCGCGATTCGGGATATGACGCTGGTCGCGGGGCGGGCGCCGTCACGGGTGGCGTTTACGCGCGAGTATGGGATTCCGGAGAGCCGGATTCGACGGTTCTTTGGGAACTGGAATGGGGCGATCGTGGCGGCAGGGTTGCCGCCCAAGGCTCTGCGGGTGCGGCTCAAGGATCCGATTCTGCTCGCGTGCTGGGGGACGCTGGTGCGGCGCCTCGGCGTCGTGCCGACGGCGGAACAGTTCCGTGCCGCGTCGGCGCAGAGCCCGGAGGGGGTTTTCATCGGTTGGCGGATGCGGCAGATCCCGGGGTTGTTCCGCGCGTTCGCGGCGGACAAACCGGAGTGGAGCGATGTGGTTGCCATCCTCGACGCCCGCGCGGCGTGGCGGTTCCGGAGCGATGCGACAGCGCGGCTGCTGCCGCGGTTCGGCACGAAAAGGAAGGAGCTGCCGGCGGCGGCGGAGTCGGAGAGGATGCGGGCTGTCCCGCCGCGGGAGCTGTGGGGCGTTCGTCGGCGTGGGCGCCCGACGTACGGGTCCCCCATCGACTTCCGCGGCCTGCGCCACGAGCCCGTCAACGAGCTCGGCGTCGTCGTCCTCTTCGCCATGATCGCCCGCGAGCTCGGCTACCTCATCGAAGCCATCCAGGCCGGCTTCCCCGACTGCGACGCCAAACGCTGCGTCGGCCCCTCCCACTGGCAACGCGTCCGCATCGAGTTCGAGTACGAAAGCCGCTCCTTCAAAGCCCACGGCCATCCGATCGACGGCTGCGATGTCATCGTCTGCTGGCGGCATAACTGGGCGCAGTGTCCGAAGAGTATTGAGGTGATTGAGTTGGCGAGGGTGATCGCGGAAATGCAGAGGGGGGAGGCGGCGGCTTGAGACCTGAGTCTTGAGTCCTGAGTCTTGAGCCGGACAAAGGGGGAAGTGCTGAGGAACGAGTGCTGAGGGAGGAGAAAGTTGAAAGTGTTTGGTGCTCGGTGGGCTTCTTCGGGTGGCA
>DASZQL010000122.1:0-2853 GCA_035549675.1 Phycisphaerales bacterium | reverse complement strand
GCGTCGAGGATGCGCTCCACGCGACCCGAGCCGCGGTCGCCGAGGGCATCGTCGCCGGCGGCGGCGTGTCGTTCATCCGCGCCCGCAAGGCGATCACGGCCCAGAAGGAATGGAAGGCCGTCTTCGGTAAGAGCGATGATGTGACGGCGGATGATGTCGGCCGGGCGAAGTTCGATTACGCGGCGGGGATGGAGGTTGTCCGCCGCGCGCTCGCGGTGCCCGCGCAGACGATCGCCGACAACGCGGGCGTCAAGGGCACGGTGGTGGTGGCGAAGGTCGAAGAGGGCGACAGCAAGATCGGCAACGCCTTCGGCTTCAACGCCCTCACGCTCGAATACGGCGACATGCTCAAGCAGGGCGTGATGACCCCGGCGAAGGTGGACCGCACGGCCCTGCAGAACGCGGCGAGCGTGGCGACGGTGCTGCTGACCGCGGATTGCATCATCACCAACAAGCCCGAGAAGAAGGACGACCACGCCGGCCACGCGCACGGCGGCGGAGGCGGCGGCATGGGCATGGGTGGCATGGGCGGAATGGGAATGGGCGGCATGGGAGGCATGGGTGGGGGGATGGGGTTCTAAGTCAAGGAGAATCCGACCATGGTGCTTAGCGATGCAACGGTTGCCGAGGTGCGCGAACTCCTAGCCGATGTGGCGCGCTCGCAAGATTTGATTACCTATTCGGATCTTGCTTCGCGCATCACATCTGCCGACATTGAGCCGCATGGTTCGGACATGTCATCGCTTCTCGAAGAAGTATCTCGAGAAGAACATGGGTCCAGTCCACGGCGGCCATTGCTTAGCGCAGTTGTTGTGCGCAAGAGTGATCCGTCCCGTCCTGGGCAAGGATTTTTCCGTCTTGCTCGGAATCTCGGCTTTGACGTCCGAGATGAGGACGCATTTTGGGCAACTCAACTGCAGGCTGTTTACAACCAGTGGGTGCCGACAAACTGAGCTGGAAGGTGCGGTAATTATCGCTACGAGTGCAGTAAGTAGAAACCAATGCCGGCGTAGTGTGCCGGGCTTGAACATCGGAGATTGATTCATGGCGAGCGTCAAACCACTTGAAGATCGCGTCCTGGTCAAGCCTGTCGAGAAGGAGGCGAAGACCGAGTCCGGCATCTATCTGCCCGAGTCGTCGAAGGAGCGGCCGGTGCAGGGGACCGTCGTCGCGGCGGGCCCCGGCAAGCGGCTCGACAACGGCAAGCGCGGCGAGATGAGCGTCCGCAAGGGCGACACCGTCGTCTACGGCAAGTACGCCGGGAGCGAAGTCGAGATCAAGGGCGTCAAGCACCTGATCCTGCGGGAGAGTGAGTTGCTCGGGGTCATCGAGAGCTAAACCGGTTCACCGCGGAGACGCGGAGAGCGCGGAGTTGAAAAACTGAATCAGTGAGAAGTCTTTGATCAGGAATGTGAAGCATTCGCCCGGAGATTCGGGAGCAGTCGCAGCAGAGTACTCGGCAAGAACAAGTTTCCTCTTGCTTCTCTCAGCGCTCTCCGCGTCTCCGCGGTGAAAAAGGATTGGATTCATGGCGACCAAACAGATGATGTTTTCCGACGCGGCCCTCCTCGAGATGAAGAAGGGCGTCACGCGTCTTGCAAAGACGGTCAAGGTCACGATGGGCCCCACGGGGCGCAACGTCGCGATCCAGAAGTCCTACGGCGGGCCGACCGTCACGCGCGACGGCGTGTCGGTGGCGAAGGAGGTCAATCTCCCCGAGCCGCTGGAGAACATGGGCGCGAAGATGGTGATCGAGGTCGCCAAGAAGACCAACGACCAGGCGGGCGACGGCACCACCGCGGCGACCGTGCTCGCGGAGGCGATCTTCGTCGAGGGCCTGCGCCACGTCGCGGCGGGGGCGAACCCCGTCGCGCTGCAGCGCGGCATCAACGACGCGGCTCAGACCGTCGCGTCGGCGATCGACGAGATGGCGATCAAGTGCAAGGGACGCGAGGATTACCGCAAGATCGCGACCGTCTCGGCGAACCATGATGCGCAGATCGGCGACCTGATTTCCGAGGCGATCGACAAGGTCGGCGCCGAGGGCGTGGTCGAGGTCGAAGAGGGCAAGGCCTCCGAGACGACGCTCGAATACGTCGAGGGCATGCAGTTCGACAAGGGCTACCTGTCGCCCTACTTCATGACGAACCCCAAGACCGCCGAGTGCATTCTTGAGGATGCGCAGATCCTGATCTACGAGAAGAAGATCGGGAACCTCGCGGACTTCCTGCCGCTGCTGAACAAGGTCGCGATGGGCGGCAAGCCGCTGCTCATCATTGCCGAAGAGGTCGAGAACGAAGCCCTCGCGGCGCTCGTCGTCAACCGCCTCCGCGGCGTGCTGAAGATCTGCGCGGTCAAGGCGCCGGGCTTCGGCGATCGGCGCAAGGCCATGCTGGGGGACATCGCGACGCTCACCGGCGGGATGTTCTTCAGCGAGGACCTCGGGCGGACGCTCGAGTCGGTTGAGCTGAAGGAGCTGGGCCGCGCCAAGAAGATCATCGTGGACAAGGACAACACGACCATCATCGAGGGCGCGGGGAAGAAGAGCGAGATCGAGGCCCGGGCCGAGCAGATCAAGGCGCAGCACGACCGGTCCACCAGCGACTACGACAAGGAAAAGCTCATGGAGCGCCTCGCCAAGCTCACCGGCGGCGTGGCGATTATCCGCGTCGGTGCGGCCACTGAGGCCGACATGAAGCAGAAGAAAGGACGCGTCGAGGACGCGCTGCACGCGACCCGTGCGGCGGTCGCGGAAGGCATCCTGCCGGGCGGCGGCGTGGCGCTGATTCGTGCGATTGACACGGTGGACGCGTTGGCCAAGAAGCTGCAAGGGGACGAGAAGGCGGGCGCCGA
>DASZQL010000121.1:0-4559 GCA_035549675.1 Phycisphaerales bacterium | reverse complement strand
CCCCCACTCGGACGCGCACGCACGAGCTGGTCACGCGGATCAAGCAGACGACGGGGCTCAACCCGATGCCCCACCTCACGTGCATCTACCACACGGAGGCGGAGATCTACGACATTCTCGAGCAGTACGCGATGGTGGGGATCAGCAATATTCTGGCGCTCGCGGGTGACCCGCCGCGGGATCGGCCGGATTATGACCGCTCGCGGGATAGTTTCCGGTACGCGCTGCAGCTCGTGAAGTTCATCAAGGCGTTCAAGCAGCGGCACGCGGGGCGGGACATCGCGGACCCGCGCGGGTTCGGGATCGGCGTCGCGGGGTTTCCCGAGGGGCACCCGGGCTGCCCGAACCGGCTGCAGGAGATGGACCACTTCAAGGCGAAGATCGATGCGGGGGTGGACTTCGTCATCACGCAGCTCTTCTTCGACAACCGCGATTTTTATGACTTCCGCGAGCGGTGCGAACTGGCGGGGATCAAGGTGCCGATCATCGCGGGGGTGATGCCGATCACGTCGCTCAGCGGGATGAAAGCGATCGCGCAGCTCGCGCTCGGGGCGCGGGTGCCGGCGAGGCTTTTGAAAGCGGTCGATCGGTGCAAAGGGGATGCGGAGGCGATCAAGCGCGTGGGCGTGCACTGGGCGACGGAGCAGTGCCGCGACCTCTTGGACAACAATGTCCGCGGCTTGCACTTTTACACGTTGAATCGATCGACGGCGACGCGGGAGATTTACGCGAACCTGGGGATCAAGGATTCGCTGTCGCTGACTTGAAGGCAAGATGCGAACGCAGAGAAATCAGAGAAGCGCAGAGGGACGCAGAGTTTGAGACTCTGTCTTGATTTATTTCAATGATCTTTCTTCTCCGCGTTTCTCCGCGAGACCTCTGATTCCTCTGCGTTCGATTTCTTATTCGAGCGCCCGGAGAACGGCGCGGACGGGACTGGCGTCGAAGCCGACGAGCTTCAGCGGCAGGGCGATGAGCTCGTAGACGCCGTCGGGGACTTCCGTCAGGACGATGCCTTCGAGGATGGAGACGTCGTGCTTCAGGAACATCTTGTGCGCGGGGAGGTCCTTGGAGTCGCAGAGATCGACGCTGGGGGTGTCGATGCCGATGAGGAAGACGCCGCGGTGGGCGAGGGATTCGACAAGGGCGGGTTCGAGGGCGGCGAAGTCGCGGTTGAAGTTCGTCGGGTCGGGGTAGGTATTGGTGCGGATGAGCACGCGCGGCGTGGCGTCGGCGTCGATTGAATCGAGCGGCGCGGAGAGATGCGACTCCCCCACTCTTGTCCCGCGCGGGGCGTTCGCGGTGATGACTCGGCAGGGGCCGAGGTAGCGGCCCAAGGGCATGGCGTCGATGGAAGGGGCGGGATGGCCGTAGTGGTTCGCGCCGTCGGCGTGGGCGCCCAAGTGGACGGTGGCGCGGAGGGTGGAGAGGGTGATGTTGTCGCCCCTGGCGATGTCACAGAGGATTTCGCGCGAGGGCGGTGTGTCGCCGGGCCAGATGGCCAGGTTGGGGGTGATGGGCGGGGTGACGTCGTAGAGACGGGGCGGCATGAGGAATGAGTGTGCCCAAACACCATGGGATTCGCTAGTGACACGTCGGGCTAGCAGCGAGGAGCGTGCAGTCCTATGATCAAGGCATGCTTGATTGGAGCACATGTCCAGAAGTCGAGCGGATCCCCGGCAAAGTAGGCGGGGTCTGGCTCTTCAAGGGCACTCGGGTGCCGGTCAAGGCCCTCTTCGAGAACATCGAAGACGGCGCCCGCATCGATGATTTTCTTCAGTGGTTCCCGGGCGTCGCGCGGGCTCAAGTCGAAGCCGTGCTCACTCACGCCGAGCGCAGTCTGGCTGCCTGACCCCGGCGGATTCCTCCTCCCACCGATCCCATGAGAATCCTTTTCGATCAAGGAACGCCGGCTCCGCTGCGGCACGCGTTGGCCGGCCATGAGGTCAAGACCGCGCACGAAATGGGTTGGGCGTCGCTCGGCAACGGTGAACTCGTCACCGCCGCCGAAGCGAGCTTCGATGTGATGATCACAACCGACCAAAATCTTCGGTATCAGCAGAATCTGGCTGGCCGGCGGCTCGCCATTTTGATCCTTTCCACGACGAGCTGGCCGAGGATTCAAAGGAACCTCGCGGTTGTCGTCGAGGCGATCGCCGCGGTTGAGGCCGGCGCATTCAGCGAAGTTGTGATTCCTGAATAACGGCTTTCGACCATTCCAAGCAGGTGGAGTCCGCTGGCCGATGCTCTCTTACCGCTCAGTCGTCGGGAAGCTCATGACGTACTGGGCGCCGTAGAGGGGGTAGCCGCTGGAGACGCGGTAGCCGCGGAGGATGGTGGAATCGAGGGTGAGGTGCTCGCAGACGCGGCCGATGAGGCGGCGGTACTGCGGCACGTGCGAGGAGCCGAAGCGGGAGAGGCCGGTGCCGAGGTCGTCGATGCGGTCGAGAAGGTCGAACTGGTCGATGTCGCGGGAGGGATCGTTGCGGTCCGCGGTGCCGTGGATGGTGGTGTCGTAGACGCGGAGATCGGGTTGGGCGCCGGCGTAGAGGTCGGGGTGGAGGAGCGTGTCGAACTGGAAGGCCTGCGCGGGGATGGCGATGTCGCTCGACGCCCAGGCGCGGCGGCCCTTGGACGAGGGGACGTAGCGAGGGATCTCGGCGATGTTGACTTCGCACGTGACCACGCGGACGGGCTCGATGAGACGGGTGTCTTCGACCATGTAGTGCGTGTGCTCGCCGGTCACGGTGGCGATGAGGCGCGGGAGCGGCGTGGTGCAGAACTCGGGAAGGACGGTGTTGCTGACGGAATCGACGGGGTCTCCCGCGAGAGTCAGGGGGTGGCGGCCGGTGGGGTTCTCGACGCCGCGCTTGGAGACGAACTTGATGGCGACGCCGGGGCGGAGTCGCGCGAGGCCGATGACGCACTTGATCCAGACGACGTCGATCTTCTCACCGTCCTTGTTGGGCCAGAAGATGGCGGTCTCGGCGAAGACGTCTGTTTGAACGCCCTTGAGCTGGCTCATCGCGCGGAAGGCGGCCTGCTTGCGGCGCAGCTCGAAGTCGCGGCGGGCTTCGGGCACCCAGGCGCTGAGCATGGTCTCGAGGCCCGTGCGGTCGCCGGTGCCGGTTTCGATGAGTTGCTCGAAGGCGTCGGTCGCGGCTTCGGCGGCAGCGATTTCTTCCTGGGGGACACCGGCGAGGAGGCTGGCCTTGAGCACGCGCCGGATCGGCTCGGGGCCGGGCGCGCGGTGCATGGCGGTCATGCCGTCGGGAGAGCGGACTGCTTTGAGAAGGCGCGAGGCGAGGACTTTGTCCACGCCGAGCTCGCGAGCGAGGCGCTGGGGGCCGGACTCGCTGCCGTTGAGGCGGTCGAGGACGCGGCGGAGGCTGGAGAGAAGCTCATCGCCCGTGCGGACGATGCGGGCCTCGAGATCGTCGGGCGCCGGCGGTTCGGCTGGTTCGGGCGGGATGGTGTTGGGTCGTTGCCTCGGAGCCATATGTGCGTTTGAACGCCGTTGGGGGCGATTTGGGGCCGGATGGCCTCTATTCACTCTATCACAATCGAGACGAATAGTCGTCTGATATGGAAGTTTCTAGGAAACTTTCTTGAAACAAGCCCATTTGGGCGCATAGTAACCGTTAGAGCGGGGTGGCCAGCGGCTTTGGAGGTTCCGGGACGTTCGCGGGGCCGGCCGCGGCTGGATGAGAGGTCTCAGGCCCATTCATGGGGCGTTGAGCAGGAAGAGGAGGAATCATGGTCCGTTCGATTCAGCGGGCGATCGTCGCGGCGGGACTCCTGGCGTGCGTGGCGGGCGGGGCTGCGCGGGCGGATGTGATCTTCGACACCGGCACGCCGGATGGCGGGTTCTTCGGGTTCATCGGGTACGACGTCTTTGTCGAGCAAACCGTGACGGTGTCGTTCGTGCCGAGCACGACGTGCACGCTTGACGCGATCGGCGTGTGGTTCATGAGCAATGATTTCGACAACCCGGGCCGCACGTACACGCTGTCGCTCCAAGGTGGAGTCCCGGGCGACACGGTGTGGGGGCAGCCGAGCGGTGTCGCCATCGAGTCCTGGAGCATGGCGACGGGCGCGGTGGGTTGGAGCCCGGTGCTCGACCTCGCGGATTCGGGGCTGCATCCGACGCTGAACGCGGGGACGCGGTACTGGATCGTGGCGGAGTCGAACGAGGAGCCTTTCGTTGATCCGGTGTGGGTGTGGGGGAGCGATTGGACGCCGGTGGTGTCGGGGAACATCGACTTCTTCAGCGGACCGAACTGGCAGATCGGCGAGACGTCGGGCAGCGCACCCGGCACAGTCGTTTGGGCGACGCCGGTGCCCGGGCCCGCCACGATTGCGGTGCTCGGCGTCGGCACGCTGATCGGGGCGCGGCGTCGGAGGAGCTGAGGGTTCGTTGAGTCAGATTGATTGAAAGACCCTGCGCGCGAGCGCGGGGTTTTTTGTATGCGCATGCCGGGGCGCAGGAGGCTCATCCTGCAGCAAGTCTTGGACTGAACTGATGACGGAGACAGAGAGGATGTAGCCCACCCACCCGG
>DASZQL010000120.1:0-5121 GCA_035549675.1 Phycisphaerales bacterium | reverse complement strand
GACGCGATCTTCCGCGCTCTCGCGATCAATGTGTTCTTGTCTTCCTCAGCGATCTCCGCGTCTCCGCGGTGAGTCTTCTGGAGCCTCGAATGCCCTCTTACGAAGTCCACGACCACGACGTCCTCGTCATCGGCGCCGGCGGCGCCGGCCTCCGTGCCGCGATCGAGGCCTCCGCCGCCGGCTGCCGCGTCGGGCTCGTCTGCAAGTCCCTTCTCGGCAAGGCGCACACCGTCATGGCCGAGGGGGGCGTCGCCGCCGCGATGGCCAACGTCGATGAGCGCGACAACTGGAAGGTCCACTTCGCCGACACCATGCGCGGCGGGCAGTACCTGAACAACCCCCGCATGGCCGAGCTCCACGCCAAGGAAGCCCCCGCCCGCGTCCGCGAGCTCGAAGCCTGGGGGGCCCTCTTCGACCGCACCCAGGACGGCAAGATCCTCCAGCGCAACTTCGGCGGCCACCGCTACCCGCGCCTCGCGCACGTCGGCGACCGCACCGGCCTCGAGATGATCCGCACGCTGCAGGACCACGGCATCCACCAGGGCCTCGCCATCTACATGGAGATGACCGTCACCGATCTTCTCAAGGACGGCGAGCGCATCGCCGGCGCCTTCGGCTACGACCGCGAACGCGGCCGCTTCCACCTCTGGCGCGCCCCCGCCATCGTCCTTGCCACCGGCGGCATCGGCCGCGCCTTCAAGATCACCAGCAACTCCTGGGAGTACACCGGCGACGGCCACGCCCTCGCCTACCGCGCCGGCGCCGATCTCCTGGACATGGAGTTCGTACAGTTCCATCCCACCGGGATGGTCTGGCCCCCCAGCGTCCGGGGCATTCTCGTCACCGAAGGGGTCCGCGGCGAGGGCGGCCGCTTGCTCAACAACAAGGGCGAGCGCTTCATGTTCAACGACATCCCGGACAACTACAAAAATCAAACGGCGAAGGACGCCGAAGAGGGCTGGCGCTACGTCACCGGCGACAAGTCCGCCAACCGCCCGCCCGAGCTGCTGACCCGCGACCACGTCGCGCGCTGCATCAACCGCGAGGTGAAGGGCGGCCGCGGGTCTCCCCACGGCGGGGTCTTCCTCGACATCGCCTGGATCAAGGAAAAGGTCCCCAACGCGACGGAGCACATCAAGAAGAAGCTCCCGAGCATGTACCACCAGTTCATCACGCTCGCGAACGTCGATATCACCAAGGAACCGATGGAAGTCGGTCCCACGACCCACTACTCGATGGGCGGCGTGCGCGTCGATGGCGATACCCAGATGTCCAGCGTCCCCGGCCTCTTCGCCGCCGGCGAGGTCGCAGCGGGGCTTCACGGGGCCAACCGCCTGGGCGGCAACTCGCTCTCCGACCTCCTCGTCTTCGGCAAGCGCGCCGGCGAGCACGCCGCCATCTTCGCCAAGCAGAAGGGCGCCGCGAAGGTGGATGAATCACAGATCGCCGCCGCCGAGAAGCAATCCCTTGAACCCTTTGATCGCGGCGCCGGGGGTGAGAATCCCTACACGATCCAGCACGAGCTCCAGGACGCGATGCAGGAGCTGGTCGGCATCGTCCGCGTCGAGAATGAGATGGCCCGCGCCCTCGAAAAGATCCAGGTCCTCCGCGCCCGCGCCGCGAAGGTCGGGGTTCCCGGCAACCGCGAGTACAACCCCGGCTGGCACACCTGCATCGATCTCCGCAATCTCCTCATCTGCGCCGAGGCCGTGACCCGAGCCGCGATCGAGCGGAAAGAAAGCCGCGGTGCCCAGTTCCGCGACGACTTCCCGACCAAGAGCGACGAGTGGGGCAAGTGGAATCTCATCTCCCGCCAGACCCCTGACGGCTGCATGCAGGTCAGCCGCGAACCCGTCAAGCCCATCCCCGCCGAGCTCCAACAGGTGATCGAAGAAAACAAATAACCCCTTACGCGTGCGCGTCTTCCCAATGCCCGGTGCCCAGTGCCCAATCCCTTTTTCTAAGCACTCATGACGCTCCCCCTCCGCAACCTCGCCCCCATGCTCGCCGTCGAAAGCGTCGAACGCGCCCGCGATTTCTACGTCAACATCCTCGGCTTCACGCTCCTCAACCAGATGGAGTTCCACGGCAAGCTCGGCTGGTGCCTCGTCGGCGCCGGCGGTCCCTCCGGCGGCCACGACTCCCCTTGGAAAGTCGAGTTGATGTTCACCCGCGACGAAACGCCGGCGGGCCAGGAGGCCGCGGTCGCCGCCGCCCGTCGCGGCGTGATCCTTTACTTCTATCCCACCGAAGACATCACCGCCCTGCACGCGAAGTACGCGAGCGCCGGCGTGAAGGTCTCCCCCCTTCGCGTCACCTTCTACGAGATGAAAGAGTTCACCATCGAAGACCCCCACGGCTACCAGGTGTGGTTCGGCCAGAACACCACCGACCCGCCAACCCCTTGCGCCCACGAATAGTCTTGTTCAAATGATCCTCGCAATGGCCTTGTCCGTCCGAAATCTCCCTGGCCCACCGAGCACTCAGCACTTTCAACTTTTCACTCCTCTCTTCTCTGCGTCCTCTGCGCCTCTGCGGTGAATGCCTTTTCCTCGATCGAGTACCCACATGACCACCGAAAAGTCCTACGCCGTGCCCGACGCCCCCGACGGCCTGCCCGATCAGCCGCTGCACTCGGGCCCGATCCGGGAAACCGCATCCAGCACCACCTTCCGCGTCTGGCGCGGCGACCGCTCCGGCGGCTCCTTCTCCGAATACAAGACCCAGGCCGGCCCCGGCATGGTCGTCCTCGACTGCGTCCACCAGATCCAGGCCGAGAGCGCGCCCGACCTCGCCTGCCGCTGGAACTGCAAGGCCGGCAAGTGCGGCTCGTGCTCCGCCGAGATCAACGGCAAGCCGCGCCTCATGTGCATGACGCGCATGGACGAGTTCCAGCCGGGCGAGACGATCACCATCGAGCCGCTCCGCGCCTTCCCCAGCATCCGCGACCTCGTCACCGACGTCTCCTCGAACTTCCGCGCGAAGATGAAGGTCAAGCCCTTCAAGCCCCGCAAGCCCGACGCACCCGACGGCACCTGGCGGATGCAGCAGGCCGACATCGACCGCCCGCAGGAGTTCCGCAAGTGCATCGAGTGCTTCCTGTGCCAGGACGTCTGCCACGTCCTCCGCGAGCACGGAAAGCACGAGGAGTTCATCGGTCCGCGCCTCTTCGTCCACGCCGCGGCATTGGAGATGCACCCCCTCGACACCGGCGACCGTCTCGCCGACCTCAAGAAGGAACAGGGCCTCGGCTATTGCAACATCACGAAGTGCTGCACGAAGGTCTGCCCCGAGCACATCACCATCACCGACAACGCGATCATCCCGCTGAAGGAGCGCGTCGTCGACGAGTTCTACGACCCGCTGACCAAGCTCTTCCGGATGTTCAAGCCGAAGAAGCAGTAACGCCGCAACGGCGCGCCACTCCCCAAAGAACGAGACAGCGGGTGCCGGGGTACGCGGTTCGTCCGCGTGCCCCGCGCCCTCGCCCGGAGGGCGAGCGATCGTTGCCGGAGGCACGCCGCGCCCCGCGGCTGCCTCCGGAAGGCGGCCATTTACTCCCTTTCTCATTCTCTTCTTCTTCTTCTTCTTCTTCGCCCAGCGGGCGAACGACCGTTGCGAGTGGCTCAGCGGCGACAGCCGCCAGCCATTCGACAGCAAACCTTCACTCTCTTTTTCTTCGCCTCTCGGGCGAACGACCGGACTGTCGGCCCGCAACCCAGGCCACCCCCAACAGCAGCGCTGGAAAAGCCACGCCGATCATCAGCCCGACCAGCACCGAATGCCACGGATTAGCGGAGGGCCCCAGCCCCAGCATCTGCAGATAAGCGACCATCACCACACCAACAGACCCACCAATAAAGCACCATGCCACGATCCGTACACGCATCCGCCGCTTCGCGGTGATATCGCGCTGCACGGATTCCGGCTCTATTTGCGCGCGCAGCCGTCGCAACAACTCCGACGTGTGCCGCGCTCGCGCCCAGTAAATCACCGACCCATCGACGAACTCCGCCTTCCACGCGCCGGATCCACTCCGCAAAACCCTTCGCAGGTCGCGCCACTTCGCTTCGATGACCCGTCCGTCGTTCATCTGCGCCGTGATGCCATCGACGCCGCACGTCGACCGGCGCACGTTGTGACGGAATACGGGAACAACCGCCACGCCCGCCAGCCAGACCGGCGTGGTGTACATCACCACGATCCCGCAGATCGCGGCGTAATACAGAACGACGTGCCCCGAGAGCCCGGGCGGCACACCGCGAAACAAGCCGAATACGGTGAAGATGGTCGCGGCAATCCCGGTCGTCAGCACCGGCCCAATGAGGCAATAGCGCCGTACACGACGCACCTCATCAAAGCACTCATCCACCACAAGCGAGCCGTTGCCCCACGCTCGATCCAACGATCGGCGATGCAATCGCTTCGACACGCGATACCGCCGGCCATCACCAACCCGCAACCAGAAACGAGGCGGCGTTCCAACATCGTCCGCGTCTTCCTCAGCAAGGGCACAACCATTCCCCCTGAAACTCACCATCGACCATGGAATGATCCGGCCCAAATCCCCCGTCTTTGCCGCCCGGCGATCCTCAACGCGCAGCCCCGCGAACGTCGGCTTCGCCCGCCACGGCACCAGTGCTCCAACCCGCCGCGCCATCCATCAAGTTTATGCGCGCCCCGCGTCCTTCAACCCCATTTCCTTCCTCACCTCCCCCCACACCTCCCGATACCGCTTCCCCATGTCCTCCAGCGCGCTCGGGATCACCCGCACATGCCCCACCGTCGTAAAGAAGTTCACGTCCCCGAACCACCGCGGCACGACGTGCACGTGCACATGCTCCGGCACCCCCGCCCCCGCCGCGAGGCCCTGGTTGAACCCGACGTTCACCCCTTGGCACCGAAGCGTCCGCTCGCACAAGTCCACCGCGAGATCCACCAGCGACCACAGCTCCGCGCGCTGCCCCTCCTCATAATCCATCAACCGCGGCCTTCCATCCCCCAGGCACACCAGCAGATGCCCGTTCGCATACGGGTACTTATTCAACAGAATCATCCCGCCGCGCGACGCCGACGAACCACCAGACGATGACCCGTGCCACCGATCACTGCTCTGAGTGA
>DASZQL010000119.1:0-19172 GCA_035549675.1 Phycisphaerales bacterium | reverse complement strand
CGAGACCCGATCGCCATGTGCCTCCTCATGAGCGCGCTCCTGCACGTGCTCGGCGCGGCCGGTGTCCAGACCTCCGCCCTCCTCATCGGCGACGACTCGCCCACCACCGACCGCCTGCAGATGCGCGCCAAGGAAGCCCGCGCCCGCGAGCGCGTCGAGTTCCCGCCTCTCCCTCCCGAAGAGCAGAAGCCGCCCGAGCCCAAGCCTCCCGAACCCAAGCCGCCGGAAACAAAGCCTCCCGCGCCTCCCGAGCCCGAGCACATCACCGTGGGCGACGAGAACGGCACCGCCGAATCCACGACCTGGCTCGGCTTCGTCACGCCGACGCCGACCGAGAACACCTCGCCGAATCCATCCGTCGTCGACCAGCCCGCGCTCAAGATGGATGACGCTTCGCCCGGCGCACCCGTCCAGGCGGCCGCCTCCGCGCCCGCGCCCCAGCCGCAACCATCCGCTGCACAAACCCCGCCGCCGCAACAACCCGCCAACACCGAACCCAAACCCGTCGAGCAACCCCAGCCCGAGCAACAGAAACCCAAACCGCAAGACCAGCCCAAGCCCGCGCCGTCGCCCGACGACGCACCTTCGTTGCTCCTCTCGCCTCTCCCGCCCGAGCCCGCGCCCCCCCGCGCTCGCCCTCGCCCGCGCGAAGTGATCGGCAACCCACTCGAAGAAGAGCGCCCCGTCGAGCGGGAAGGCGATGCGCTGCCCAAAGCCGAGCCCAAAAAGGGCGAGGACAACAACGCAAATCCGCTCGACTCAGACAATCCCGCCCCGGACGACCAGGCCGAAATCTCGCCACCCGAAAAAGAGGCGACGAAGCGCGCCCAGACATCGCCGCCCGACGAACCATTAACGCCCGCCGATCCCGCACCCCCCGAGCCATCGCAACCAAACTCACCGCCCTCGTCTCTCGCGCCCGTTCAACCGCCTGGCGCGACCGCGCCCCCCGTCGATCCCACCGTCAACCCCGGCACCGGCGGCGACTCCCTCGGCGACAAATCCGACCGTGAAGCCGACTTCGCCGCGACCAAGCGCGCCACCACCGTCGAAGCCGGAAAGCCCGCCGTCGCCAAGGGCCTCCGCATCAAAACAGTTCGCCCGGTGCTCAGCCGTTACACGCGCGCCATGTCGTCCGTCGACATCGCCATCGTCCGCCTCTTTTTCAACCGCGAAGGCAAGGTCGAAAAAATCGAGCTCATCCGCGGCACGGGCAACCGCGACAAGGACCGACCACTCGTGGATGCCCTTTACAAGTGGCGTGCCACCGGAAAAGCATTAGAGAATCTTCATACGGAAGGCCATCCTGACCTGATAGACATCGAGTTCCGGGTGATCTTTTGAACACACCGGCAACCTCGTGCGTCTCATTCCGTAAGAGCAACAGGGTCACACTTCCGTCGGGGTCCGTCGCGAACTGTCGGCCTAGCATGCGTGGTATAGGCCATGAAACTCAGCAAGCGCTCCGAATACGCGATCAAATCGATCGTCCGTCTTGCCGCCCCGACCGCGGCAACGGGCGGGCGGGGTAAGTACGTTCAATCCCGCGAAATCGCGGAGCGCGAACACCTTCCAGCCAAGTTCCTGGAGTCCATCCTCCTCGTCCTTCGCTCCGCCGGATTCCTCGAATCCAAGGTCGGCGTCGGCGGAGGCTATCGGCTGCGAATGCCACCCGAACAGATCCGCATCGCGGACGTGATCTCCGCAATGGAGCAGGACCAGCACGTCGTGCACGAGCTCAGCCCCGAGCCCACGCCCGGAGAGCTCGCGATGCAGCACCTCGACCAGCGCATCAGCCACGCCGTCGAAGAGGCCACCGGCGAGCTCTCCCTCGCATCGCTATTGGGCCTGAGCACCACCCCGCACGCCGCGGCTCAACGCGCCTGAGGGCGTTTTTGCGGGACCGAATAGTTTGTTGGATGTCGGATGCCGGACCCGCGGCTTTGTGTGTGTGGGGGTGGGGGGGAGAAGCGTGTCCCGATTGACCTCCGCGCGCGAACCTTCACACCCCCCGGACCGATACTATCTCCGCGTGCCCCTCCGCCTCTCCCATCTCGCTCTTACCGCCGCCGCAACCGCGACGGCAGTCAGCATTGCTCGTGCCCAACCCGCGACCGCCCCAACCGCCCAACTCATCGACCAGGGCGTGGCTGACGTTGTCGGCCTCCAGACCAGCCTCAAGCAACAACAAGTCAATCTCCGCCAGGACAACACCTTCGAGCGCGTCTACCAGCTCCCCGACGGCCGCTTCATGCGCCGCGCGGGCGCCACCGTCGCCGTCTTCGACCGCTCGCAATACTCCCTCGACGTCCGCGGCAATCAAAAAGGCCAGCGCATCCTCATCCAGATCCCCGCCGGCACCGTCTTCTACCCCTGCGGCGTCGACGACTCCTGCTCCCCCTACGACCTCTTCCGCTCGCGCGAGACTTCGTCCTCGGGCATCGCTTCCTGGCAACCCGGCGGCGCCGGCAACGCCCTTAGCGGCGGCTACGCCCAAGGCCGCGCCCTCGGCCCCCTCGAAGACCGCGCCGCCTGTTCACCCGGCGCCGCCATCCCGCAAGCGCAGTGCGCCACCGTCAGCGCCTCGCAGCGCGCCGGCGGCCGCGTGATGCCCACCCCCGTCACCGGGCTCACCACCGACGCGCTCAAGCCGACTACCGCCTCGCCCCGCGCGCCAACCACGGCATGTCCCTCGGGATCCGACAACGATCTTCTCGCCACCGCCGCGGAAGAATCCGAACGCCGCGAACGCCTGGCGCGCCTCGCCGATGAGGCCCTGCGCCAAATCAAACGCTAGCGCACCTCATTCGCCGGTCGCGGCGTCGAGTCGGTGATCTTCTCCTTCTTCACCGGCTTCTCCGGCTCCACCATCGACAACAACTGCATGTCATCATCCAGCCGCGCCTGCAGGTGCACCGGCCGCCCCCACAGCAGCCGCAGATTCTTGAGCACATCGCTCGCCTTCGCCAGATCGATATCCAGCCCGTTCCATTGGTGCGCCAGGTACAGCTCCCCGCGGTTCAGGTAGTTCCCGTCCACCACATAGATGAACGGCTGCCCCATGTTCGTAATCCGGTACAGCAGCGTCTGCTTGATCTGTTCGAAGTCGCGGCTCACCACGCGCGTCTCGCCCGACTGCGGGTCGCGCCGGAACCGGAACATCTTGTGCCGCTCCACGAACTCCTCCGTGAGAAACTCGTCGATGAAGCTCACGTCGTTGTAGATGCGCCGGATCTCGAAGATCTTCTCACGCCCCTTCATCGACTTGTCGTCGAACCGATCCTTGTCGCCGAGATCGGTGAGCCGTTCCCACGCCGGCCCGTGCTGACCCGTGTTCCACCGCCGCTCGATGTCCTTCCACAGCTCGACGCCGATCTTGTACGGGTTGAACCCCCCGGGCGGCATATGCACCACGCCCGAGTGCTGCTCCGCGTAGTCGACGATCTCCGCCGCCTCGAGGAAATGCTCCGTCATCAGCTTCGAGTGCCAGTATGTCGCCCACCCCTCGTTCATCACCTTTGTCATCGCTTGGGGCGCGAAGTAATAGCTCTCATCACGGATGATCGACAGCACGTCCTGCTGCCAATCCTCCAGCGGCGCGTGGTGCATCATGAACAGGAGCACGTCCCGCGCCGGCTCAGCCGGGAACCGTCCCCGCTTCGCCTTCTGGTCACGCTCGAAATCCTGCTTCTCCCGGTCGAGCCTCGCGCGCGGGTTCACGAACGGATCCATGTAGCTCTTCGCCGGCAGCTTCGAAGGCTCGTACGCCGCCCCCCGTCCCGCGCCCCCCGCCGCGTTCCGATCCCGCTCCGCCCCCGCCGAGAACTGCGGCGAGAACACCGAGTGCGGATCGATCAGATGCTCCACCGACAAGCACAAATCTACAAACCGCTCCACCGCATCCTGCCCGTGATGCTCGATGTGCCGCATCACGCGCGTCGCGTGGTTCGCCATCGTGTTCATCATCTTCCGGTCCGTCTTGCTGAACCAGAAGTTGTTGAAGAAGAAGTCCGCGTGCCCGTACACGTGCGCCATCACCAGCTTCTGGTCCGTGACGCTGTTCGACTCCTGGAGGTACGCGTACACCGGGTCGTTGTTGATCACCATCTCGTAGATGCGCCCGAGCCCGTACGCGTCGCGCTTCGAGAGCCGCTCGAACTCCATCCCCCAGCGCCAGTGCGGGTACCGCACCGCGAACCCCCCATACGCCGCGATCTGGTTCATCGTCTCGAAATCGAGAACCTCATAGATCACCTCCGGGAACACCAGCCCGTACTCGTTCGCCTTGGCCTTGATCCGCTCCATGTGCGCGCGGAGTTCGGCCGGCAGATCCGTATTCGACGCCCGTCGGGTGATCATGGTGAATGCTATCGGGCGAATCCTTCGCCCCGATGATCTTCTGTTCGCACGCCGTTCCCCCACGGATTCACACCTTTCCCCGTGTGGCACCGGTGGCCTGCCCGCCGATGCAGCGGCAGAGGTCGTAGAGGTCGCATACGACCACGTCCCCGGCATACCATCCGCATAAGGGCGGGGAAGGGAGACCACCGATGCCATTTCGCGTCTACGCCGCGAACCGCCAGAACAGCGCCCTCGAGCCCACCTCCTTCGACCCCGGCCCCCTCAAACCCGACGACGTCGACATCCAGGTCACCCACTGCGGCATCTGCCACAGCGACCTCGCCATGCTCGAAAACGAATGGGGGATGAGCAAGTACCCCGTCGTCCCGGGCCACGAGGTCATCGGCACCGTCGCCGCCCTTGGCTCCAACGTCTCCCACCTCAAGCCCGGTCAGCGCGTCGGCCTCGGCTGGTACTCCGCCACCTGCCGCCACTGCGAGTGGTGCGAGTCCGGCGAGCACGCCCTCTGCCAGACCGCCGAGTCCACCATCATCAACCGCTTCGGCGGCTTCGCCGACCGCGTCCGCTGCAGCGCCTATTGCGCCGTCCCCATCCCCGAAGGCCTCGATTCCGAAAACGCCGCGCCGCTCCTCTGCGCCGGCATCACCGTCTTCAACCCCTTCGTCAAGTTCAACTTCAGCCCCATGGCCCGCGTCGGCGTCGTGGGCATCGGAGGCCTGGGCCACCTCGCGCTCCAGTTCGCCCGCGCCTGGGGCTGCCGCGTCGTCGCCTTCACCAGCACCGGCGCCAAAGCCGACGAAGCGAAGAAGTTCGGCGCCGAAGAGATCATCAACAGCCGCGACCCCAAGGATCTCGACGCCGCCGCGGGATCGCTCGACGTGATCCTCAACACCGTCGGCGCGGCGATCGACTGGCAGCGCTACGTCAACGCCCTGCGACCCAAGGGCACCCTCGTGGTGCTCGGCGCTTCCACCACCAATCTCGAAGTCTCACCCTTCAGCCTCATCATGGCCCGCCGCTCCATCGCCGGCAATCCCAGCGGCGGCCCGGGTGACATCGCCCGCATGTTGCAGTTCGCCAAGCACCACGGCATCAAGGCCCAGACCGAGCGCTTCCCCATGACCAGGGTCAACGAAGCCCTCGCCCACCTCAAGGCCGACAAGGCCCGCTACCGCATCGTCCTCGATGCGTCCGCGTGACACTCATCGCACCGTGCAACATCTGATATCCGCATCGCTGTAGCGGCGCCCTCGCCGGCCGTATCTCTCGCGGGCCAACTGCAACGACCGGGGAACTCTCGACGGTTCAACTCGTTCCCGCATCAACCGGCGCTTCAATCACCACCTTCACACTCCGTAACGTGCTCGGCGTCCGCCGCACCAGCTCCCGCTCCATCCCCGTCCGCAACACCCGGTCCAACTCGAACCGCGTCGCCGCGTCCCGCACGCCGATCGTGAGCGTTCCCGAAACAAACGACTTCACGCTCGTGCGCTCCACAAGCCCCGCCGGGCACACCTCGAGCCACGCCTCCGCGATGCTCCCCAGCCGCCTGGAGCTCCGCTCGAGCTGCCGCCCCATCGCCGAGAACGACGCGCTCGCCTCGCTCGCCGGCGGCGTCTTCACCCGCGATTGCCGGAGCCGCTCAATCGCCGCCGCTACGTCCGTCGTCCGATCCATGCTCACATCCTACGACCGCGGCTCATTCAGGTGTAGCGGCCGACGTCCCGTCGGCCGTCTTCGCCTCGTCGACCCCGGAACGAAAAAAAGGGCCCCCGCGCGAGCGGAGGCCCTTTCAAAGCAAACCAGCCGAAAGGATCAGAAACCGATCACTTAGCGACGACGACGGAGGCCGACGAGACCGCCCATGCCCATGAGCGCGAGAGCGCCGGGGGCCGGGATCGGGGTGACGCTGATGTTGTCAACGTCGAACGTCTCGCCAGCGAGCTGCCAGTTGTCCGTCGTGAAGACGACCTGCTCGACGGACGTGCCGGCGAAGACGCCGACCGAGCCCGTGTAGATCAGGGCGTTGTCATAGTAGTAGTTGAGCGGAGCGCCGAGACCAGCGCCGCCGACCTCAACGCGAAGCTCCTTGTACGCGCCGGGGGTCCAGGCGAACCCGGTGTCAATGAAACCGAGGGTCGTCGCGCCGCCGGGGCCGTCGAGGTCATCGAGAATCGTGATGTTGCCCGGGCCCGAGCCGTCGCCGTTCGCGAACACGAAGTGAACGCGCCAGGTCAGGAAGCTCTGCGAGGGAGCCTGGCCGACGACTTCGTAGTCAGCGCCGTTGATGTTGGAAATCTTGGTCTGGACGCTCGTGACGCTGCCGCCCGCGGGGGTCGCGCCGTTGTTCGGGCCCAGGATCACGCGGAGGCTGCCCTGCGCAGCGCTGGGATCCTTGAGGAACCGAGCGTGCTGAGCGCCGGCGAACGGGCTCGCGTTCGAAACCGTCAGCCACGTGTTGTTCGTGCCGCTCGCCGCCCAGGTGTTCTGGCCGCGGAGACCGCCGAGCGCGTACGGCGGGACGCCGTTCGCCTCGAAGCCGGTGCCGAAGGTGCCCGGGCCGCGCTCTGCGCCCGAAACTTCCGCCTCGAAAGCGGCGATCGACAGGTCGAACGTCTTGGTGACGGCGCTCGCCGAGCCCGCCGCGACCAGGACGGCCGCCGGAACCACAAAAAGACTCATGTGACGCATCTCAAATCCTCCTCTCGACTCTGAAAACTATGAACCGCACAACAAATCCGATGAGCCCTTGCCTCTCAAAGCAAGAACGACATCAGCAGACTCTCAGCACCGCCGGAACTCCGGCGACGCGGAAACGCAAGTTGTCCGGGTGTGACGTGTTTCTACCCGGCGAATCCGCTCGCGCGGACTCAGCGTGTAAATTGCCCGTGAAAAAGCAGTTGTCAACGCCCAAGCGCCGGCGCCATCACAAAAACCACATTTGGCTATGCGTTAATTCGTGGATATCGCCATCAAAATGGCAGATATCCCCAACGAATACCGATCGTTTTTAGGCTTTCCGACCTGATTGTGAACCTGGGCGTTTACGCGAATGCCGTCCGGGCGATCGTACCACCCGGAGCCCGCGTCACCTTCATATACGCCTGAAGGGAGGTCCCCGGGCACGCCGTGTGCGCGCCGTCCCACTCCCGGTGGGTCTTCACATTCATCAGGCTGACCCGGTATTTCCGCGCCTGCTCCGCGACAAACCGGTCCAGCGCCGCGAGCTGCGCCTGGTTGGGCGACTGATTGTCATAGTTCCCCAGCATGCAGATGCCGAGGTTCCCGGGGTTCCGGTCCTTCACGTGCGCGCCCTGCCAGACCAGCTCGCGCCCTTGCCACACCCGCCCCGCCGGATCAATCAAATAGTGATACCCGATGTCCCCGAACGGCTCGGGGTTCCGGCTGAGGTGGCCCTGCCTGATGCTCTCGAGCCGCCTCGCCGCCGCCGCGTACGACGGGTCGTTAAATGACCCCTTCATCCCGTCGTGGTGGACCGTGATCTTTGTGAATGGCCGGTCCGCCCGCGTCATCCGCGCCGTCACCGGCGCCCCCCGTGCCCACGCGCTCCGGGGGATGATCCCCGCGGGCACATCGAACCCCGGCGACGGCATCGGCTTCGCCGCCCCCGTACTCGGCCCCGTCGCATCGCTCAGCGGGTCCCGAGGCCAGTGCATGTCCGACAGCGCCTCCGCCCGGTCCGAATCCCCCATCGACGAGCAGCCCGACAGAAGCCCGCCCGCTCCCGCCAAAAGGAACAGACCGCCCAGCCCGCGCTGCAGCATCTGACGCCGGGTCAGTTCGTGCATCGGTTGGCCTGTTTTTTCCGGCTCGGTGGGGCGCATCATCATTCCAACATCGGCACGGATGCGCGGAAAACTCCACACGCCGCGCGCCCCGCTATCGTACCTCGCGCCGCCGCGCCGGGTCGGGCAATCTGCACCAGAAAAACGCAACAATTTCGGACGGTTCCGCAGGTGGGCCGCCGTCCGGGAACCCCCGGTTTCAGCCCAAAACGGGCGACTTCATCGGTCCCCTCTGAAGCTCACCCCGCGCTCATGGCTTGGATTTTCCGCCGCGCCCCTTGTTATTGCTGAACGACTTCGCCCCCGTCTTTCCAGAGTTCGTATTCGTCGCGTCCGTCGTCGGCGCGCCCGCTCCACCGGCCCCAGCGCCCTCCGCCCCCGGCCCGCCGCGCATCCTCATCTCGTTCAGCTTCCCTTGCACGTACGCCTGCTGGTCGCTGTTCAGCACCGACCACGCCTTCGACCGCAGCACATCCGGCTTCGGCCCCTGCGCCCGAAGCTCACGCAGCTTCTCCCGTGCCGCTGCCTGCTCCGGCGTAACCTCCTGCCCGCTCGCGCCCGGCTTCCCCTTCGCGCCCTTCGTCCCAGCCCGCGGCTTTCCCGCACGATCGTCCAGCGCCGGCTTCTGGTCCGCGCCCGTGTTGTTCTCGCTCCCCGCATCCTTCCCGCCCTTTGCACCGGGCCGCCGCGCACCCGCTCCCCCTGCGCCCTCGGGCAACCCCGCCTTCTCGCGCAGCTCCTTCAACTCCGATTCGTGCTGCGCCCGAAACTCCCGCATCTCACTCTGAAACTCCGACACGATCGCCTGCAGCTTCTCCTGCTGCTCCGCCGTCAGCCGCACATTCTCCGGCGCTCCATCCGCGCTCAGCGAACGAACGCTCGTGAGGAACGCCTCGAACGGGATCCCCGGCCCGCGCTTGCCGTCTTTCCCGGCCGCGACCCCGTCACCAAAGCTCGGCCGGTTCCCCGGCGCATCGTTGTCCTTCACCTTCGGCCCGCCCAGCGGCTGCTGGTTCTGATCCCCGCCCGACTTGCTCTTGGTCTGAGTCCCCGCCGCGTACACACCCGTCGCCGAACCCGCCGCCACGAGCATCGCGCACACAACTATCGACAAGCGCTTCATGGTGATCCTCCCGATTGACTCTCTCATCATCGGTTAGCGGAACGACCCGCCCGGCCCGCCATTGCGGCAATCCCAGCCACTCCACTTCAACCCTGCGGCCTATACCAACAATACGACCCTTCCACCCCGAGAAAACCCCTACGAAACACGACTCTCCGCCCCCTCTCCCTCTGGGAGAGGGCCGGGGTGAGGGCTACTCTCTCTCCCCGATCTACACTTCCTCTTCTTCCGTCTTCAGCAGGGAGTTGCAGAGGGCGGCTCGCCCTCTGCATCAGTGAACCAGGACACCAGCACCACCCTTCCCAGCCGCCCCTCACTTTCAATGCCCCCAACCCCACCCCCAAAATCCCCCTCCCTCCCCGGCATCAAGCACATCATCGCCGTCGGCGCCGGCAAGGGCGGCGTCGGCAAGAGCACCATCTCCGTCAACCTCGCCGTCGGCCTCGCGCGCGAAGGCCGCGCTGTTGGCCTCCTCGACGGTGACATCTACGGCCCCAGCGTCCCCACACTCCTGGGCCTCGACGCGATGGACGTCACCCTCCGCGCCAACATGCTCCAGGTCTTCTACGTCCACGGCATCAAGACCATGACCATCGGTAAGCTCGTCGATCGCGAGAAGCCCCTCATCTGGCGAGGCCCGATGGCCCACGGCGCTTTCAAACAACTCGTCGAGCAGACCGAATGGGGCGAGCTCGACTACCTCATCATCGACCTCCCGCCAGGCACCGGCGATGTCTCCCTCACCATGGCGCAGATGCTGAGCGTGACGGGCGCGGTCGTCGTCTGCACGCCGCAGAAAGTCGCGCAGGACGACGCCGTCCGCGCCGCTCGCATGTTCCAGCAGCTCTCCATCCCCGTCCTCGGCGTCGTCGAGAACATGTCCTACTTCATCGCCGACGACGGCAAGGAATACGACCTCTTCGGCAAGGGCGGCGCCAAATCCATGGCCGCCAAGCTCAACCTCCCCTTCCTCGGCGAAGTCCCCATCAATACCAAGCTCCGCCAGAACAGCGACGCCGGAAATCCCACCGCGAACTTCGAGGAGCGCGAGGCTTCCGATCGCCTCCTCCGCACCTCCCTCGAAAACCTCACCCGCGCCGTCGAGCGCGAAGTCGCCATCGCCGCGATGAAGTCCGACGCGGGCGGCCCCGTCCTCAAAGTGACCTGAGTTCCATACGCATCGTGCCACTGCAGGCGGCCGCTTGGAGCCGACTGCAGTGCCCGCGCACCGAGTATGACGCCGCGTTTCTGATCGTCTTTGTCCCGTCCCACCGGTTGCCGCTTTGAGCGATCGGTGCTCTTCAACTTCATCTTTTTTCTTCCATATGATTTCCCCGTGCCCTCCTCTTCCACCCCCTACATCCTCGGCCTCGCCGGCGGCGTCGGCTCCGGCAAATCCTCCGCCGCGCGCATTCTCTCCAGGCTCGGCGCGCACGTCATCGACTTCGACGCCCTCACCCAGACCGTCCTCGACCGCCCTGATGTCCGCGACACACTCGTCGAGTGGTGGGGACCATCCGTCCTCGACGACCGCCGCCAGGTGGACCGCGCCGCCGTCGCTCAGCGCATCTTCCAGAGCGACGCCGACCGCAAGCGCCTCGAAGCGCTGATCCACCCCCTCGTCTGGCGCACGCGCGAGCAGGCGCAGTCCGAAGCCGTCGCCCACCACAAAGACATCGCCGTCATGGACGCACCCCTCCTCTTCGAAGCCGGCCTCGACCGCGAGTGCGACGCCGTCCTCTTCATCGATACCGACCGCGCGATCCGCCTTTCCCGCGTCGGGACCAACCGCGGCTGGGATGAAGCCGAACTCACCCGCCGCGAATCCGCCCAACTCCCCGTCGAGCAGAAAAAGGCCCGTTCCCGCTTTGTTGTTGCAAACAATGCCGGAGAGGGTGAACTTGAAGTGGCAATCCGCCGAATCCTTGATATCATCAGGGAGTCGCAACGGCACCCCCCCGTCCCCACCCCATAAACGCCCGCATGGCGTGGAACGGGCCACGGGAGGACGCCCGCGACGCCTCGCCGGCAACCAGGCGAAGTCCTCCGCGGCCGCGTTCATGGGCCGTGACCCGGATACTTTCCGTTCGCGCACAACGCGCCCCCTTCACAACGCTTACTCCCAACTCACTCGTTCTTTCCGGCTCCGCGGCAGCCTTCACACACCGTTCGTTCATTCACTCGCCGCACCACAGTTTCCAAACCCAGGATCGCTCAATCATGCCCAGATCGTCTTCCACCACTTCGAAGGCCGGCGCTGATTCCTCCGAAACCGAAGCCCCCAAGAAGCGCCGCTCTTCTTCCTCTTCCCGCGAAGCCGAACCGCCCGCACCCGCGGCGCCGGCTCCTTCCCGATCCTCGGGCCTCCCCGCCGCCGCCAGACCTCTCCCCGGTCAGTCCTCCGGCCCCGCGCCGCAGCGCGAACAACCCCAGCCGCAGCGCGATCTGGCCTCGCCCGCGCGTGAACCTTCGGGTGCGTCACACGGAGCCGCGGGTGCAAGCCCGCGGGCAGATACCGCCGCACCCTCCGCGCCTCCCCAGCAGCACCAGAGCCACACCCCCCAGCATCACCAGCAGAGTGGCGGCGGATATCAACAGCAACAGCAGGGCGGCGGGGGCGGCTATCAGCAACAACAACACAGCGGCGGTCACCAGCAGCACCAGCAAGGCGGCGGTGGCGGCGGCTACCAGCAGAACCAAGGCAACTACCAGCAGAACCGCCCACAAAACTACGGCGGGGGGGGCGGGGGCGGCGGTGGTGGCGGCTATCAAGGCGGCGGCGGCGGAGGCTACGGCCAGCCCGGCATGCCCGGCATGGGCAAGCGCCGCAAGAAGAAGAAGCGCGGCATGGGTATGGGCCCCGGCATGGGCGGCGGGATGGGAGGCGGCGGGCATTCGCACCACCATCACCACCACGCCGTCAACCTCGGCCAGCTCCCCTCCGACATGGACCTCGAGCGCGAAGCCGCGGAGCTTGAAAAGATCGCTCAATCCAAGGAGTACCAGGAGGCCGAGAAGAACGCCCTCCACGTCTCGCAGCTCCAGCGGATGAACATCACCGAGCTGCACAAGTTCGCCGAGAAGGAAGGCCTCACCGACTTCAACAAGACGCCGCGCCAGGAACTGATCTTCCAGATCCTCAAGAAGCGCGCCGGCGAGAACGCCCTCATGTTCGGCGAGGGCACCCTCGACATCGTCGAGGGCGGCATCGGTTTCCTCCGCTCTCCCGAGTGCAGCTACCTCCCCTCGCCGGATGACATCTACGTCTCCCCCTCGATGGTCCGGCGCCTCGGCCTCCGCAAGGGCATGGAGATCAAGGGGGCGATCCGCCCGCCCAAGGAAAACGAGCGCTTCTTCGCGCTCCTCCGCGTTGACACCGTCAACGGCCGCAAGCCCGAAGTCCTCCGCACGAATCCAATCTTCGAAGATTTGACGCCGCTGCACCCCGAGCAGCGCTACATCCTCGAAACGTCGCCCGACCAGATCGAGACGCGCATCGTCGATCTTGTCGCGCCGATCGGCCGCGGGCAGCGCGGCCTCATCGTCGCCCCGCCCCGCACCGGCAAGACCGTTCTGCTCCAGAAGATGGCCCAGGCGATCAGCAAGAACTACCCCGACGTCAAGATCATCGTCCTCCTCATCGACGAGCGCCCCGAGGAAGTCACCGATTTCCGCCGCAACACCGCCGGCGGCGTCGAGGTCATCGCTTCGACCTTCGACGAAGACTCCTCGCGCCACGTCGCCATCGCCGAGATGGTCGCCGAGAAGGCCCGCCGCTACGTCGAGTTCGGCGAGCACGTCGTCATCCTCCTCGACTCGATCACGCGCCTCGCCCGCGCCTACAACGCCAATATGCCCCACTCCGGCAAGATCATGACCGGCGGCATCGACTCCAACGCGCTCACCCGCCCCAAGAAGTTCTTCGGCGCCGCCCGCGCCATCGAAGGCGGCGGCTCGCTCACCATCCTCGGCACCGCCCTCGTCGACACCGGCTCCAAGGCCGACGAAGTCATCTTCGAAGAGTTCAAGGGCACCGGCAACAGCGAGCTCCACCTCGACCGCCGCCTGATGGACAAGCGCATCTACCCCTGCATCGACGTCGCCGCCTCCGGCACCCGCCGCGAGGAACTGCTGCTCGATCCCAAGGAACTCGAGCTCGTCTACCGCCTCCGCAAGGTGCTCGCCGACATGAACGTCGTCGAGGCGATGGAGCTCCTCAAGACGCGCCTCAAGAAGTCGAAGACCAACGCGGAGTTCCTGGTGACGATGAACATGGGGTAAAGCGCGGAATGCCCGGAAAACAGGTTTGTGTTTCAGTTTGAAACTTCAAATCTGAAGTAATCTTCCTCACCCTGCCAGGGTTCCGCGCATTTCTCCCCATGCGCGCCACCGAAGGGCGTGCCTCCTCGCGGCAACTCCCCGGTTTCCTGCCATCGAAGTCGCTTCGACTTCGATGCGTTCCGCCCATCGTCTTTGAACAACTAGTTGCAGGATTGACCCCACCGCAGAATGATGCGCGCGAGATCGCTCAAGCCGATAGCGCCATCACCATTGACATCTTCCGGGCAATCCGATCCAGGTCCCTTGTCGCTATTGATGAAGATGTCATCGACGTCATTTGTATCGCCCGGCACAAGATTCGACGCGCTGGAACGAAAGGCCACCACACCGCCATCGGCCGAGATGGACGACGTGTAACTCGTCCCATTCCCCTCTGCGCCGCCGGTAATGGTGCTAGCGCGGCGTAAAACTCCAGTCGCAAGATTGTAGGTAAAAACATCGTAAGCCTGATCCGTGTGACACGTGACGAAGTTCAGCGCTCCCGAACTAAAGGTCACGAAGTGCCCGTTAGCGGAAATGACGGAAGCGATACTGGTGCCATAGCCTTCACCCCCGCTGGTCGTCACGCTGACGCGGCGCGTGTCTCCCGTTTGCATGTCATGGACAAAGACATCCCATAGTGCATTCGTATCGTTGAGAACGAGATTGGAAGCGAGCGAACTAAACGCCACGAAGCGCCCATCCGCCGATAGAGTTGGGATAGAACTCCAGTTATTGCCCTGTACGCCATCAGTAGACACGCTCACGCGCAGAGTCTGCCCCGTTTGCCGGTCGTGAACAAAGGCGTCAACCGCTGAGTTCGTATCGTTCAGAACTAGATTTGAAGCATCAGAATAGAACCCGACATAGCGCCCGTCAGCTGAAATCGACGTGGGGTAGCTTGTGTTATTTCCAGGAATTCCACTAGGCCCAACGCTGACCCGCGTGTTCTCGCCCGTCAGCATGTCGTGTACATAGATCTGGAGTAAGGCGCTCCCCGGCGGTTCGGGGACTAAATTTGATGCATCAGATGTGAACGCTACAAAACGACCATTTCCTGAAGTGATCGGATAGTAGCTGCTTCCATTCGCTTGTGTTCCGTCCGTACAAACGCTCACACGCCTCGTTTCTCCTGTCGTGTTGTCATGCACGAAGGCATCGGTGAAACTGTTTGTATCACCAGCGACGAGATTGGACGCCAGAGACCAGAATGCGACATAGCGCCCATCAGCCGAGATGGTCGGGGAAAGGCTGCGCCCATTCGCCTGCCCTCCGCCGGTCACAACGCTCACGCGCGTCGTATGACCGGTTTGGATTTCATGAACAAAAATATCCGACGAAGCATTCGTGTCGTCAGGAACGAAGTTCGTTGCGTCTGACTGGAACGCGACAAAGCGGCCATCCGCTGAAACTGCCGGCGCTTCGCTGCCGCCATTCCCTTGCGTGAATCCGTCGCTCGCGAGACTTACTCGAGTCGTGGTCTGGCCCGAAACAAATGCGGTAGCGACGAAAACAGTCGCCAGGACAATCGGCATCATCGACGTATGGAACTGCGGCATTAATCCTCCCTCGCATCGCATGCCCATTGAGCAATGAACTGCCTATGCAATGGGAAATGCTATGCCCTTTATTACGGCTCGAAGTATCTAGATTCCGAGTCGGATATCCGTGCTGTCGGGAAGAAAATCCCGTGCAAATCCACCTTTGCGCCGCAAAATCGTGGACATGCGCCCCGCCGCGCTTGATCTTCCCCGGCCGCGTCACATCATCACCCCGATGAACGCGAACAACCGCAGCAACCCAGCACCCGCGCCGCACGACTATCCCGCCGTGCCACCGATCACGGCTCGGCGTGATCGGTGTCCTGCTCCCTCTCCATCTGGGAGAGGGCAGGGTGAGGGCTCCCTGCCTTTCTCTTCCTTTCCTTCTCCTGCTCTCTCTTCTTCGTCTTCCTCTTCCTCTTCTTCAACCCTCCCCCTCCCCTCCACCAACCTCGAATCCTTCAACAACCTCTTCAACGACTACCTCGACCCTTCGAGCACCGTCGCCGAAGTTCTCTCAACGCACAGCACAACCCTCCGCGCCCTCGACGCCTGGCTCGCGCACCCCGAAGTCATCGAAGCCTTCGCCTGCCGCGCCCGCATCGAGGCCCACCGCGCCGGCGCGCTCGCGCACGACCACCACGCCGAGGCCGTCGCGACCCTCGCCAACGCCATCACCAACCGCTACACCTCCGCCCCCGAATCCCGCCGCGCCGCGACCGCCCTCCTCCGCACGATCAACCAACTCAGCGGCAACCATCAACGACCGCGCCCGTCTGTGGCGCCAGCCGTTTCTCCGATTGCTTCTGTTCCGAGCGGGGAGTTGCAGAGGGGGAGGGGGGGCGGCACGCCCCTCTGCGCTGCGGATGATTCTTCCGACAGGTCTTCCGTCACGCCTGCGCCTTCCTCACCCGCTGCGAAGTTGAGCTTCTCAAGCCTCGAAGAGCCCCGCCGCGCTCGTTTCCCCCGGCGCATTCACCACAATTTCCGCCGGAGCCGGAACACCGACGTACTTCGCCCCATCACCAGTGAGCTGCCGCCCGCGCCGCGTCCGCGCCAAGAACCCAATCTGCAGCAGGAACGGCTCGACCACATCTTCGAGCGTCCCCGCGTCGTCGCCCATGGTCGCCGCGAGGGCTTCGAGGCCGACGGGGCCGCCCTTGTAAGTCGTCCCGAGCGCACGGAGATACGAGCGGTCGAGGTCATCAAGCCCCAGCGCATCGACGCCTTCCAGCGCGAGCGCTTCATCGATCGTGCGGATCGCAAAATTCCCGCCCGCCCGGACCTGCGCATAATCGCGCACGCGGCGCAAAAGCCTGTTCGCGATCCGCGGCGTGCCCCGCGACCGCCGCGCGAGATTCAGCAAACAATCCTGCGGCGCGCCAACGTTCATCAACCCCGCGCTCCGCCTCAGAATCGCGAGCAGTTCCTCGGCGGGGTAGTACCTCAAATGGTGCGTGATCTCGAACCGCGACCGCAGCGGCGCCGACAGCAACCCCGCCCGAGTCGTCGCCCCGATCAGCGTGAACGGCTTGAGATTCAGCGACACCGTCCGAGCGTTCATCCCCGAATCAATCGCGACATCGATCCGCAGATCCTCCATCGCCGGATAGATGAACTCCTCGACCGCGACGGGCAACCGATGAATCTCATCGATGAACAACACGTCATGCGGCTTCAAACGAGTCAGCGCCCCGACGAGGTCCGTCCCCTTCGTCAGCGCCGGCCCGCTGGTGACGTGGGCCTGAGTGCCCATCTCGGCGGCAATGACATGCGCCAGAGTCGTCTTCCCAAGCCCCGGCGGTCCATGCAGCAGGATGTGCCCGACCGCTTCCTTCCGCTGCTTCGCCGCCGCGATGGTGATCTTGAGCCGCTCGATGAGATCGCACTGCCCGACATACTCGCCCAGGCACGTCGGGCGCAGGGACCAGTTCTGCTGCTCCTCCTCGGGCGTCGAAGGCTGCGCGGCGATCCATCGTTGCGTGGCCATGGGGAGAGTGTAGTAGGAGTGAAAAGTTGAAAGTGCTTAGTGCTCGGTGGCGCAGGACGAAATGGCGAACGACATGCCACGACGACCAATCGGCACGCCCACTTTCAATGATCAATGAACCACCCTCCCGGATAGGATGGGCTCGTTCCTTGACCGACCGAGCACTGAGCACTTTTCACTTTCAACCATGAAATACTCCTGGCGGCTTCTGCGGTGCGGCTCCTTCCGGCTCGACGCCGGGGCGATGATCGGCATGATCCCCAAGGTCGTGTGGCAGCGGTGGTTCCCGCAGTCGGGGCCGGAGGCGATCGATGACCGCAACCGCATGGGCTTGCAGTCGAACTCGCTCCTAATCGAAGGCGGCGGGAAGATCGGCGTGATCGAGGTGGGGATCGGCGACAAGCTGGCGCAGAAAGAGCGGGATCAGTACTCGCAGGAGAACCGGACGATTTCCGATGCGCTGCACGAGATCGGGGCGAGGGAAGAGGATGTGTCGTGGGTAATCGTGACGCACCTGCACTTCGACCACGCCGGCGGATTGACCCGGCGGGCGCGGCCTGGCTCAAATGCGCCGAAGATCGGCGATGTCGAGATCACGTTTCCGAACGCCGAGATCATCGTGCAGCGGCGCGAGTGGGAAGATGCACTCGCGAATAAGTCCACGATGCACCGGACCTACCTGCGCGACCACCTGAACGAGCTTGTCGCGGAGCGGGTGCGGCTGATTGATGGGGACAAGAGCGAGGTGGAAGTGCTGCCGGGGATCACCTGCTGGACGATCCAGGGGCACACGTGGGGGCAGCAGGCGGTGCGATTTACCGACACGGGCGGCCACACAATCGCCTTCATCCCCGATGTGATGCCGACGCGTTTCCATGAGCGGCCGACGACGAACATGGCGTACGACCAGGAGCCGTATGTCTCGATGATCGAGCGTACGAAGCTATTGGATCGCGCCCGGCGGGAAAAGTGGCGGCTGGTGCTCGATCATGAGTTCGGGCCGCCGATGTTCGAGGTGGAGCGGGACAAGGAGGGGGCGGATCGGTTGCGGGTGGTGGAGGTGTGAGGCCCGAGGGCGGAAAAGCGGAAGGCGGAAGTTCGGAGTGAACGCAGAGGTCGCGGAGGAGCGCTGAGGGACGCGGAGAAAGGCGAGACTCAGTTTTTTGTCGCGAAGAGCGCCAAGGGCGCGAAGACCGCGAAGAGATCGGAACGATCGCTTGAGACGCGAAGGCCGCTATTGCCGGAAGTGCGGGTACGACTGCGTGACGCAGCTCGAGCTGGGCGCGGAGCGGTGTCCCGAGTGCGGCACGGCTGTCGGCCGGGGGGTCTGCCTGCCGCGGCCGCCGTCGTGGGCGCGGCGGCACGCGGGGTTGGTCGTCGCTGTCTGCGTGCCGGTCTTTCTGCTCTCGGTCGCGGTTTCGGCCGTGATGTTGCTGATCCGGCCCGGTTGGCTAGCTCCGCATTTGTCCCGCGCATTAATCGTGGCGGTCGCGGCCGGCGGATTCGCGCTCTTCGTCATGGCCTACGTGATCGGGCTTCGGTGTCTTCTGTCCGACCGGAAGAAAAACGGCACGGTCGGGCTGAACCTCGGCGTGGCGCTGGCGTTTCTCGTGTATCTGATTGTTGCGGTGCTGGTGGGGCTTCGGTGAATGACGACCACTGTTGGCGATGAAGCTCGCTCCCTCGCGGTCGCGGTTCGTTCACACGCTCGGCAACGCAACACTCTCGCGCTTCGCGTCTCTCCGCAGCCTCAAGCCGCATTCCGCAAGTCGCTTACACCTTCGCTTCGCGCTCGGCCTGTTCCTTGCGGCGGCGCTTGAGCTCGGCGTCGATGAAAGGGTCGAGGTCGCCCGCGAGGACGTTGACGGGGGTGCCGGATTCGTGGCCGGTGCGGTGGTCCTTGACGCGTGAGTCGTAGAGGACGTAGGAGCGGATCTGGGTGCCCCAGCCGCGGTCGACGGCGCCGCCGGCGGCTTCGCGGATTTCCTTGCTGCGGCGTTCCTCTTCCAGTTGCTCGAGCTTGGCCTGGA
>DASZQL010000118.1:0-2256 GCA_035549675.1 Phycisphaerales bacterium | reverse complement strand
CCTCTGCTCGGAGGAGCGACGTTGACAGCGTTGAATCCACAAGTCGGGGTGCTACGTACCGAGTTCTGCGGGATCGCCGCTCCCGATGTGTCATCGGAGGATGTCGGCTCCATCCGCCTACCGACCGGAGCGGCCTCTGCGCTGGCACAAATCATCCGCGCGTACGCGGAATTGCATCTGGACACAACACGCTCGTTCGTCCAGTCTCGGGGTTCGACCTGGGAGGACGAGAGCCCATGACAGCCGCTCCGGCTATCGCCGACACGACCAAGTTTGCCGTCTACATGCGGACCAGCACCGATGACCAACAATCGCCCGAAGACAGTCGCCGCTGGCAACTCGATACCGCGTCGCGACTCATCGCTCCTCACGGAGGCGTCATCGTCGAGACATATCACGACGTCGACGTCAGCCGAGAAGTGCCGTGGGCTCGTCGCGCTGAGGCGACACGCCTCCTTTCTGACGCCGCAAACAAAACGCGCGGGTGGTCGGCGGTCGTTATCGCCGAACCCTCGCGCGCATTTAGCGGGGGTCAGTTCCAACTCGTCTTTCCTCAACTAACCCATTACGACATCGAGCTGTGGGTTCCGGAGCTGGGCGGACGGGTCGATCCGGAGAGCGAAGGCCACGAGATGATGATGGGGCTCTTCGGGGGCCTGTCGAAGGCCGAACGTCGGCGCGTCCAGGTTCGCACGAGAAACTCCACGCTGGCTCATGCCGCTGCGGGGCGATGGTTGGGGGGTCGACCCAACTACGGCTATCGCGTGGTCGACACGCCAGCGCCGCACCCGCAACGACAGAAAGCAGCCGCGGGCATTCGCCTACGAACGCTCGAGCCAGATCCGGACACTGCACCCGTCGTGCGTCGGATCTTTGAGATGGCGGACGCCGGCTTCGGCTACAGAGCGATCGCCACAGTCTTGGAGAGCGAAGGGATTCCGAGCCCAGGCGAAGTTGGACCGACGAAACACCCGCGTTCCGCGGGCATCTGGGCCGGATCAGCGGTACGAGCGATCCTTTGTAACCCGCGCTACACAGGGCTGCAGGTCGTTGGTAGACAGCGCCGCCGCGACGAGTTGATCGATCCGACCAATCCGGCTGTCGGCACGCGAAGTCATCAACGTCGACAACGCGAGGAGGACTGGGTCCGTTCGGAGGCTCCGGCGTGGCCAGCGATCATCGAACCGGAACTCTTTCATCGCGTCAGTTCAAGAATCGTCAACAACTACGGGTCTCAGCGACGCCTGCCGCGCACGGAGCCTGGCAAATACCTCCTCAGCGGACTGATGCGCTGTGGGCTTTGCGGTCGCTCCATGCACGGAGCCGTCATGAAGGGCAAGGCCTATTACCGGTGCAGCATCGCCCGGCGGGACTACGCCGCGACCGATCATCCCCCCGCGACGTCGATTCGTGAGGAGCGAATCCTCCACCCACTAGATCAGTGGCTCGAGTCTCTCGTGGACCCGCGCAATCGAGACGCAACTGTCAAAGCGGTCCTTGCAGCGGACGCCAACGCGCCAACCGAACCCGCCTCTGTTCGAAAGGCTCGGCGAGCCGTGGCGGCGTCGAACGTTGAGATGGACCGAGTCCTCGCAGCGCTTCGCGCAGGTTTGGATCCTGAATTGGCGACAGCAACGACTCGAGCGATCCAAGCCGATCGTGACAAGGCACTGGCAGAGATCGACCGATGGGAACGCGAAAACGGCTCAGCCCGTCCGCTGACGGCGGCGATTGTCGAGGCCGCGCTCGATCACGCAGGAGGGGTAGCAGTCTTGCTGTCGGCCGCAGATAGGCCCACTCGAGCCAGCCTCTACCGAAATCTTGGTCTCGAACTGACCATTAACTGCCCGGACGGTGACCCTTCGGTCACCGTCCGGTATCAGTTAGATGGTGGCGGGGGCAGGATTTGAACCTGCGACCTTCGGGTTATGAGCCCGACGAGCTACCAGACTGCTCCACCCCGCGGTGGGCCGACCATGGTAGCGGCGACGCCCCAAGGGTCCAAACGGGATCAGTCGACGCGGCGGGCGTCGGTGGCGTCACGTGGTTCCGCGGAACCGCCGGGGCGCCCGTACCACCACGTGTGCAGGAGGCGGCCGGGTTCGGGCACCGACAGTTCGACCTTCATCGGAAACGCCTGCACTTCCTCGCTTGGTTCGAACACGCCCGGCGAGGTCTCCTTCATCAACGCGACCGAGTCGGCGTGCGGGTGACCGATGACCATGACGGTGTCGCCGCCCGCGGTGCGCGCCACCA
>DASZQL010000117.1:0-2697 GCA_035549675.1 Phycisphaerales bacterium | reverse complement strand
CGGCGACCCGATGAACCTCGCGCAGAATCTCAACTCACCCTTCGGCAAAATCCTCCGCATCGACGCCGACGGCCCCGACAACATCCCCGGCAATGCCGACGACGACGCCTTCCCTCTCGACGACGCCAAGCTCTACTCCCTCCCCTCCGACAACCCCTTCGCCTCCGGTGGCGGCTTGCCTGAAATCTGGCACTACGGCTTCCGCAACCCTTGGCGCTGCTCCTTCGATCGCCAGACCGGCGCGCTCTACATCGCCGACGTCGGCCAGGGCCAACGCGAAGAAATCGACTACCAGCCCCCGCATACCATCGGCACCATGCCAGGCGACGCCGGCTACCAGGGCGGCGTCAACTGGGGCTGGCGATGCTCCGAGGGCTTCGTCTGTACCGAGAGTTGCGGCGCCTGCCCCGGCTCCGCCATCGGCGCGCCCCCCATCCACGACTACGACCACAACCAGGGCTGCTCCATCAGCGGCGGCTACGTCTACCGCGGCGGCAACATCCCCGAACTCCGCGGCACCTATTTCTTCTCCGACTACTGCACCTCGCGCATCTGGACCTTCAACTACACCGGCGCCGGCCCCGTCCCACCCGCCTCCGTCATCAACCGAACCTCCGAGCTGACCTCGCCCAGCGTCCCCGCATTCGGTCTCGTCGCCTCCTTCGGCGAAGACGCCTACGGCGAGCTCTACATCGTTGACATCGGGCTCGGCAGCATCTTCCGCATCAAGACCGAGGGCGTCGCCTTCTCCGCGCCCGACTGCAACGGCAACGGCCGCGCCGACGCCGCCGACATCCTCGACGGCACCAGCCTCGACCTCAACCACGACGGCATCCCCGACGAGTGCACCACCGGCCGTTGCTGCCTCGCCGGCGGGGCGTGTCTCGACACCGACGCCGCCGGATGCAACGCCGCGATGGGCATGTTCTTCGGCGTCGGCACCAGTTGCTCCCAGGGCCCCTGCAGCGGCGCCCTCCAGGCCTGCTGCTTCAACTCCGGCGACTGCGTCGTCCGAGTGCCCGACGACTGCGCCGCAATGGGCGGCTTCCCTCAAGGCGCGGGTTCCAGTTGCGGTCTCGTCACCTGCCCACGCAACTGCCCGGGCGATTACGACGCGAACGGCTGCGTCGGCCTCTCCGACATCGCCGTCATCATCAACCGCTGGGGCGTCCCCTACACCCTCGCCGAAATCGCCGTCATCATCCAGAACTGGGGCCACCGCTGCGGCCCCGAACTCTGCCCCTGACCTCACCGCGCTAACCGCAATCAGCGGCTACCGTCGCGCCGGCAGTCACAATCGGGTGCCACTGGTCGCTGCTCTGAGCGACCAGTGTTCTTCCCCCTATTCATTCACCTTCCCTCCCGCCGATTCCTCCAACTCCACTCCAACCCCGGATCGAGCACGTTCACGTCCGCTCCCCCGACCAGCCGCCGCGCCAGCGCGTTCATCAACAGCCGCTCCTGCCGCAGCCGCACCCCTCGCTCCAGCTCCGTGCGCACCGATTCCATCCCCCCGCTCGGCTCGCTCGCCGGGATCTTTGATTCCACCCGCAACACGCCGAACCCCGAGTCCAGCACGAGGGGCGCGCTCACCGTCCCCGGCGCTGTCTCCGACGCCGCGCGCCGGATGACGATCGGATAACTCTCATCCGCCGGGCTGATCGGATCGATCACGCCCCCGCGCCCCGCGCTCGCGTCCGTCGACATCTCCGCCGCGACCACCGCGAACGACTCCCCCGCGTTCACCCGCTCGATCGCCCGTGCCGCGTCCCGCATCGTCGGCACCACGATCAGCCGCACCCGGTACTTCTCGCCGTACCGAAGCCGGTAGAGCTGCCGCACCGAATCATCGTTGATCGCCACCTGGTCCCGCACCAGCGCCCGCATCATCGCCGTGCGCTTCATCAGGCCCGCGTACCGCACGTCGCCCAGCCCCCGCGCCACCCGCACGCGCTCGACCATCCGCCCCCCAGACTCCGCCTCCGGGCTCGCCCCCTCCGCGCGCAGCGCCTCGAACAACAGATCGCTCTCCCGCGCGATATCCGCCGCGCTCACCATGATCCCCTTCGCCGCGCACTCCGCCTCCAGCGCCCTCTGCAGCACCAGCTCTTCCAGCGCCGCCCCGCCCGATGCCTCCGCTAGCGGCTCGCGCAGCTCTTCCCACGCCACCGCTTTCCCGCCCACGATCGCCGCGGGTCGTGTCTCCACCTTCCGCTCGACCCCGTTCGCCTCCCCCTTGGACAAGTACCGATCCGTCTCGTCCAACCCCCGAGTCACGCGGCGTTCCACCGGAGCCTCCGCCGCGCACCCCGCCACACTCACCAGCACCGACAGCACACCGAACAAAATCACGTGTTTCACAGCCCGTTCCTTCTCGCCGAGCAACCGTTTCCGCTCCAAACTCGGATACTCTCCGCCCGACGTGAGTCTAACCCCGTTGACCAATCCAACCCGCCATCACCCTTCCGCCCCCTCTCCCTCGGGGAGAGGGCCGGGGTGAGGGCTACTTCATCTACCTCTTTCTCTCCCTCGCCTTCTTCTTCTCTTCTCTCTTCAGTTCTTTCCGTAGTCTCAAATCTCAAACCACCACAAATGACCCAAGCCCTCTCCAACAACTCCCGCGCCGACTCGCCCGCCCCCCAACCACCCCACCGCATCCTCTGCCCCAACTGCGGCCCCCTCCAGGTCGGCGAAGTC
>DASZQL010000116.1:0-7796 GCA_035549675.1 Phycisphaerales bacterium | reverse complement strand
GTCATCGAGAATCGTGCGCGGATCGACGGCGTCCGACTTGACCTCGCGCGCGAGAGCAGTGACATCGCACCCATCCGGCAAGGTCACGCTCCAGGAAAGCACACGACCGTCACGGCTGCTCAACCATAAATCTGACCCTGGTGGGACATAGGCTTGTCCGAGTTCGCGCAGGGTTTGGGCGATTTTATTGCCGGCTTCGGCGACTTCCGGATCAACTAGCTGCCCGCTGCACATGATGGCGGGAAGAGCCAGAACGGCCACAGCGGCAAGCCGCGCACGCGTATTCATAACGATCGCCTCCGCGCCACCTTGATCCGGCATGCGATACTGATCAAAGTGTAGTCCGGCAGATCTGATTGCACCTCAACTCTTTGTGATGCCGATCGCCATGCCCCTCACCCCCACCCAATCCAAAACCTTCGCCGCCCGCTGGTACGCCGCCTGGAACGCCCACGACATCGACGCCATCATGTCCTGCTACGACCCCTCGATCCGCCACTCCTCGCCCTTCATCAAGAAGTACAACGCCAGCGACGCTCTCTATCTCGAAGGCCTCCCCGCCGTGCGCGACTATTTCGCCCGCGCGCTGGAGCGCAACCCAACGCTCCGCTTCGACCCCCAGACCATCTCTACCGGCCTCGAGTCCGTGATCCTCACGTACCGAAGGCACAGCCACACTACGCCGCCGCGGGGCGAGCTCTCCGCCGAGGTCTTCTTCCTGAACGACGACCTCAAGATCGTGCGGTCGGTTTCCCATTACGGCGAATCATGAACGATCGAAACTTCTCATTCGATTGACCCATCCGCCGCCGCAGAGGGAACCTCTCCGGTTCCCTCTGCAACTTCTTCCCGCACGGAAGCGAAGCTCCGCAACGAACCGCGACCGTGAGGGAGCGATCTTCCTCGACGCACACCGCGCTCATCTCGTGGCGCCGCCGCGTTTGGTCACTCTTTCGCCGCCGCGGCGAACGACCGTTGCGAGTGGCGCCCTCGCACAGCGACAAGCCACTCGACTCCACCCTGATAACCCACCCGCGCACGCGTTGTCTTTCCGCCCCTTGGGCGGACGATCGTTGCCGGAGGCAGGCCTCTGCCTCCGGAAAACACGCAGCCAACCCTTCCACATTCTTTGTCTTAAGCAGGGGAGTTGCAGAGGGGCGGCACGCCACTCTGCATCAGCGATCACGCATCCATCACATCCTGGAGCAGCGGACGTCCAGCACGCCCCTCTGCATCAGCGGTCGATTGATGTTCTCATCCCATCGCAGTCATACAAACGACACGCAAACCACGCCGCACGACCATATCGGTTTCATCACAGCCCCAAAGAACATCACACTTCCATCGGCGGCCCAACAATCTCCACCCCCGACGCCACAAAGATCGCCCCGAGTTGCTCGCGGGTGACATCGCGCCGCTTCCAGGCCGCGTCCACCTCCCGGAACGGCTTCTCCAGTCCCGGCGGCGACGTCACGATCAGCATCCGCCCCTCGCCCTCGCCGATGTTCACGAACGTGTGCACCGACCCGCGCGGCGCCGCGATGAACGCGCCCGGCTCCGCGATGAACTCCTTCCCGTCCATCACGAACCGATACTTCCCGCGCGTCACGAAGAAATACTCATCGTCCCGCAAGTGCCGGTGCAGCGGCGGCCCGACTCCCGCCGGCGTGATCTCCTCGATGATCAGGCACCGCCCGCCGGTCGCCGCCCCATCCGCCAGGATGCGCACATGATTCCCGACGATCGCGACGACCTCGCCCTCCGATGGTCCAAGACACCGCGCCACCGCCGCGCTGCTCACGCTCGCGCCACCATGCGACATCGACTCCGTGGCCATCGGCTCATCTCCCTCTCACTCGACAACGAGTTCCGTCCGAGCATTCATCTCATCAATGCTCAGTCGCCCGCCTCGTCAGCGACTTCTTCGCCCCCGCCTTCCGCGGCGCGACGGACCCGCTCCTCCATCGCCGCGAGTCGCTTCACGAGCAGATCAATCCGCCGGTGCATCTCCCGGATCTGCTCCGACAGTTCCTCCGCCGCCCGCTCGCCGAACGCCTGCGATTCCTCCAACTTCGTCAGCCGCGCCTCTGGATCCTGCATGACTCCAACATACCCCACTCCACCCAGGCACAAGCCAACAAATGGTTTCTTCCCGCGTGGCCGCCGAGACACGCGGCTTTGAGCTCGTCCCAATCCGCGCCGAATGAGCCGTCGGCCCAAGCCGGCGGGCAATGCTTCCCTCACTCTCCCTCTGGGAGAGGGCCGGGTCTCCCTAGGCGACTCGCCGCGGCGAGGTGAGGGCTTCTTTCTTCTACACCTTCTCCAACTCTCTGTCTTGGTCTTCAGCCGGGGAGTCGCAGAGGGGCGGCACGCCCCTCCGCATCAGCGAACACACACCGCTTGAAGCGCGTTATTCCGCACCTCTTTATCATCTCCCCGTGCTCACCCTCGCCGCCTGGCTCCATGACCTCTCGCCATTCGTCTGGCGCTTCTCGTCTGACTTCGGCATCCGCTGGTACGGCCTCGCGTACGTCGGCGGCTTCGTCATCGCCTGGCTCGTGCTGGCGCGCCTCGCGAAGAAGGGCCGCGTCCTCATCCCGCCCGAGCGCATCGGCGACTTCATCCTCGCCGTCATCCTCGGCACGATCCTCGGCGGGCGCCTCGGCTACGCACTCGTCTACCGCCCCGAGCTCTTTACCGAGTTCACCTCGACCGCGCCGTGGTGGGGACTCCTCGCGATCAACAAGGGCGGCATGGCCAGCCACGGCGGCATGATCGGCATCCTCATCGCCTGCTACATCCTCGCGCGCCGCTGGAAGCTCCCGCTCCTCCACCTCACCGACTGCCTCGCGCTCGTCGCACCGTTCGGCATCTTCCTCGGCCGCCTCGCCAACTTCGTCAACGGCGAGCTCCTCGGCGCGATCGTCGCGCCCCCCGGCGAGCCCGGCCCCTGGTGGGCCGTGAAGTTCCCGCAGGAGCTTCTCGAACGCCGCACCGCCGATCAGAACCACGCACTCGCGCAGCTGTTCCCCGATTCGGCGATCGTCTCCGACGATGGCGGTGTCGTCACCGTCGCCGTGCGCGATTCCGTCGCCGCGGATCTCATCGATCGCGTGCAGCACCACGAGCCCGCCGCGCGAGCGGTGATCGAGCCGATTCTCTATTCGCGTCATCCGTCGCAGCTCTACCAGGCGCTCGCCGAGGGCGTGATCCTCGGCGCGATCCTCTGGCTCATCTGGAAGAAACCGCGCGCCGCGGGCGTCGTGACCGCGTGGTTCTTCATCGTCTACGGCATCGGGCGCATCACGACGGAAATCTGGCGCCTCCCCGACGCGCAGTTCGGCGACGCGGGGCGCCTCTTCGGATTGAGCCGCGGACAGTGGCTGAGCGCGGCGATGGTCGCCGCGGGTGTCGCGCTGCTCTTCTGGATCATCAAGCGCCGCAAGCCGCCGATCGGGCAAACCGCCGGCGCGTGATCAGGCCACCTTCGCCGCGTCGTTGAGCGCGGCCTGGAGGTCGCCCTTGGTCGTGAGGCCGACCCACTTCTTCTTGATCTGCCCGCCGCTGAAGAGGATGACGGTCGGGATCGCGGTGATCTTGTACTCGACGCTGATGTTGCGGTTCTTGTCGGTGTCGACCTTGCCGACCTTGACGCGGCCCTTGAACTCGTTCGCGATCTCGTCGATCGTCGGCGCGATCATGCGGCAGGGCATGCACCACTCGGCCCAGAAATCGACCAGCACGGGCGTGCTGGCGTCGAGCACCTCGGCCTTGAAGTTCGCGTCCGTGAACTGCGTCACAAGATCACTCGCCATGTCGCGTCCCCATCGTGAAAAAGTAAACTCAATCGTCCGGCCCATCATCGTAGCACCGCCGGGTGCATCACGTCTCCGGTCCGGAATTCATGGGGTTTTCGGCGATCACGCGGGCGATCCCGAGCGCCTTGGCGTGCTCGCCGACGTCGTGGACGCGGAAGAGTCGAACACCGGCGAAATACTGGATGAGGGAAACGGCGACCGACGCCGCGGCGCGGGATTCGGGCGGATCAGCGGCTCCGGCGGGAGATGGATCTGCAGTACCAGATGAAGTTCCAGGAGAAGAAGAAGTTCCAGGAGACTCCGCGCGCCATTTGGTGAGGAAGCTCTTTCGGCTCGCGGCTCCGAGAAGGGGGAAGCCGAGGGAGATGAACTCGCCGGAGGCGCGGATGAGGTTGAAGTTGTCGGCGACGGATTTTCCGAAGCCGAGGCCGGGGTCGAGGACAATTGTTCCACGTGGAACATTTTGTTCGATCGCGGCTTGGGTGCGCTGGGACAGGAATGTGCGCACAACGGCGACACATCCGCCTTGGGGTGAATAGTCGGGGGGGGATGAATAGTTTGTTGAGAAGGAGTCGCGCGCTGGGGAGCGGAGGCGGTGCATGAGGATGAGGCCGCAGCGGCGGTGGGCGGCGAGGGGGAACATCTCCGGGTCATCGCGGCCGGCGGAGATGTCGTTGATGGCGTCGGCGCCGCTGTCGAGCGCGGCGCGGGCGACCTGAGCGCTGGTGGTGTCGATCGTGATGGGCGCGGCGATTCCGGCTTCGCGGATGGCGCGGATGGCGGGGATGACGCGGCGGATTTGTTCGTCGGGTGGGACGGGCTGCGCGCCGGGGCGGGTGGACTCGGCGCCGAGGTCGAGGGCGTCGGCGCCTTCGCTCACGGCTTGCGCGGCCCGCTGGGCGGCGGCGCGGGGGTCGAGGTAGAGGCCGCCGTCGGAGAAGCTGTCGGGGGTGACGTTGATGATGGCGAGGAGGCGTGGGCGGTCGAGGGTGAGCGCTCGGGTGGGGGAAAGTTGCCAGGTGGGTGCGGTCATTGAAGACATTTCACCACAGAGAACATAGAGGGCACGGAAAAGAGAATGAAGCAGGATTCGCCGCAGAGGCGGGGAGGACGCAGAGGAAGAGAAGAAGGAGAGTACGTATCGCGAAGAACGCCAAGGATGGGAAGAGCGCGAAGAAAACAGATCGTAGTTACGAGGGCGCGCGGGCCATTTGGGCCGCGGTGCGAAGCCTACTCGTCCTTGGTGCGCTTGGCGCGCCATTCCTGGCCCTTGACCTGCATCACGATTTCGGAGACGCGGCCTTGCTTGTCGGTTTCGAAGCGGACGGGGCCGTTGAACATCACTGAGAAAAACGTGCACGGCGATTCGGCGAGGAGGCCCGAGACGAACTTGCCCTTCAGGCCCACGGTGACCATTTCGCCGTCGTGCTCGACTTCCAAGGTGCGGCCCTGATCGTCGACGTAGCGGCCAAGCAAAGGCTGATACTCCGGCGGTTTGAGGTCGATGATCGTTCGACGAACGGGGAGTGTCACGGGCTGGGCGCGGCAGATGGCGGCGAGATCGGCGGCGATGCGGTCGAGGCCCAGGCTCGTGTTGGCGAGCAGGATGATGGTGAACCTCTCGTCGGGGTAGCGTTCGATGCGGCTGATGAAGCCGGGCAGGACGCCGGTGTGCCACTGGCGGCGCTTGCCGGGTTCGCCGTCGACGATCCAGCCATAGGCATAGTTGGCGAGACCGGGAGTGAACATCTCGTCCATGGAAACGCGCGTGACGAGTTTTCCGTCGGCGAGCGCCCGGTCCCACCTGGCGAGGTCGAGCGTGGTCGTGATCAGGGCGCTGTCGGCCTGCGGCGGTGCGAAACTCAACTTCGGCGCGGCGGTGAAGTCGGCGGGGAAGGAGTACCCGGCGAAGAGTTTCTTGAAAGAGAACTGTTCGGCGAGTGTGTAGCCGCGGGCGCGGTGATCGATGGTGAGGCCGCCGCGGTCGTGCGCGGAGTGGGTCATGTCGAGCGGCTGGAAGATCTCGCGCTGGAGGAACTCGTTGAACGGAACGCCGGCGGCGCGCTCGATGATGAAGCCGAGGACGATGTAGCCGGTGTTGCTGTACTCGAACTGTGTTCCCGGTTCGAAGCGGAGCGGCTTTTCCTTCGCGGCGGCGAGGATCCGTGCGGCGACGTTCGGTTTCGTCATGAACTCGGTGTAGGCGGGTGAATCCATGACGAGCTCGGACTCGTAGTCGGGGATGCCGGAGGTGTGCATCAGCAGGTGGCGGATGGTGATGTCTCTCCATGTCTCGGGCGCACCCTCGAGGCGGTCGGCGATGTGGTCGCTGGTGCTCAGCAGGCGGCGTTCCTGGAGGATCATCACGGCCATGGCGGCGAACTGCTTGGTGAGCGAGGCGGCGTGGTAGACGGTGTCTGGCGTATTGGGCTCGGTTTTCGCGGCGTCGGCGAAGCCGTAGCCCTTGGAGAGGAGGACTTCGCCGGACTTGGCGATGTAGGCGGAGCCGCTGAAGTGGCCGAGGTCGGCGCGGGCGGTCATGTAGGAGTCGAGCTGGGCGGCGAGGGGCTGGGCGGCGTCGGCGGCATCGATGCTCGTGGCGAGCAGCAGCAGGCCGATGCCGGCGGGCCAGTTCGATCGACGCTGGTTCATACTTCGCCTCCCGGTGTTTGAGTGCGCACCGCCGCACACCGTGTTGACGGTCGGCGTGGGCCGATCGGGCGGGAAATGTCTGAAGCATTCACCGCAGAGGCGCAGAGAACGCAGAGGAAGGCGGAGAAGAGTTTTTGACGCGAAGGACGCGAAGCGCGGGAATACGAGAAGAGTTCAAAGAAGGGAAGAACAGTTCAGGCTGCTCAGGAGCCGTGAACACGGAGGTGAACGGCTTGCCGGGGAGTTCCTGACAAGTTCATCCTGCCTTCCTTTCCTTGCTTCGCGACCTTTGCGATCTTCGCGTTACAAAGGCTTTCCTGTCTTCTCTTCCGACTCTGCGTTTTCTGCGCCTCTGCGGTGAGTGTTTCCTAGAGCGGGAGCATGACGCCGAGGTAGAGAGCGATGCCGTCGCGGGCGGGGTTGTCGTCGGTGCCGAAGGAGCTGGCGTTGGAGATGTGGTGCCAGCCGACGCCGATGTCGAAGCGGGCGCCGGAGTCGCCGAGCGCGAAGGTGGCGCCGACGCCGAGGCGGGGGGTGAAGTTGAAGCTAGTGCCGGGGGCGGGGACGTCGTCGGTAGTGGCGAGAAGTCCGATGCCGAAGTCGGCGTAGACGGAGTAGGCCTGCGAGTCCTGGTCGAGAATGAAATGCCAGCGGAAGCCGAGGTGTGGGTTGATGCCGCCGGCGTCGTCGCCGTCCTGGTTGAAGTACCAGCCGCGGAGGCCGCAGCGGAACTCGAAACCTTCGCGGAGGAAGTAGTCGAAGTTGATGGAGACGTCGAAGTCGGTGGCGTCGTCGGAGGAGACGAGTCCAGTGTCGAATCCCCACCACCAGTATTTTTCCTCGCCGAACTTCGGGGGAAGTTTGATGGACTGCGGGGGCGGGGTTTCGGCGGCGGAGGGGAGAGAAAGATCGGCGGATGGCGTGGTTTGAGGATCGGGTTGGTCGTGAGCCTGGGACGCCGCGCTGGCCGGCTCGGGGTCAATGAGTGCGAGGCTGACATCGTCGTCGGTCGCGGCGTGTGCGCGCGTGGCGGAGATGGCTGCGGTGGTCGCGGCGAACACGACGGTGGAGATGCGATGGAGTCGGGGGTTCATGCTGCGGGAGTTTGGCGGGGTGCGCGGGTTGTGGCAAGGCGATGGTGAAGACCAGCAATTGATCGCGGGCGCAGAGGGGCGTGCCGCCCCTGTGCAACCCCTCTGCAAGGAAGTAAGACGGAGAGGAGGTAGCCCGCCCACCCTGGGGAGAGGAGGTAGAAAAGGCCAGAGAAGTGGTAGCCCCTTGTAGAAAGACGGGAGAGAAGAGAATTCTGGAGCTGAACCAGGGGCG
>DASZQL010000115.1:0-9389 GCA_035549675.1 Phycisphaerales bacterium | reverse complement strand
AGGGGCGGTGGGGGCAGGGGATGGGGATTGTTTTGGAATTGTGGTGGTGGCGATAAGAAGAGGGTTGGTGGCGCGCGCATGGAGGCGGTCGTATTAATCAAAGGCACAAGTCCACGAAGACATGGGCGTGCCACCGCCGATCTTAAGCAGGTTTTATCAATTCCGATTCAACGCGCTTGATTCCCAATGGGGAGATATGGGCCACGTCCCGGGTTTCGTCAAGCTCGATCAGCATGGCATCCGCGAGCGGTCCCAGAACCTTGGTGCGAAGTTGCGAGTGATTACCATACTTCGCCCAGTCCGACAGCGTCTTCACGGGAACCCAGCCGGCCTCACCGTGAAGTAGGAGCAACACCTTGTCAGCAGCCGACATCGTCGGCACTAGCACACGTTTCTGCCCATCGATCTCCCAAATGACGGGCACCCGCCGTTGCACCAAGGCCTCGACAGCCGCCTGTGCATCCTGCGTTGTCGTGCCGTGGAAGATGCGCACGAACTCAGCCAGTACCCAGCGAGCGTTTGCAAAGGCTAGGGTCGCATCCATGTGATTGGCGACAACGTCCCCGCCGATGTGGCCGACGTTGCGATTGTTCCTTACGTCATACATGCCCACCAGGACGCGGGGAATCAATACGCGCAGTGAATGGTCACCGAGTTGTACCGGCGTCATTTTCTCCAACGCTTTACACGCATCGGGAAACCGCGGCGGCTTCGCTGCCACAGCCGGGTATGTGCCCGACAGAGCACCCTCTGCGATGCTGTAAGCGACCTCGCAGAACCGTCCGGCATCGAGTGACGCGTACTTCCACTGACCGTGGGAATACGCTGTAGCGAGCGTGCGGTACTCGGTCAGCAATTCATCACGAAGACCAGCAGGAATCCCCACCAGCAACTTACTTGGGTCGATGTTCAATCACACGCTCGCCTTGGGTTTCACTTCTTCGACCAATGTCGTTGCCTTTGCGATGCCTTTCTGTGTGAGCGTGAACTTGCCGGTGCCTTGCCGGACAACAAGTGCGTCGGCGCCGTTCGCAACACCCCGCAGTCCGCTGTCGACGTTCTGACGTGTCAGTTTGCCAGCCGTTTGGAAGTGTTCTGCGAACACGTTCGCAATCTCGTTGGCCGTGGCCCCGCCTTTGTGGTCCCCGTCTGCGAGAACTTTCAGGAGCCAAATGCTCTTTTCGGTGCCGGTCCAATCTTGACTGGGTGCTCCCCAACGTTCATGGTCGGGAGTCAGGGTGATGGTGCTTTTAGATCCACCACCACCACCGTTCACAATCTTCCGTCGACCGCGTCCCTTCGTGGATTTGTCCTCGATCTGTGCAGCGGGCTTCGCATCGTTCGCGACCTTCTTTACTGCGGGGGCCTCGCCCTCGGCTATGTTCGCGGCAGGCTCCAGCAGCCCAACGAACTGAGACCCGATGTTCTGCGTCATTAGTGGGATATCTGCCCGGTCGCCTTCGATTTCCAACTCGAGCCCGGTCACCTTGAACTTCATCTTGAACTTATTAGCCATGTCACGTCCTTGCCCAGCCTGAGGCTGAAACGAGTTGCCGGGAAACGATATACAAAGACGAGCAGGCCAACTCAGCACTTGCGTTCGTCGCAGACAAATAGGCAATCCGCGTGCCGTCTTCAGATCGTGCGAACCCGCAATGGGAAGTCACACAAGTACCCGCTTCCTGTGGCGAGTCTGCCAAGACGTTAACAGACGCTAATAGGAATATGCCAATGTGGCAGCCGAATGTCCGCTCAAAACCGGCTCCATCGCGGCCGATGCTCGGATACAAGAATAAAAAGCCGAACTCGGGGTCTTATAGAAACGGCTCGGGCGATCAGGGTTTCGATTACTGCACCAATCCCTGCGTCAGCCTCATAAACGCCGTCTCAAGGTTCACCTTTTCCTCGGTGAACTGGGTCAGGCGGAAGCCGGCGTTGATGAGGCGGTTGGGGATGTCGCTGATCGAGTGCATGGGGCCGTCTTCGTAGACGACGTGGATCACGGAGTGGCGTGGGGCTTGTGGCTTGAGGCTCGCGGGGGGAGCGGAAGCAGCGCCGTTGGTGGTGGGGGCTGCCGCGGCGGGGGTTGAGCCTTCTTCGTCCACGATGGTGACGCGCTTCACGCCGGGCATCTGGTGGAGGAGTTTTGCGGCTTCTTCGGTTCGTTCGGCGACTTCGACGTGGAGGACGGGTTCGACCTTGGCGCGGCGGAGGGCTTCTTTGATGGTGCCGGAGAAGAGGAGCTTGCCGCGTTCGATGATGCCGACGACGTTACAGAGCTCGGCGAGCTCGTAGAGGATGTGGCTGGAGATGAGGATGGTTTTGCCCATGCGTTTGAGCTCCTTGAGGAGCTCGCGCATCTCGATGCGGGCGCGGGGGTCGAGGCCGGAGCTGGGCTCGTCCATGAGCAGGACCTTGGGGTCGTGCAGGAGGACGCGGGCGACGGAGAGGCGTTGCTGCATGCCGCGGGAGAGGGAGTTGACCTCGGCGGTGGCTTTGTAAGAGAGGTCGGTGAGGTCGAGGACGTCGTGGACGATCTTCTTGCGCGCCGGGCCGACGATGCCGTAGGCGGCGGCGAAGAACTCGAGGTATTCGGTGACGACCATGTCCTCGTAGGCGCCCATGAAGTCGGGGACGTAGCCGATGACGGGGCGGATCTTGCGGTTTTCGAAGCCGATGGTGAGGCCGTCGATCATGGCCTGGCCGCGGGTGGGCTTGAGGAGAGTGGCGAGGATCTTGATGGTGGTGGTTTTGCCGGCGCCGTTGGGACCGATGAAGCCGAAGCAGTCGCCCTCGTTGATGGAGAGGTTGAGTTCTTTGAGCGCGGTGAGGTCGCCGTACTCCTTGGTGAGGTTGATGGTTTCGATCATGGCCATGGGGGAATACTCACCACAGAGACACAGAGGCACAGAGGAGGATTCGCCGCGGAGACGCGGAGAGCGCGGAGAAGACGGGATTCACCGCAGAGGCGCGGAGGACGCAGAGGACGCAGAGGAAGAAGAGGAAAAGGCCGTGGAATTGTTCAGGAAGAAGAAGCTTGGAACGCAGAGGAAGACAGAGGAAGACGGAGGAAGACAGAGGGAAAATCAAGTTCAGATTTCAAATTTGAAATTACAGATTTCGAATCTCAATAATCTGGACTCTGGGCTCACGACTGGAACTCAGAACTCAGAACTCAGAACTCAGAACTCAGAACTCAGAACTCAGAACTCAGAACAAGACACTCCCTCATCCTCCGAAGCGGATGGGGTTGGGGGTGAGAGGATATATCCAGCGCACGAGGGTGCGGCCCTGGGAGGGGCACATCTGGTCGTCGACCATGATGGGGACGGGGGAGGGGGAGTCGTCGAGGGTGCCGGTGATGATGAGACAGGACTCGGTGGTCCACTTGGCGAGGTCGAGGGTGTGGACGAGGCGGCGCTGCGGGATTCCGTTGACGGCGTTGAGGCCCAGGATTTGTTCGCGCGTGTAGTCGGGCTGGGGGAGGAGGGGGAAGAAGTTGATCGCGGGGAAGTCCCTGGGCGAGCCGATCAACTCGGGGAGGCCCGTGGCGTTCGGACGCATGGCCGACATCCAGGTTTCGAATGCCTTGCTGGCGACGGCGCCCGCGGCGGCGGCGGGGATGTTGACGGAAAACTGGGCGAGATCGAGCTCGGTTTCGGGGAGCCACGATGGTGTGGGGAAGCTCCAGATGTAGATGTCGCTGGCGAGGCGGCCGGGGGGCTGGGGGCCTTCGGTGCGCGGGAGTTTCTGGCCCGTCACGAGAATGATGTGCACGTCGTGGAGCGCTTCGGGGAGCTTGTGGACGAGCTTGCCGGAGACGCGGCCGGCGGCGTCGAGGCGCGGCTCGAAGCCGGTGTTGGCGGGGCCGGGGGTGCTGAGGCGCGGACCCCCGACCCAGTCCATGCGGAACTGCTTGATGGTGGAGCGGGTGGGAACGGTGAGCTTGTTCATCGCGCGGACGTCGAACTCGTACTCACGCGAGTCGGGGAAGGCCTGGTCGGTGTCGTTCTCGGGGTCGGTCCAGGGGGCGATGGACTGCTGCCAGTTCTGATCGGCGTTGGGCTCGCCGACGGAGACGGTCTGCTCGCCGTAGGTGGGGAGGAGGACGCCGGCCCAGGTGCGGGCGCGTTGGACGGGCTGGCCGTAGACGTGGTCGAGGATGGTGAGGTGCCAGGCGCGGGCGTCTTTGGGGCGGAGGGACGTGGCGAGGGCCCAGGTGGCGATGGTCCAGATGGCGATCGAACCCGCGGCGACGGGCCAGGAGATGGCGGAGAGGTTGAAGCGGTCGAGGATCTTCTGGCCCCCGGCGCCGAAGGCGAGGCAATAGACGATGAAGAGCGAGAGCGCGACGGCGATACCCGCGCCGGCGGTGCGGGTGCGGGAGATCTCGTCGCCGATGGAGCGGTCGACCCAGGCGGTATTGAAGGAGGATTGCAGGCGCTGGGCGGTGGCGCTGTGCTTTTCGAGGACGGCGGGGGTAGGTGTGTCGGCGCGGCGGCCCAGGATGCGGTTCCAGAAGGCGTCGGCGCGAAGCATCTGCTCGGCGTGGAGCTGGCGGTTGGTGAGGTCGAGGCCGATGACGGTGACCATGCCGGTGCCGACGAGGCGGCGGCAGACGACGCAGCCGTGCGGGCCGCTGATGATGGGGGCGGCGTCAGCGATTGGGGTGTCGTCGGCGATGACGAAGCGGTGGAGAACGGTCTTCGTGGGGAGGGGCTTGCGATCGAACTCGGAGTTGGTGAGGAGCGCGCGGTAGGGCTCGAGATCGGCGTCCTCGATGCGCTCGACGGCGGCGGTGGGAAGCAAGTCGGCGAGTGGGCCAGCGGGATTGCGCCAGGCGGTGCCGATGGGGGGCGCGACGATGATGAGATGGCCGCCCCGGTTGACCCACTCGCGGAGGGCGCGGGCGCCGAACTCGGTGCCGAGGACTTCGGTCGAGCCGGGGACCCAGACGAGGGCTTCGTAGGCGGCCCAGCCGAGCCAGGCGTCGGGGGCGTGGAGCTGGTCGATGAGCAGGCCGCTGACGATGCGGGTGATTTCGTGGGCGGAGGGGGAGTACGCCTGCTCGCGGAAAGTGGCGGCGTACTGGTCGAGGCCAAGGGTCGCGCGGCCGACGACGCCGATCATGGAGTTCTCGGCGTTGGTTACCGCGGCGGGGACTTGTGAGGGCGTGACGAGGAGGCGGCCCAGGCGGCGGCCGAGGCGCGGGGTTTCATCGACGGTGGTGACTTCGTTGGCGGTGATTGAGAGAGGGGTTTCGGCGGTGAAGTTGGTGGGCATGAAGGCGTAGAGCCACGTGCCGACGGGTTGACCCGGCGAGCTGACGATGAGGCGCTGGTTGTGGATGGTGTCGCCGTCGGCGTCCTTGAAGTCGATGCGGACGGCGATATTGCGAGGCTGGAGCGCGGAGTCGTTGACGGCGACGCGGATGCCGGCCCAGTCGCCGGGTCGGACGGTGCCGCCGACGCCCAAGGTTTCGACCGTGAGTTGGACTTCGCCTCGCGAGGCCTGGGGGGCGGGGCTCGATGGGGAAGTCGAGGGCTGCGCGCGGGCGATCAGCGGCGCGAGGAACGCGATGAGAACGGCGAGCGCGATGTGACGAAGGCGAGAGTGGGCGCGCACGGGGGGAGTATAGATGGCTGTCCATTGAGCCCTCGGCGCGAGCCGAGGGGCCCTCTCGCTCGCGCGAGAGGCTCCATACGGTCATTCGTCAGGCGTCGGCGCTGAGGATGGATTCGTAATGGGCGGCGCTGTCGGCCAGACCACCCGGGCGGTTTCGCCGGGTCCAGAGGGCGCGTTGCTCTTGGATGATGAAGCGGAGTTCGGCGGAGGCGGTTTGGCTGGCTTGCGCGAAGTCGGGCGAGCTGGGGGAAGTTGAGCGGCGGATGATGGCGCGGCGGGCGGCGAGTGTTGCGACGCGGAGGGTGTGGTCGAGCTCGGAGATCGTGAGGGGGTCGAGTGTGGGTTTGAGAGAGTTGAATCGGGCGGCGAGTTGCGCGAGACGCGATTCGACGTCTTGCCATGCCGCGGGAGAGTTGGTTTCGGCGGGTGTGATCGGGTCGCGCAGGGGTTTGTGGAGTTCGACGAAGAGGGCGGAGGTGTTGCGGAGATGAGTGCGGAGGTCGGCGTCAACGTCTCCGAGTTCGTCGAGCCAGTCGCCGAGATTGGGTGCACTGGCGGGTGCGGGGTCGTTGAAGATATGCAGGCCGACGGCGCGGGGATCGTCGGGAGTTGAGCCGCCGGACCACATGGCTGCCGCGCCGCTGGCGATGGAGTGGAGTTCGATGGGCCACTGCTGGCGGTGGCCGCGGTCGCCCCAGTTGGTCAGGAGTACGCCTTGCGCGCCCTGCTCGACCGCGGCTCGGACCGCGGCGTCGATGTTGGCGCGCCGGGTATTGGTGCGGCCGGTGATCGTGAGCCAAGAGCTTGTGCCGGGGCAGGTCCAGAATGGAATGTTCTTATGGCGGAGCGTTCGCGCGTGGCGGTCGAATGGGGCGTTCGCTTCGTAGCCCCAGATGAGCGCTTCGGCGCCCGCAGGGAGTTGATTCAGGAGGTGCGGGTATTTCAGCGCGATGTCGGCCCAGAAGAGGGAGCGCTTTCCGTGGGAGCGGACGATGGCATCGACCTTCGAGAAGTGCTCGAAGAAGAGCGGCCCGGGGGAGCCGTCGCGGGCGACGCGGTCGCGTGATCGGCTTCCTTCCTGTCCCACGTCGTACGCCTCGTCCAACCCGATGTTGCACATCGGCGAGGCGGAGTTCGGCAGCAGCTGGTCGAGCAGGTCGCGGATGAGCTCGATGGATCGCGGGTCAGTGGGGCAGAGCGAGAAGGGGCCGGACTTCGGGACGCGCCGGCCGTCGTCGGTTTCGAACATCCAGTCGCCGGTGATCTCGGCGAGCGGCGCGTAGCGGGGGTGATTGAGCCAGCGGTGCAGGTGGCCGAGTGTGTTCTGGTTCGCGGCGAGTTCGATCCCGCGCTCGCGTGCGTAGGTATCGAGTTCGCGGGCCTCGGCGGGTGTGATGGGGTCACAGCCGCGCCAGACTTCTTCGTGACCGGTGTAGGCGAAGGCGTGCTCGGTGTAGAGCTGGAGGTGGTTGATCTTGAGGTGGGCGAAGAGGTCGATGGCTTCGCGGAGGGAGGCCATCGTGAGGATTTTGTCGCGGGAGATGTCGAGCATCACGCCGCGGATGGGGACGGCGGGGGTGTCGTGGATGGTGAGGATTGGGAGTTGGGCGGGAGATTGGTATTGGCGGAGGAGTTGGACGAGGGTGTGGATCGCGTGGCGGAGGGCGGCGGCCGATGCTGGGGTGATGGTGATGGCGGTGGGATCGATGGAGAGGTGGTAGGACTCGGGGTTCGGAGAGTCGGCGCGCGGGGTGATGCACACGGGCATGTTGCCGACTTTGCCGCGCGGGGCGAGGAGGCGATCAAGACCGGCCCATTCAAAGATTCGGCGGGCGGTTTCGGCGGCGCCGGGATGTGCGCTGAAGGAAGGATCGAATGCGATGGCGCAGGGGAAAGGGATCGCTTGGCCGCGGAGTTCGATGCGGTGGGGCCGGGGAACCAGGAGTGGCGGAGCGAGCGGTGCCATCGAGGATGTTCATGATGATCCGGTTTCTACGCGGGCACAAGCGGCCGCGAACAATGGAGCAATGTCTACACTCCGCCAATGCCCTTCGATGAGGCGAAACTCGGGCTGAAGATCCTCGCGCAGTCGGCGAGCGACATCGTCGTGCTGAAGCCGGCGGGAATGGCGTCGGACCTGACGCGCGATCCGCGACGGGAGTCGCTTATCTCGCGGGTGCGCCGCGCGGCGCCCGAAGATGCCGATCCCAAGCTTGTGAACCGGCTGGATCGTGTGACGCGCGGGCCGATGATCGTCGCGATGTCGCGCGCGGCGGCGGCGTTCTACGGTGAGCAGATCCGCGAGGGGATGTGGGCGAAGTTTTATCTGGCGCGGATCCCATCGCCGCCTCGGAAGATGCTGGCGGAAGGGGGGAGGCTCATCGGGAAGCACAAGGCATATATCAAGGAGACGCCTGAGAAAGCGAAGCTGGTGCATTCGGGGGGCAAGCCGTCGTTCCTGGAGATTCTGGAAGTCGAGCCGGCGTCCGGGCATGCGAACGAGTCGCACGTGCTCATCCGGCTCCTGACGGGGCGGCTTCACCAGATCCGGGTGATGCTGGCGGGGCTGGGACTGCCGCTGATCGGAGACACGCTCTATGGGGGGAAGGAAGGGCCCATGTACTTGGAGCATGTGGCCTTGTGGTACGTCGATTTCACCACCCGGGACATGATGTTGGCGTATTTGCGGGAAGACCCGGGTCGCGAGCCGCTGGGGGCGTCGATCCGGCAGCGATTGGCAGAGGTGACCACTCGGCCGCCCTTGTAACCGCGAATGGACGTTCCATTGAAGGGTGTTACGGCGGGTCCGTGAAGACTTGGGGCGGCACCAAGCCGATTCCAAACAGGCTGATACGGAAAATTATCGGCGTTCCGGTTGACGCCGGTGCGTGGCGAATTGGAAGGTTGGAATGGCGTTCGCGCGACCCGTTGCTCGCGCGGGCGGCCGAGGGGCTCGAGCGAACGGGGCGCGCCCACATGCCGCGGCTCGAAGAGACGGTCAGGCTGATTGGTGAGCAGGGGTTGTCGCGCGCTGCGCGCGGGGCGATCGAGCGCCTGCTGGAACTGAGCCAGGGGTCGGGGGACTCGATCAATGAGTTGGTGGTGTGCGTCGAGTCGGACCCGATCCTGCTAGCCCGGACGCTGCGGTACGCGGCGGACCCGGCGTGCGGCGCGACGGAAGCGGTGACGCACGCGGGTCAGGCGATCGGGATGATCGGCCTGCGCGCGGCGAAGATCATGACGCTCTCGGGGATCGATGGCGGGCGCTGCCGCGATGGGTGTATCGATCGCGTTTCGTCGGCGGTGCGCCGGCGGTCGGTCGTTCGAGGTGTCGTCGCGCGGACGGCAGCGCACGCGGTGGATTACGGTCGGGCGGACTCCGCGGCGACGGCGGGATTTCTCTACGAAGTCGGTCGGCTCGGCGCACTCTCGCTCGGCGGTGATCCCTCCAGCAAGCTGGGCGCTGCATTGGACCGCGCGAACGGGGAGTTGATCGCGCGTGATGTGGAGTCGAGCGAGTTCGGCGCGGGGGGCGGCGAGCTGTCGGCGGCGGTGATGCGCGAGTGGAACCTGTGCAAGGATGTCGCACTCGCGGTGGAAGTGGCGGGGGATCTGCAGCACGAGCCGCCGGGCGGCGAGCAGTGGTCGATCGCGCGAGCGGTCCGCCTGGGCGATGAGGCTGCGGCGAGGGTGACTTCCGTTGCCGATGCGCTGCCCGCGCTCGTCGCACTTGCCCCGCGGGCTGAGCGGCTGCTGGGCATCCG
>DASZQL010000114.1:0-8683 GCA_035549675.1 Phycisphaerales bacterium | reverse complement strand
CCACCCCGACCAGCAGCGCCGGCGCGCCTAGGACCACCATCCCCGGATTGAAACGCCACGCGCCCGCCAGATCCCCACGGAGCAGGCACGCAATCCCGCGCGTCGATCCGCACCCCGGGCAATAGAACCCGAGGTATTCGTGCGTCGGGCAGGGCGGCAGCACCGACTCGTCGCGCCCCGAGTTCCATCCGATCGCGACCAGCGCCCCCGCGATCAACATGAGTATCGCCGCCGCGAACGCGCGATGATACAGCCGCGCCCGCACCGTCCCGCCGTTCTCATGTGATATTCTGTCGCTCACGTCGTTCATTGTGGGAAACGTTGGGGAATCCGCAAATGTTTTGTCCCTGGTGCGGCACTCAGCTCGCCGAGGCCTCCCGAAGCTGCGAATCCTGCGGCCGGGAGGTCCCGCCCTCGGCGCCCGCTTACGACGTGAAGAAGGACATGAAGTTCCTTCTGCCCGTCAATACCTCCGGCTGGGCGATCGCCGCGGGGTACGCGGGCCTCTTCTCGATCACCATCATGCTCGCGCCGCTCGCGCTGCTCCTCGGCGTCGGGGCCCTCGTGCATCTCAACCGCCGCCCCGGCCTCTTCGGCAAGGGCCGCGCCTGGTTCGCCACCATCGCCGGCGGACTCTTCACTCTGTTGTTGGTCACGATTCTCGTCGTTCGCTAGCCCGGAAGGGCTCTCGCCTTCGGTCCATGATCGGAGACCACCATGAACTGCCCCAAATGCGGCGCCCTCGTGACACCCGGCGCGGCGTTCTGCGCCAACTGCGGCTCATCACTCGCCGGCGCCCCGCCCGTGCAACCCGGCCAGGCCGCGTACGCCACATTCGGCCAGAGGCCAGAACCGCCCGCGTCCTACCTCTGGTTCTCGATCGTGGTGACGCTGCTCTGCTGCATGCCCTTCGGCATTGTCGGCATCGTCTACTCGGCGATGGCGATGTCGGAAAACTCCAACGGCAACTACAACAAGGCCTACGCCAACAGCCGCAAAGCCCTCATGTGGGACTGGATCAGCTTCGGGCTGGGTCTCGCGTGGATCATTCCCTACGTCGTCCTGATGATCATCGGCGGCGTGGCCGGAGCGGCCGGCGCAGCCGGAGCCGCGGGCGGCCGAGGTCCGTGAGGCCGACGAAACCCGTTCGCCTTATTCCCCCACGTACACCACCACGTCCGCACGCCCCTTGTCGCCCTCGCGCAGCGAGGCGCTTCTCTCGTTCACCACGCTGATCGTCAGCACCTTCGCGCCCGGCTTCATGGCGCGGAGCCGCTGCGCCAGCCCGCCGTCGTAATCCACGTGGAACTGCCCGACGACGTGGAACACCGGGTGCAGCCCGCGCCCCAGCGCCCGCGCGATCGAATCCGCCATCGTCGCGTCCCACACGTTCTGCGCCCGGAAGAACCCTTCCTTCATCTCCGCCGCCGCGGCTTTCGCCTTCGCCCGTTGCTCATCTTCCAGCCGCGCCCGCTCCGCTTCTTCATTCGCAACACGATCCGCCTCATCCGCCTCCGCCGAATCGCCCTCCTTCTGTTCCGTCGGGGGCATCGCCGCGGATCGAGTTTCCGGCGTAACAGATGCCTGCGCTCCCTTGTTCGTCATCCGCACCAGCCCATCGCTCTTGGATGGGGTCCCCGCCTTCACGGGGCCCGCCTTCTTGTCCTGGGCCGGCTCCTTCGCCGCCGGTGTCTTGGTCGAAGGCGCCGAATGCCCGTCCATGTCCCCCATCATCTTCATGAACTCATCGCGGTACCGCCCCTCGGTCAGCGATTCCGGCTGATCGAAGAGCCGCTTCTGCTCCTCCGATAGCGCCGAGAGCCGCTCGAACCCCTCCGTCCGCGCGAGCTTGACGTATCGCCTCGGCGCGTTGCTCGCGATCACCGGTCGCTTGGCGCTCTTCGCCGCGTCCACCATCGCCGCGTGCCCGGGGGGATAGTTCCCCTCGTTCCGGTTCGCCGCCTTGCGGAACGCGGCGTCATCCGTGATGCCCATGCCATAGTCATCCAGCGCCGCCTGCTCATCGCGCTCAAAGAACTCGAGGCTCAGCGCCGCCTTCGACGAATCTCCCGCGCTCTTCAGCGCGTCTTCCCACAGCGCCGCCGCGAACGCCAGCCCCAGGGGCTGCCCGTGCGTTTCGCCGATCAGTACCACATCCGCCCCCGCCGCCCGCTCGACCAGCTCGCTCCACCCGATGCTCGTTCCCTGGATGCCGCCACCCGCGAGATGAATCGTGAGCGCCCGCGGATCAGCCGCGGCCGTCGCCGCCGCACCCGCCCCGGCCGCGCTCTCCGACAACTCTCCCATCGGCCGCGACTTCACCCGCTCCGCCGCGTACTTGTCGTCCCACGTGCGGCACCCCGCCAGCCCCAGCGCCGTGATCGCCAGCGCGCTGCACATCACCATCGCCGCACCCGTCCCGCGTGTGAATGGATTGATCATCCATCCAGCCTCCCCCGTTGCCCTACGCCGGTCAAATGCCACCAGCCCATCCGCCTCAGATCTTCCTCCCAATGCCCAGTGCCCGATGCCCGATGCCTCTTCCTCCCATCTGTGTCCATCTGGGCCATCTGTGGCTGCCTTCTTCCTGATGCCCGATGCCCGGTCCCCGATGCCTCTCCCGCCTGTTACCCTTGCCTTCCCCATGGCGAGCGTCGTCTTCTACTTCCAGGTCCACCAGCCCTACCGCCTCCGCCGGTATTCCGTCTTCGATTCCGACCCCTTCTATTTCGAAGACGCCAAGAACCGCGAGATCTGCCTCAAAGTCGCCGACAAGTGCTACCGCCCGACGACCTCGCTGATCCTCGAGCTCGTCCGCAAGCACAAGGGCAACTTCCGCGTCAGCTACGCCATCACCGGCGTCCTCCTCGACCAGCTCGCCGCGTGGGCGCCCGATGTCATCGACCTCTTCAAAGCCCTCGCCGACACGGGCTGCTGCGAGTTCGTGGGCGAGACGTACCACCACTCCCTCTCCTTCCTCTACTCCCGCGACGAGTTCAAGGACCAGGTCGAGCTCCACACCGCCCGTATCAAGGAGCTCTTCGGCTACACCCCGACCGTCTTCCGCAACACCGAGCTGATCTACAACAACGACGTCGCCGCCTACGTCAACTCTCTCAAAAAGCCCGACGGCTCGCCCCGCTTCCTCGGCATCCTCTGCGAGGGCGTCGACCGCATCCTCGGCTATCGCAAGCCCACCTACGTTTACAAGCCCCCCACGACCAGCGACGGCCTCATCGCCGGCCGCCCCTTCGCCACCCTCCTCAAAAACTACCGCCTCTCGGACGACATCGCCTTCCGCTTCTCCAACCGCGCCTGGGCCGAGTGGCCCCTCAGCGCCGAGAAGTTCGCCAAGTGGGTCCACCAGATCAACGGCGACGGTTACCTCTGCAACCTCTTCATGGACTACGAAACTTTCGGCGAGCACCAGTGGGCCGACACCGGCATCTTCGACTTCCTCCGCAAGCTCCCCGAGGCCATCTTCGACGTCAAACACGGCCAGAACCACTTCAACACGCCCAGCGAAGCCCTGGAAAACTTCCCGCCCGTGGGCGTCTACGACGTTCCCCAGACCATCTCATGGGCCGACACCGAGCGCGACCTCTCCGCCTGGCTCGGCAACGCGATGCAGGCCAACGCGCTCCAGGAAACCTACAAGATCGAGAAGCCCATCAAGGACAAGCTCGCCGACGTCATGAAATCGGGCGATGAGCACCGCATCGCCGAGGCCCGCCACCTCCTCAACGATTGGCGCAAGCTGACCACGAGCGACCACTTCTACTACATGTGCACCAAGTACTTCGCCGACGGCGACGTGCACAAGTACTTCAACCCCTACGACTCCCCCTACGACTCGTACATCAACTTCATGAACGTGCTGGACAATCTGCGTTCGCGCCTTGAGCGCTGACCAGCTCTCGCGATTCCATACTCAAGCCCGGCAACAAACCGGCGCGCGAGACGCGACCGTCAGGGAGCGTGTTTTTTCGTCTCGGAACCGGCTTACGCGCGGCGCCGACGGGCCGTCAGTCCCATGCCCACGAACCCAAGCCCGACTCCCGGTCCCGGAGCAGGAACGGTCATGGCAAAGGTCACCCGCGAATCCTTGGCCGGGAAATAGAATCCGGTCGAGTCGCTATAGCTCGTCGAGGTTTGCACATCCAAGGTGTACGTGCCCGCCGGGAGCATGCCGGAGAACGAGATCGTCCCGGCCATGATCATCGGATTGCTTGTTGACGAACCGGCTAAATAAACAACGCCGCTCGGACCGCTCAACTGAAGGTACCCCGTTGGGATCACGCCACGGTTGTAGTGCACCAGCCACGACCCGCTGATCTCAACTGGCTGCGGAGCGTCGAGCAGGAACGAAAGCATCATTCTTGAGGAGCCGCTCCCGCCGAGTCCCTGGATGCCGTCCCATGCCTTGGCGAAGAACTCACCGCCGAACGCCCCGTCGCTGATCGACGAGTTCTGAGTTGCATAGCCGGCGCCACCCTCGAAGGCGCCTGAATCGGGCGTTCGACCCGGCGGATCCCAGGTCGTGCTGTACCGGAACTGTTGATCGGTCCATACGCCCTGGGTCGAGTTCGAGCCCGTGCTCCCTCCGGGCAAGCCGCCCCCGCCGGCGCCTGTCGTCCGTGAAATCGAGAAGGGGGTCCCCTCGCGCGCCATCGCCTGGCCTGACAAGACGGCGCAGGCCGCGACACCGACGAATAAGACAGAAGTCTTCATAACGTGTTCCCTCCATCTTCTTTGCCGCAGGACGCGGCGACCCTCACCACCACCAGTCTAAGACACGACCCAGCATGGCCCCAACTGCGCGTCGCATTTTGCGTCGAAATTTCACCCGCCCCGATCGCGCCGCACCCGTGAGGTCCGACCCCACCCGTGAAAAACAGCCAATCGTGGCCCCGAACGCAGCGCCGCTTCACGAGTCCATTACAATCGGGCCACAGGGCCACGACGGCCCCCATCCCCCCGCGGCGACCGCCCCGGGACGAGGAGACTCCGATGGCGTCGTACCGCACTCTCGAAGTGTCCGACCCCGACCACAACATCCCGCCGTCGGATTTCCAGATGCCCGATGGGCCCACGCTCCTCGGCCACCCGCGCGGCCTCTTCCTTCTCTTCTTCGTCGAGATGTGGGAACGCTTCAGCTACTACGGCATGCGCGCCCTCCTTGTCCTCTACCTCATCGAGAACGCCGCCCGTGACCACCAGACCAACGACGGCATCATCAACCCCGGACGAGGTTGGGAGGAAGGCAGCGCCAACGCCCTCTACGGCGTGTATACCGGCCTCGCCTACCTGCTCCCCGTCGCCGGCGGTTTCATCGCCGACAAGCTCCTCGGCACCCACCGCTCCATGGTCCTCGGCGGCGTGCTCATCGCGCTCGGCCACATCTCGCTCGCCATCAGCGGCATCGGCGAGATGGCCCACAACGCGCTCGGCATGAGCGTCTTCATCTTCGGCCTCGCCACCATCATCATCGGCACCGGCTACTTCAAGCCCTGCGTCTCCACCATGGTCGGTCAGCTCTATCGCCCCGGCGACCCCAAGCGCGACGGCGGCTTCTCCATCTTCTACATGGGCATCAACCTCGGCGCGTTCCTCTGCGCCCTGGTCTGCGGCACGCTCGGCCAGAAGCTCGGCTGGCACTGGGGCTTCGGCTCCGCCGCCGTCGGCATGATCGCCGGTCTTGTGATGTACTTCATCGGCCGGCCGCTGTTCCTCAAGAACATCGGCGACCCACCCGCCGGAAAGCCCAACTACCTCCTTCCACTCCTGCTCGTCTCGCTGGGCCTCTCGGCGCTCGTGGGATGGCTCTACCACACCGGAACCATCGCCTCGACCAGCACCGCCATCGGTGACTTCATCAAGTACACCGGTGTTCTGGTCCCGATCGTGCTGAGCGCGCTCATCCTCGGCGCCATCATCTGGTTCATTGCCATCCAGAAGCGCGGCGACCGCGGCCCCACGGCCACCATCTTTATCTTCATGACCTTCAACATCTTCTTCTGGATCGCGTTCGAGCAGGCGGGGAGCACGCTCAACGTCTTCGCCGACAAGAGCACCGAGCTCCCCTATGTGCCCGGATGGGGCGACAAGATGCCCTCGACCTGGTTCCAATCATTCAATGCCGCGTTCATCATCCTCCTCGCGCCCATCTTCACCTGGCTCTGGGGCGCGCTCGGCCGACACAACCCCAGCCAGCCCGTCAAGATCGCCCTGGGACTCCTCCTCGTCGGCCTCGGCTATATCCCCATGGTCTTCGCCGCCAAGCTCAACGCTGACAACGGCGTGCTGGTGAGCATGATGTGGCTCACGTCCCTCTACTTCATCCATACGCTCGGCGAGCTCTGCCTCTCCCCGACAGGCCTCTCCTACGTGACCAAGGCCGCCCCCGCGAAGTACGTTTCGCTGCTCATGGGCATCTGGTTCATCTCGTCGTTCGTCGCCAACCTCGGCGGCGGGCTCATCGCCAGCCAGGTCCAGAAGGTCGAGAGCGGCGAGATCAAGATGCCCTGGGCCGGCATCATCCACTTCGGCGGCCGCGCCGACTACTTCATGCTCTTTGTCGTCCTCAGCATCGGCGCCGGCCTCATCATTCTCGGGCTCTCGCCGTTCCTCAAGAAACTCATGCGGAACCCCAACGACTGAGCGCTCCGATTCACAATCCGCGCCGCCCGTAGGCTGTCCGCCGCTTGACGCCCTTGGTCATCGCCATCCCGCTCTTCATCCTCATCGCCCTCGCCGCCGCGGGCGCGACGTACTACGCCATCGTCCTCATCCGTCTCGAAAACGCCCGCCGCACACTCCCCACGCTCCGCGACGGATTGAAACTCGCCGATCAGCGCGCCTCTTCTCTCGACGGCGGGTGCCGGGATACGCCGCCCGGGGCGTGTCCCGCGCGAACCGCTTGGCCCTCCGTCACCCTCGTCGTCCCCGCCCACAACGAGCAGGACGTCATCGAAGCCCACGTCCGTTCCGTCACTTCGCAGCAATACCCCGGTGGCTTCCGCGCCGTCTTCGCCCTCGACCGCTGCACCGACCGCACCGAATCCATCGTCCGCGCCGTCATCGCCGAGCTCCCCGCCGACCAGCAGGACCGCTTCGAGATCGTCATCGTCCGCGAGTGCCCCCCCGATTGGGCCGGGAAAGTCCACGCCATCCACCGCGGCGTCAAAGACTCCCGCAACGCCCAGCACGCCGATCGCCTCCTCTTCGCCGACGCCGACACCATCTTCGACCCCTCGTGCATCCGCGCCGCCGTCGCCCTCATGGACGACCGCAACGTTGACATGCTGAGCCTGCTCAGCACCCTCACGCGCGACCACTGGTTCGAGTTCATCGTCCAGCCCGCCGCGGGCTTCGAGCTCGTCCGCCAGTTCCCCCTCGACGTCGTCAACCGCGCCGACAAGCCCCGTCCCTTCGCCAACGGCCAGTTCATGCTGTGGAAACGCACCGCCTACGACTCGCTCGGCGGCCACGAGCTCGTCAAAAACGAACTCCTCGAAGACATCGCCCTCGCCCGCTGGATGATGTGGAAGAAAACCGGCCTGAAGTGGGGCGTCTTCATGGCCGCCGGCCTGCTCACCTGCCGCATGTACCGCACCTGGGATGCCTTCCAGCGCGGCTGGATGCGCATCTACACCGAAGCCGCTCAGCGCCGCCCCGCGCGCCTCATCCAATCCGCGCGCCGCCTCCTCCTCACCGGCGTTGCCCTCTCCTGCGCCGGCCCCATCGCCTTCCTCGCCGGCATCGTCACCCTCATCCTCGGCGACAAACCCCTCGGCGCCTGGCTCCTCGCCACCGGCCTCGTCGCAACCGCGCTGACCTGGCTCGCCCTCGGCCGCGCCTACCGCGCCCAGCGCGTCCCGCCACTCTGGATCGCCGCGTACCCCCTCGGCGCCTTCATCACCTCGCGCCTCCTCCACCGCGCCGGCCGCGACCTCAACCAAGGCCGCGCCACCCAATGGGCCGGCCGCGAATACGCCCGTGAAGCGCGCCCGTAATAGTCGCGGCAATCGCTCTTATTCGCGCCGGGTGCCGCGACACGCGCTTTGAGCGTGTCCTGCGCTGACAGACTCTGTCTGCCACTGATTCGTCGTCGGGCGAGCAAGCAGCATCGCCGCAAGCCAGTGAAGGCATCGCGTCTTCGTCTTCTTGTTCTTCCTCTTCCTCGCCCGGAGGGCGCTCGATCGTTGCCGGGGGCACGCCGCGCCCCGCGGCTGCCTCCGGTGAGCGGCCTTTATTGTTCTTGTCTTACTCTTCCGCCCGGAGGGCGGACGACCGTTGCGAGGGGCGCCGCCGCATAGCGGCAAGCCCCTCGAAAGCGCCATTCAATCTCTTCTTCTTCTTCTTCTTCTTCTTCTTCTTCTTCTTCTTCTTCTTCTTCTTCACCCCTTCGGGCGAAAGATCACCCCACCGCCACCAACCCCTTCCAGATCAACACCCCCAGCACCGCCGCAATAATCAACCGGTACACGCCAAACGGCGTCAACCCGTGTTTGTTCAAAAACCCGACCAGCCACTTCACCGCCAGCGCCGCCGACACCGCCGCGACCGCAAGCCCGACCACCGCAGGCACGGTCCCGATCTGCTGGAACATGTTCGGCGCGCCCGTCTCGTGTGATTCCTTGAGGTTCTTCACGAGATCGAGCCCCGTCGCCGCCAGCAGCGT
>DASZQL010000113.1:0-4473 GCA_035549675.1 Phycisphaerales bacterium | reverse complement strand
AACGAACCCATCAAGCTGGAACGGCTGCTGTATATCCTTGCCGGACAGATCGGGGGGATCGTTTCGATCAACTCGATAGCGACCGATCTCGGCCTGACATCCCCGACGGTCCATCAGTATCTCGAGTATCTGCAGAGGGCGTTTCTTATTTTTCTTCTGCCGAACTATTCGAAGAGCGAGGAATCGGTCCAGCGCCGCGGACGGAAGGTCTACTTTGTGGATGGCGCTTTGCGCAACGCGGCGCTCTTCCGGGGGATCGCGCCGACGCAGGATCAGGCCGAGATGGGTGTTTTGTTGGAGAACGCGGCCGCGGCGCACCTTCATGCCCTGGGTCTTCAGACAGGCATCCGGCTTTTCCATTGGAAGGACGGCCCGCGAGAGGTCGACCTGATCTACGACCACCCGGCCCTCCCCATGGCCTTCGAAATCACCGCCTCGGCGCGTCACAACCTCGACGGGCTAAGAGCGTTATCTCAGCGGTATCCATCTTTCCAAGGCCGCTGTTTCTTGGTCAGTACGAATCGAACCATGCTTACACCGGCCGAAAGCGGTGATGGCATCGGCCGGATCCCTTTCGACCGCTTCCTTCTCGCCGTCAGTGGGCAAGCCGCCAAGTCTCTTGACGCACGGCTGGTCCTCTGATTGAGCGGACAATCGGAAGCGGACGGTTAGAGTACCGAACAAACCGAGCCCGCTCGCTGATCCTTTCGGCTCTCCGAGCCCTTCCTTCGTTCGTATCACCGCCATGGACTCTCCCGCCCCAAAGCCCGTCGCGCCGAAGCACCCGACCCGGTCGATGCGGTCGAATCTGCTGCTGCTCTCGGGCTCGTTTTTTTCGTTCGCGCCGATCGGGTTCCTGATGGTGATGGTGACCGACCCGCCCGGCAACTGGATCGCGGGGCTGGTCAACGCGGTCATCAGCGGCGTGATCGCGGTGCTGTGGGCGGCGTCGTTTGTGTTTCGCAAATGGGTGCTGCTCGGGTGCACGGTCGTCGGTCAGTTTTTCATCCCGGCGCTCCTGAACCGGGCGCTTTACAAAATGGGCGTGCCGATGGCGCTGGCGCCGGATGTGCCGCGGACGGCGAACCAGGCGCTGCTGGCGCTCCTCGCGCTGGCGTGCATCGTCGCGGGGTACGTGTTCATCATCAGCTTCGTACGCCGCCAAGAGGCGACGAGCACGCGTTGGAAGACCGAGCTCGACGTGGCGCGGCGGATTCACGAGACGATCGTGCCGGATATCCGGCTGAGCACGCCGCAGATCGAAGTGTTCGGTCGGTCGGAGCCGTCGAGCGAGATGGGGGGCGACCTGATCGACATCGTTTCCGCGGAGGGGCGGACGGACTTGTATCTCGCGGACGTGTCGGGGCACGGCGTGGGCGCTGGGGTGGTGATGTCGATGGTGAAATCGGCGATCCGGATGCGCGTGCGCACGGTGGCGACGCTGGATTCATTGCTCGCCGATTTGAACGCGGTGCTGGAACAGCTCACGCAATCGGACATGTTCGCGACATTCGCGTGCCTCCGATTCCAGCGCGGCGAAGACGGAGAAGGGGCCGTGCGTGTCGAATATGCCCTCGCGGGGCATCACCCGATCCTGCACTACTCCGCGACGACCAAAGAGCTTCGGCAGCTCCCGAATGAGGCGGTGCCGCTGGGGATCATGCCGGACGAATCGTTTGTTTCTTCGTCGACGACCGCCGGGCGCGGCGACCTGTTCGTGATCTTCACGGACGGGCTGACCGAGGTGATGAACGCCGAGGGGCGGATGATGGGGTCGAAGCCGATCATGGAGATCGTGCGGCTGAATGCGGAGCGGCCCCTCGACGAGATCCACCGGATGGTGATCGAGCGGGCGAGGGCGCACGGGCCCCAAGTGGATGATCAGACGCTGCTGATTGCTCGGGTGGGGTGATTGCACTGCAGTCACACAGCAAAGCCTGACGCCTGCAGTGGCACGGGGAAGCTAGCCCCTCCGTCACGCTTTGCGTGAAACCTCCCCCGATGGGAAGGGGAAGAAACTCGAAAATCGCCTCGGTTGTTGGCCTTCGCGCGGCGCGGCTTGACCCCCTTCCGTCCTTCCGGGACACTGCCGCCCCCTCTGGTGACTTCCCCGTTTCGGTCGGTCGCCTTGAGGAATCCTCCGCGGCGTGGGCGTCGTATGTCCCCTTGCCGCCCGTTCCGCCCCGTCCGCCGGTTATTTTCCGGGAGCATCTGTCATGGCCGCAAGAACCAGCGCCAGCGTCGGCATCATGGTCACCCTGGCGATTTTCGGCGTTCTGTCGCTCGCATTGTTCGTGCTGGCGATCGTCTTTTTCGCCCGCGTCCAGCGTCTGACAACGGATCTGAACGCCGCGAAGAACGACCTCGCCGTCGCCGTGCGGGCGGATGAGCAGGGCGACCGGTGGGAAGAGCTCAAGCGGCTCGCCGGATCGCGGGTGGGCGTGGTGCGGTACCTCGACACGTCGCTCCAGGAGTCGATGAAGGCGATCACGGGCAACCCGCGCGAGACGTCGGAGGGCCTCAAGGGCAAGATCACGCAGGCGGTCGGGGCGGATGCGCCGGCGCTCCTGCGGGTCATCGCGGATCGGGCGGGGGAGATGGAGACGCTGAAGACGAATCTCGAGCGGTCGAACGCCGCGCGGGACGAGGCGCAGGCCCAGCTGCTCGCGGCCGTCCAGCGCCAGGAGGCCGTCAAGCAGGAGAACCAGCGGACGATCGACAAGCTCAGCGGCGAGCTGACGGCGTACAAGACCGAGCTCGAACGGTACCGCTCGGGCGTCGAGGACACGAAGTCGTTCATGACCGGCGAAGTGACGCGGGTGAAGTCGGAGTCTGAGACGACGATTTCCTCGCTCCAATCGCAGCTCGACAAGATGGAAGCGGACAGCCTGATCCTCAAGGACCAGATCCGCACGCTCCGCGGCGAGCGGACGAAGGAAACGCTCCGACCCGCCGACGAGGCGACGCTCATCGACGGGCGAATTGTCGGCGTGAACGTCAATGCGAGGCAGGTGTACGTGGATCTCGGCAAGCGGAACCGGCTGGTCGTCGGACTCACCTTCGAGGTGTACGACGCGGGCGCTTCGATCCGCGAAGATGAGAAGGGCGAGTACCCGCCGGGCAAGGCGACGATCGAGGTGATCCGCGTGGACGAGACCACCTCGCTCTGCCGGATCCTCCGTGAGCGGAAGGGCAACCCGATCCTCGATGGCGACGTGCTCGCGAACGCGGTGTACGACCCCCGGAAGGTGTACACGTTCACCGTCTACGGGAACTTCGATCTGGATGGTGATGGGCTGACCACGCCGCAGGAGACGGACCAGATCAAGAGCCTCATCAGCAGTTGGGGCGGCAAGGTCGCGGACGATATCAACGGCGAAACGGACTTCCTCGTGCTCGGCACGAAGCCGATCCTCCCCCCGCAGCCGCGCCCGGATGACCCGATCGAGCTGATCACGCGGTTCGTGAACCTCAAGCAGGCGTCGCAGAAGTACGACGACAACTTCCGCACGGCGACGCAAACGGGGATCCCGGTGCTGAACCAGAACCGGCTGTTCACGCTGACGGGGTTGAGCGCTCGGGAGCGGTAAGTCGGGCTCGGGAGACGTTGTTCCGCCTCGCGGGCATGCTCGTCCTCGGGTAGCGTGTCGCGACACCCGTTGTTTGTTTTCAGGCGCGAGACGCGACCGTGAGGGAGCGTGTCATCTTCGACGCGCGTAATCGCGTGGCGAGCTTGCTTGCGCCTCGTCACTTATGGAATCCTCCTCCGTCACGCTTGGCGCCCCCCTGGCACCTTCCCCGATCGGAATCGGGGGAGGGAAATCAGACCGCACGCTCACTCGCACTTCGCGTCTCGTCGACCAAAGTCGCGCCTCGTGGGCCGAAAGAAAAACCGCCCCACCGTGATCGGCGGGGCGGCTTGGTTTCATCGTTCGATCTGAATCGGGCGATCGATCAGAGCTTGGAGCTGTACGGGACAGTCCAGTTCTTGGCGCCGTCCTTGCAGCAGGTGCCGCAGCAGGCCTTGCCGTCGGCGCGCTCGCCGCTGCCCTTGCAGCAGCCCGCGTCGGCCTTGGTCTCGGTCGTGGTCGCGGCGGTCTCGACCTTGGCGGCGCACGCCTTCGTGCAGCAGCCGGACTTCGGGGTCGAGGTCGTCTTCCAGTCGGTGACGGAGGAGGCATTCATGACCTTCGCCTCGCCCTTGCAGCAACCGGCGGCCTTCGTCTCGGAGCAGGTCTTGCCTTCGGTCGTCGCGGCGGCGTTCTCAACCTTCGCGCCGGCCTTGCAGCAACCCGCGGCCTTGCCATCGGTGGTCGTCGCGGCATTCTCGACCTTCGCGCCGTTCTTGCAGCACGCGGCCTTCGCCTGCGAGCAAGTCGCCTTGCCTTCGGTCGTGGTGGCGGCGTTTTCGACCTTCGCGCCGGCCTTGCAGCAGCCGGACTTCTGGGCGGTCGTGGTCGCGGCGTTCTCAAC
>DASZQL010000112.1:0-7248 GCA_035549675.1 Phycisphaerales bacterium | reverse complement strand
TCACCGCGGCGAGGACGGGCCCGATCTGCTTGACGACGGAGACGCTGATCGCGCCGCCGAGGCGGTGCTCCTGGCCGAGTGAACGGAACTGGACGTAGCCTTCGATTGCGAGGATGGCGCCGATGAAGGCGCCGATGAGGGCAAGGACGGGGACGGAGCGTGTGCCGATGAGGTAGAGCTGGGGGGCGATGCGGGGCCAGCGGGCCCAGCTACCGGTGCCCTTGATCAGAGCCCGTACGGTCGCGGCGCTGAAGCGCGCGAAGACGCCGAACTCGGCGATGCGCCGGGCAACTTCGGCTCCGAACCTGGCAACCGTGGCAATGAACACCCCAATAGCTTAGCCGACGGCCTGTCAGTCCTTGGCGCGACGAACATGTCGTCGCAGGGTGGATCGCGCGGAAAGGGCGCCCAGCACCAGCCCGAGGAGCGCGCCGGCCCAGTTGTCGATCCAGAACTCCAACTCCATTGCGGAGACCGGGTGCGTCGGCACCGGGGGCAGGAGGGGCATGAGGAACCAACCGCCGAGGACGAAGCAGCATGCGAAGACGACGATGAAGGCAAGTGCAGCGGTGATCCATTTCATGTGGTCAATCTACCGAGTGCTCCCCGGACGTTCGGCAACTCGAATGACAAGAAAAAAACCCGGCACTGGCCGGGCTTGGATCGTTCGGTTCGTCTGAACTTGAGGGTTACTTCAACGGCATCTCATCGCGACGCGAGGGAGACGAGGGCGGCGGGCTGGACATTGCCGGCATCGTGTCGGAGGGCCCCGAGCCGCTCGAGGGGACGAAGAGGATTTCCACGCGACGGTTCGCGGGCGTATTGCCGTTACCCGAGTTGGCGACGGCCGGGCGGTACTCGCCCCAGGCGACGACTTCGACTCGGGAAGCATTCACGCCGAAGTGCGAGAGCGCCTGTTCGACAGAAATGGCACGGGCGGAAGACAAGCCGCGGTTGGTTCCCCACTTGCCACGGCTGCTGGAAAGCGGCTGGCTGTCGGTATGGCCGACAACACGGAGGTCATAGCCGCCGCTGGAGTTGGAGACGATCGTCGCGAGTTTCTGGAGAGCCTGGTTGGCCTTCTCGTTCAGGTCGGCGGAGCCGGACTTGAAGGTCAGGTCGGCCATGAAGCGGACCATGCCGCGAGCGGAGTCGTACATGATGACGTCTGGGTACTGGCGGGCGAGCTCACGGAGGGCGGAGTCGGTGGCCGGATCGAGCATCGCGAGGTTCACGCCCTTGAGACGCTCGGCGAGCGAGGCCTGGGCGGCGCGGACGGAATCGATGTCGCCCGTGAGGCCGGCGTTGATGTTGCGGAGCGCGGTGACCTCGGCTTCGAGCTCGTTGATGCGGGCCTGCTTGCGATCGACGAGGGCGTCGAGACCCTGCTTATCCTGAACGAGCGACTCGTTGCGGGCCTTCTGGGTCTGCTCGGCTTCCCTGAGGCGGTCATAACGGGACTGGTCGACGCAGCCGCCTCCCCCCAAGCCGAACCCGGCGAGAGCCAACGCGACGAAACAAAGACGGAACTTGGTCATGATCGGATCCTCGGAGGGGGGTGGGGGGTATTCGGAGTTCTGGCGGTCCGCCACGGGCGGTTCCGCTTCGGATAACAATACCGTAAAGCCCGTCCGGCGTGGACGGGATGCCGTCATTATCGGCCAAGCAGGCGGGGCGAATGCAACCTAGGTGGACGATCTTTCGGGCTCTCGGGGTCGCGGACGGGACCGGCTTCGAAGCCCGTCCGGGGGCGGTTCTGATCGAGGACGACGGCGAGGGCCGGGTGCAACTGCTGGCGTCGGGCCGGGTGGAGGAAGTCGAGCGGCATCCGGGGGCGGTGGGGGCGGGCCGAGTTGACGTCGGGCGGAGCGTGCTTCTTCCCGCCTTGGTCAACGCGCACGCGCATCTTGACCTGACCGATGTCGGGCCGCGGGAGTACGAGCGGGAGCGCGGGTTCCCCGGGTGGCTTCAGATGGTGCTGCGGTCGCGGGCGACGGACGAGGCGGGGATTCGTCGGGCGACGGAGCACGGCATTCAGAAGAGCCTCCGCGGCGGGGTGATCGCGGTGGGGGACATTGCGGGAACGGGGCACATCGAGCCCGTCGAAGCGCTGCGTGACTCGCCGATGATGGGTGTGTCGTTCGTCGAGTATTTCGGGCTGGGGCCGAGGCAGGCGGAGGCAATCGACCAGATGACCTCGCTGGCGAGGGGCGGCGCGACCGTCGCGCACGAGCGAGTTCGGATGGGGCTTCAGCCGCACGCGCCGTACTCGGCGGGAATCGATGTGTTCAATGCCGCGGTGGCACTGGAGCGGGAAACCGGTGCACCGGTCGCGACGCACCTGTCCGAGTCGGTCGATGAGATCGAGTTCATCGAGCGCGGCACCGGGATGCTGCGCGAGCTGCTCCAGATGATCGGGGTCGGCGACGACGTCGTGCGCCGGCACTTCGGTCATGGCGAGCGGCCGATCCGCCAACTCCGCGAACCGCTCGCGGCGGCGCCGATTCTCGCCGCCCATGTCAATGTCGCGAGCGATGAAGAAATCGAGTTCCTGGCGACGACGAAAACATCGGTGGCGTGGTGCCCGCGCGGGCATCGCTACTTCGGCCACCTCGAGAAGGTGGGCCCGCACCGGTGGCGTGAAATGGTCAAGGCGGGCATCAATGTGGCCGTGGGGACGGATTCGATCATCAATCTGCCGCCGGACGAGACGGATCGCATCTCGACGTTGGATGATCTGCGCCTCTTGTCCCGCACGGGCGAAGGCGATGATGCGCTGCTGCTCCGGCTTGCGACGATCAACGGGGCGAAAGCCCTTGGCCTCGACGAGTTGATGTTTTCACTCGTGCCGCCGGTGCGCGCGGCCCGGCCGCTTGCGGGGCTGATCGCGGTGGAAGTGGGGGGTATCGAGCCGTCCGAGTCGCCGCTCCGAGCGGTCATGCGGTCTTCCGCCGTGCCGGAACTGATCGCTCCCGATCCGTTGGCATGGCCGCCTGTGGTTGTGGAGGTCAGGACGTGAGGCGGGCGCGACGTTGGAAGCGGGAAGATTACGCTCGTCCATCCGTAGAGCTTGCCAAGGCGCTCCTCGGAACAACGCTGGTGCGCGTACTGGATGACGGCACACGACTCGCCGGGCGCATCGTTGAAACCGAGGCCTACCTGGGCGTCGAAGATCGTGCCGCTCACAGTTATGGCGGTCGCCGGACGCCCCGGAATGAGCCCATGTACGGCAAGCCGGGCACGTCCTACATCTACTTCACGTACGGAATGCACCACTGCTTCAATATTGTCTGTGGCGAGGTGGATGAGCCTGTTGCCGTTCTCTTGCGGGGAATCGAGCCGACGGAGGGGATCGAAGTCATGCGCCGGCTGCGGCGGGGCGCGAGCAAGAAGCGCCAGACCGCCCAAATTGCCGACCGCCTGATCGGTTCGGGCCCCGCACGGCTGTGCCAGGCACTGAGACTGAGCCGCAATGAAAACATGATCGACATGACCCGGTCGAAGCACTTGTTCGTGGAGGGGCCGCATGAAGTCCGTCCCGCGGAGCGCATCGTCGCGACACCCCGAATCGGCATCGGGTACGCGGGCGAGTGGGTCCGGAAGCCCCTGCGGTTTCTGCTTGAGGGGAACCCGCACGTCAGCCGATAGGGGGGCGGTAAGAATCGTGCCGTTTCTTCCAGGTGCTCCGCTTGCCCGGCGTCGGGAACGGGGTACGATTCTGCCACTTTCCACGGGCGCTCGTCTGGCGCCCGGCGCGTGGAGGGGTTCAATCAGTGACTTGCTCATGCGGCGATGCGGTGTGGGATCGTGTGCGGCAAAAGGCCGCGGGGTACCCACCTGAAGCATTCTGCTTCGTTCAGGAAGGTCTCCGTCACACGGTCGAGAAGCTCTATACCAACGCGAGCGAAATGGCGCCCCGTCATGTTTCCGGTAAGCAGCTCTGCATGGGCCTTCGCGATTTCGCGATCCACCAGTACGGCCTGCTTGCACGAACGGTCCTCAACTCGTGGTCGATCCGCCGCACCGAGGACTTTGGACGAATCGTCTTCATCCTTGTTGACTGTGGCGTGATGAGAAAGTCCGACGACGACAGCCCCGACGATTTCGCCGGGGTTTTTGATTTTGACGAGGCGTTCGGGCGCGAGCTCGAAACCGTCAAAGCCTGAATCCGTATCCGCCGCGAGGGGTAGAACGCTCAGAGGTGATGGATGGACGGCGTTCATCGGGTCCTGCGGCGAGCCTCGTTCCGGTACCACTTCGGCCAGTTCGTCCGGCTGTTGGTCGTCACCCTGTCGCTCACGTGCGGCGTGATGATCGCGGCGATGATCGCCTCGCGATTGTTCGCGCTGACGTTTGATTGGGCGAATGCCTGGATGTGGTCGGTGATCGCGGCGGCGGTCGCGGCGGCGGCGTGGACCTTGATCACTCGCCGGCCTCCGATGGCGGTGGCGCGGATCGTCGATGAGGGCGCTGGGTTGAAGGAATCACTCAGCACGGCGCTCGCCGTCGAGCGCGAGTCCGACCCCTGGAGCGTCGCGGCGGTCGAGCATGCACGCCGGATCGCCGGTGGCGTACGCGTCCGGCAGGCTGTGCCCATCAAGCCGCCGAGGCTCTGGCCGGTTCCGTTCGCGGCGGTCGCGGTGTTTTTCCTGACGGGCCTGCTTCCTTCGATGGATCTGCTCGGCAACGGCGCGAAGGCGAAGGCGGCGGAAGAGCAGAAGGCCGCGGTCGAGGTGGCGAAGAAGGACGTCGCGGCGATCGAGGAAGAGCTCGCCAAGACGCTCTCGAAGGTCGGCGCCGACCCGGATGAGCTGGGTGGCGAGAAAGATGCCCATGCGCAGAAGCCCACGACGCCCGACGAAATCCGGCGTGAGGCGATGAAGAAGCTCACGGCGGCGCAGGACCGGCTCGCGGATCTCTCGAAGGCCGGCCAGTCGGACGCGATGCAGGCGATGAAGGACAAACTGCGCGACATCGATTCGCAGCCGACGGGCCCGCTCGCGTCCCTCACACAGGCGCTGCAGTCGGGGAACTTCGACGCGGCGAAGCAGGCGCTCGATGAGCTCCAGAAGAAGATCGAGTCGGGCAAGATGGCGGAGGAGGAGCGGAAGAAGGCCGCCGAGCAGATGAAGGAGCTGGCGAACAAGCTCGCGCAGCTCGCCCAGGACCAGAAGCAGCTCGAGAAGCAGCTTTCCGAAGCCGGGCTCGACCCCAAGCTCGCGAAGAACCCCGAAGCACTGAAAAAGGCGCTGGAACAGGCGCAGAATCTTTCCCCTGAGCAGAAGCAGGCGCTCTCAAAGGCCGCTTCCGCGTGCAAGCAGGCGGGCCAGAACTGCCAGAAGATGGGCGGCGCGTGCGCCGGCATGGCCGCCGCGATGGAGCAAGGCAAGGACGGCGCGAGCGCGGGCGAGCAACTCGGCGAGCAGCTTTCCGAGCTCGAGATGGCCGAGCAGCAGGTGAGCGAGATGCAGGCGGCGCAATCGCAGATCGCGATGCAGATCGACAAGCTGGGCCAGTGCAACAAGCCCGGCTCATGCAGTTCGCCGAACGATTCCATCAGCCCGGGTCCGGGCAGCTACACCAATCAGCCCCAGCAGGGCGCCGGCGAACGCCAGAAGCAGGAGGCGGCGTTCAACCTCAAGAAGGAAAAGTCATCCAGCAAGGACCAGGGCGGGCCGATCATCGGCAGCACGCTGGTGCAGGGCGACCAGATCAAGGGCGAGGCAGTCCAGCAGTTCGAGAGCGCGGTCGAGGCCGGCGAGACCACCGCCTCCGAGGCAATCGAGACCAAGCAGATCCCGCGCGAGTACCACGACGCGATCAAGGACTACTTCCTGAAGCTGAAGAAGAAGTCCGCCCCGGCGGGCGATGCCGCGCCCGCTGGTGAGAAGAAGTCCACGGCCCCCGCGCCAGCGCCGAGCGCTCCCGCCAGGGACACCAAGAAGGGTTGATCGGGCGGCGGTTCGTCGAACCGCGATAAGCTGGCGTGCATGCGCCCCGGCTCTTCAGCGAGCGGAATGCGATTCTTCACGCAGGGCTTGATGGCTCGCGCGATCGGATCCGTCGCCATCGTCACGATCGCCGCCTGGTTCGGCATTGCTTCGCATCGGAGTATCGCCGCGGCGCCGACCAGGGAAGTCGTTCTCTACGTCTCCGCCGATGACGTGATCGCGCGCCCCATCGTCGAACGATTCGAACGCGAGACGGGCATCCGCGTTCGAATGCAGGGCGACACGGAAGCAACCAAGACCACCGGCCTGGTACAGCGGCTGCGGTCGGAACGGGAATCGCCGCGGGCGGATGTCTTCTGGTCGAGCGAGGTCTTTCTGACGATCGCGCTGGCGCGGGACGGGCTGCTCGCACCGTTTGATGATCCTTCGCTTGCGGACTGGCCGGCGTCCATGCGCGATCCGCAGCGTCGCTGGCACGGTTTCGGCTTGCGTGCGCGGGTGCTGGTGTACAACACCTCGCGGGTGAAGCCGGACGAAGCCCCGCGCGAGATGCTCGATCTGGCGGCGAACGCCCGCTGGAGGGGCCGCGTTGTCATGGCCCGCCCGGCGTTCGGCACAACACGCGGGCACATGGCGGCGCTCGTGGCGATGTGGGGCGAGCCCGCAGCACGCCAGTTTCTCGAAATGCTGCACGAGCAAGATGTCCGATTGCTCGACGGCAACTCGGCGGTGGTTCGCGCGGTGACGAGCGGCGAGGCGGATGTCGGCCTGACGGACACGGACGACGTATGGTCCGGTCAGAAGCTCGGCTGGCCCGTCGATCTCGTGTATATCCGTCACGACCGGCAGCGGGGCGGCGGCAACGGCGAGCCGGTTCGCGCCGGTCCTCTGTTGATTCCGAACACAGTCTCGATCATCAACGGCGCGCCCCATCCCGAAGAGGCTCGCGAGCTCGCGCGGTATCTGCTGGGCGAGGGTGTCGAGCGGATGCTCGCCGAGAGCGATTCGCGGAACATCCCGATCCGGCCGGCGCTGGCCTCGGAGTTTCCGACGCTCGCCGTGGCGGAACCCGCCGAGCTCTCGTACGAATCGATTTCGAACGCGATGGCCGCCGCGATGACGATCTGCCGAGAGGTGTTCGGCCCATGACGCGTGCGCCGCGAGACGCCGCGGGCGTCGTGCTCTGGTTCGTTGCGATCGCGCTCGCCGCGGTCTGTTCCATCGTCTCGTTGTACGGCATGGTCCGCGGCCTGCTGGCGCCGTCACCCGATGGTGCGCCGACGGGCTGGCCGTGGTC
>DASZQL010000111.1:0-5030 GCA_035549675.1 Phycisphaerales bacterium | reverse complement strand
CGCACCAGGCGGGCATTCAGGTCGTCGTCGCGACGGACCTGCTGGCGCTCACGCTCCTCAAGCCGCCCGGCGAGTTCGGCGCGGACATCGCCGTCGGCAGCGCCCAGCGCTTCGGCGTGCCGATGGGGTTCGGCGGGCCGCACGCCGCGTTCATCGCCACGAAGCAGGAGCACGCGCGGCGGATGCCCGGGCGCATCATCGGCGTCTCCCGCGATTCGCACGGGAACCCGGCGCTGCGGATGGCGATCCAGACGCGCGAGCAGCACATCAAGCGTGAGAAGGCGACGAGCAACATCTGCACCGCCCAGGCGCTGCTGGCGATCGTGGCGTCGTTCTACGCCGCGTACCACGGCCCGGCGGGCGTGAAGCGCATCGCCGAGCGGACCCACGCCTTGGCGTGCCTGCTCGCGAAGGGCGCGGCGGGCCTCGGGCACGAAGTCATGACGCCGGCGTTCTTCGACACCATCCGCGTGCGCCCCTCGCCGAAGGCCGGGAGCAAGGCGACGGCGCGCGAGATCATCGCCGCGGCTGTCGATCGCGGGTTCAATCTCCGGGACTTCGGCGATGGCACCATTGGCGTGAGCCTCGATGAGACCACGACCGCCGAGGACGTTCGCACGCTGTGCGAAGCGTTCGGGTGCGGCAATCGGTTCAACCTCGACGAGCGCGAGGCGATGCCGCTGACGGCGACGACCATCCCCACTCCCCTCCGGCGCACGAGCCCCTTCCTCACGCACCCGGTCTTCAACACCCACCACGCCGAGCACGAGATGCTCCGCTACATCTTCAAGCTCCAAGGGCGGGATCTTTCGCTCGCGCACAGCATGATCGCGCTGGGCTCGTGCACGATGAAGCTCAACGCCACGAGCGAGATGATCCCCGTGACGTGGCCGGAGTTCGGGCGGATGCACCCCTTCGCGCCGGCGGACCAGACGAAGGGGTACCGGCGGCTCTTCGACGACCTCGAACGGTGGCTCGCCGAGATCACCGGCTTCGCGGCGGTCTCGCTCCAGCCCAACGCCGGCAGCCAGGGCGAGTACGCCGGGCTGTGCGTCATCCGCGCCTACCACCGCTCGCGCGGGCAGGCGAAGCGCGATATCTGCCTCATCCCCGACTCCGCGCACGGGACGAACCCGGCCAGCGCGGTGATCGCGGGCATGCGCGTCGTCGCGGTCGAGTGCGACGACCAGGGCAACGTCGATCTCAACGACCTCCGCGCTAAGGCGGAGGAACACAAGGACGACCTCGCGGCCCTGATGGTCACGTACCCCTCGACGCACGGCGTGTACGAAGAGAACATCCGCGAGATCTGCAAGGCGGTGCACCAGCACGGCGGGCAGGTCTACATGGACGGCGCGAACATGAACGCGCAGGTCGGCCTCACCAGCCCCGGCGAGATCGGCGCCGACGTCTGCCACCTCAACCTGCACAAGACCTTCTGCATCCCCCACGGCGGCGGCGGCCCCGGCATGGGCCCGATCGGCGTCGCGGCGCACCTGGCGCCGTTCCTGCCGGGGCATCCGGTGGTGTCGCCCTTTGGCGAAATCCCAAATTTGAAATCTCAAATTTCAAGTTCTGGATCAAGCGCGTCCCCCGGTTCTCACCACATCGGCCCGATCAGCGCCGCGCCCTGGGGCTCGCCCAGCATTCTGACGATCTCGTGGGTCTACATCGCGCTGATGGGCGAGGCCGGCCTCAAGCGCGCGACCGAGGTCGCGATGCTCAACGCGAACTACATGGCCAAGCGCCTCGAGGCGCATTACCCGGTGCTCTTCAAGGGCCGCAACGGCCGCGTCGCGCACGAGTTCATCATCGACTGCCGGCAGTTCGAGAAGACGTCGGGCATCAAAATCGACGACATCGCCAAGCGCCTCATGGACTACGGCTTCCACGCGCCGACCATGAGCTTCCCCGTGCCCGGAACGCTGATGATCGAGCCGACAGAGAGCGAACCGAAGCCGGAACTGGATCGCTTCTGCGAAGCCCTCATTTCGATCCGGCAGGAGATCCGTGAAGTCGAGGAAGGGAAGCTCGACCGGGCGGACAACCCGCTCAAGCATGCACCGCACACCGCCGCGGCGGTGACGTCGGATTCTTGGCCGCACAAATACGGCCGCGAGCGAGCGGCGTACCCGGCGGCATGGCTCCACGACCACAAGTTCTGGCCGCCGGTGGGCCGGATCGACAACCCCTTCGGTGATCGAAATCTCGTTTGCACCTGTCCCCCGATGGATTCATATTCCTGATCGGCCGATAGGAAAAATCCGCCACCGAGCAGTCGGGTGGTTGGTGGGAATGACTCAGTTGGAGAAGGACTGACGAGGTGACGGGAAAGACCTTCGGATTGCTTGGGGTTCTGCTAAGCGCGGTCGTCGCGGGTTCGACGCTCGATGCGCGGGAGAACGACCGCGCCCGCTCGGCCTTCGTCGAGCGCACCGCCGAGGTGCCGATTCTGATGTACCACCGCATCCGCCCGCTCCCCCCGGACGGGATGGTCAAATGGATCATGACCTTCTCGGTGCACCCGCGCGCCTTTGAAGAGCAGATGCGCTGGCTCGAGCAGCACGGCTATACCGCGATCACGCTCGCGGAACTCTCCGATTATCTCCGCTGCGGCGATGCGCTCCCCCCCAAACCCGTCGTGATCACCTTCGACGACGGCTGGCACGACCAGTTCCAGAACGCCGTTCCTGTCCTCGAGCACCTCGACATGCGGGGCGAGTTCTTCGTGTGCCCCAAACTCGTCGGCACCGAGGGCTACATGAACTGGACCGAGGTGCGCGAGCTCGCGGACCGGGGCATGGGCGTCGAGCCGCATTCGTTGACGCACGCGCGGCTGACGGAGATGGGCCCCCAGGCCGCGTGGCACGAGATCAACGATTCGCGTCTCTTGCTCGAAGACGAGATCAACCGCCCCACGGCGTGTTTCGCGTATCCGTTCGGTGAATCGACGCCGGAGTTGACAAAGCTCGTCGAGGACGCGGGGTATGTGGCGGCGGTCGGGACGGACGACGGCGAGATCCAACGCACGAGCGAGATCTACGCCCTGCGGCGGATCATCGTGTCGTATGACACGACGATCGAGCAGTTCGCGGCGAAGCTGGGGGAATAAACCCGCGCTGTGCCGCGATCCTTCTTTCATCGGGCGTCTTCGACGGCCTGCGGGGGCGCAGGCCGCTACATTGATGCACGAGGTGCGTCACATGCCCGAATCAATTGTTTCCACGTCGGCGCTGTGCCTGATCGCGGCGTCGCTGCTGGCAATGGTTTCCTGTGCAAGTGATCCCAGCACGATCGTGCAGACAGCCGAGGATGAGCGATCGCCTTCGCGCCCCGTCGCGACGTATTCGATTGTTGCTCGCGATGCGAAGACGGGCGAGTTGGGCGTCGCCGTGCAGAGCCACTGGTTCAGCGTCGGCTCCGTCGTGCCCTGGGCCGAGTCGGGGGTCGGCGCGGTCGCGACGCAGAGCTTTGTCGATCCGCGGTACGGGCCAATGGGCTTGGCGCTGATGAAAGGCGGGCGTGGTGCTTCGGAGGCGCTGAAGGCGCTGACTTCATCCGACGATGGCGAGGCGGTGCGACAGGTGGGCATGGTCGACGCCTCGGGCGGTGTCGCGACCCACACCGGACTCAAGTGCATCCGGTACGCCTCGCACGTGAGCGGCGAAACGCCCGACGGCTCCATCTTCACCGCGCAGGCGAACATGATGATGAACGCCGGCGTCCCAGAGGCCATGGCCGACGCCTTCCAGAAGACCGGCGGCGACCTCGCCGACCGCCTGCTCGCGGCGCTCCGGGGGGCGCAAGCGCGGGGCGGCGACATCCGCGGCATGCAGTCCGCCGCGCTGCTCGTGGTGAAGGGGAAGACATCGGGCAAGGCATGGGAGGACCGGCGATTCGACCTGCGCGTCGAGGACCACACGAAGCCGGTGGACGAGCTCGCGCGGCTGCTCCGCGTCGCGCGGGCCTACGAGCACATGAACAACGGCGACCTCGCGATGGAGAAGAAGGACATCGACGGGGCGCTCCGGGAGTATCACGAGGCGCAGGAGCTCGACCCCGCCAGCGCCGAGATGGCGTTCTGGACGGGTGTATCGCTCGCGAACGCCGGACGTGTGGACGAATCGCTCCCTTTCTTCAAACGCGCGTTCGAGGACAAGAGCCCTGGCGCGGCGTGGCGCGAGCTGCTCAGGCGGCTGCCGGCGAGCGGGCTGTTGCCGGATGATCCGGAGTTGATGGAAAAGATGATGAGCGCGAAGTGACGGAGAAATGGGCGACGCGCGCGTCAGCAAGCGTGCGATGATTCATCACGCTCTCGCACGGTCGCGTCTCGTTGAAGTTCACAGCAACGCCGTCGGGTCCACATCCACCGCCGTGTGGGCGTCGCTCTTGACCAGCCCGTCCGCGCGGAGTTTCGTCAAAGCGCGCTGGATGGGGCCGGCGGAGGGGGCGAGCATCTCGACGGCGTAGCGGTAGTAGCCGGCGATGCGGCTGATGGGGCAGGGCATCGGGCCGCGGAGGCGCATCGAGGGTGGGCGGCTGGGAGAGGATGCCCCTTCGTCGTTTCCTGCCACGGCGTGCAGCGCCCGGGCAATGTCTTCCGCCCGTTGCTCCGCCTTCCCGGGATTCTTGTCCCGGCACACGATGCGGGCCATGCGCCACGCCGGGGGCAGACCGGCGGCGGCGCGGAGGTCGAGTTCCCGCGCGGCGAAGGCTTTGTAATCGTGGTCCGCCGCGAGGCGGATGGCGGGTTCATGCGGGTTGAAGGTCTGGACAATGACGCGGGCGACGCGGCCGCTGGCCTCGGCCCGGCCTGCGCGCCCCGCGACCTGACTGACGAGCTGGAACGTGCGTTCGGTCGAGCGGAAATCGGGGAGCGCGAGGGCGGTGTCGGCGTTGATCACGCCCACCAGCTCGACGCCGGGGAAGTCGAGACCCTTGGCGACCATCTGAGTCCCGACGATGACGCGCGCATCGCCAGACCGGAACCGTTCGAGCGAATCAAAGTAATCGTGCGCGCGGTTCATCGA
>DASZQL010000110.1:0-9849 GCA_035549675.1 Phycisphaerales bacterium | reverse complement strand
CGCGATCCGTTTGGTCTTCGACCGGATCTGGGCCGCGTTGCTCTGCGTGCGGTAGAGCAGGCCGACGGCGACGAGGGGGAGGCCGAGTTGAGCGGCGGAGCGGAGGTGGTCGCCGGCGAGGAGGCCCAGGCCGCCGGAGTAGATCTGGAAGCACTCGGTCAGGCCGAACTCCGCGCAGAAATACGCGATGCGCAAACCATCGGCCTCGGCGGGGCTCGTCGCATCAGGGCGGTGCACAGGGTCGGTCGAGTTCGGGCCCAGCAGGTGCGCGTACTGGCGTTGAAACCAACTCTGGCGCTCCATGTGTTGACGGAAGCGGGCGTACACGTTATTCAGCGCGTGGATGTAGCTTTGATCCGCGGCGGCGCGGTCGAGGGCCTCCTGGCGCACCACGCCGAGGAGTTTGACAGGGTTATGGTGGGTTTCGTTCCAGAGGTCCCGATCGAGGCGCTTGAAGAGCTCGAGCGCTTCGGGGTGCCACGTCCACCAGAGGTTGTGCGCGATCTCGAGGAGCGGCGCCATCGCGGCGGGCAGGTCGGGGACCACCCGGAAACTCCGAATCCTCGCCTGTCCGGCGTGCAGCATCGCTTGGTTGCCTTTCCCTCGTTATCCGCCCCACTCCGATCGTCCGCGACCCTTAAGCATCGGTCCGGGCGTGTCAGGAGTTTATTCGCCATGAAGCTACGGCGGCGGATCGGGGCGGGTTCACGCCCGTTCCCGGAGCCAGTGGATCTCTTCACGATTCATCCGGAGCGCCCAGATCGCATACGCGGCGAGGCCGACGAGGGTTTCGATGGCCAGCCGTGCGGCGGCGGAGGTCCAGGATTCGCCGGCGAATCCGAGGGCGGCGAGCGCGAACCGCGCGCCGATCACGGCGGCAGACATGAGGATCGTGCCGACCACGATGACGCCGCCGGCACGAACGGTGCCCGCATCGAACGGGTGGTGCGCCCCGCCATCGCCCAGCCGGCGACGAGCCATCGCGAGGAGCATCGCGAGCTGCGCCGCGGCGGCAATTGACGACGCGAGAGCCAGGCCTGCTTCGGCGAATGGCAACATGAGCGCGGTGCTCAGAATGAGACTCAGCCCGACGGTGGTGACGCTGACCTTCGTGGGCGTGCGGGTGTCGCCCTTGGCGTAGTAGGCGCGGGTGACGACGTGGGTGAGGGAGTAGGTGCCGACGACCGCGCTGTACATGAGGAGAACCCAGGCCATGCGACGGGTGTCCTCGATGGTGACGCGCTTGCCGAGGTAGATCACGGAGGTAAGGTCATCGGCGACGAGCATGAGCCCGGCGGTGGCTGGGAGACCGACGAGGAGGCTGAGGCGCATGCCTCGCCTGAGGGTCGACACGAAGGCGGGCGCGTCGTGCGCCTGCTTGGCGAGGAGGGGGAAAACCGCGGTGGCGAGGGCGATGCCGAAGACCCCGAGAGGGAACTGGTAGAGGCGCTGGGCGTTGAGGAGAACCGCGCCGGCGGAGGCGTCAAGGGGGTAATCGTGCCCCAGGATGGTCGAACCGAAATGCAGCGGCCACCCGACGAGCAGCCAGCTTTCGATCAGGGTCGCGATCTGTACCGCCCCGAGACCCACAGCGACCGGACCCATCCGCCGCAGCATTCGGCGTGTTGCCTCGCGCGTGCCCTCGGCAGAGCGGGTCCAGGAGACGAGATGGCGCAGGTCAAAGAGACACCATGCGACCTGCAGCACTCCGGCGAGCGCCACGGACCAGGCGACTGCCATCGCGGTCCCGTGCGCATCCGCGTGCAGCAGGTAGCCCCAGAGCCATCCCGCCCCGATCATGCAGAAGTTGAGGAGGATCGGCGCGCCAGCCTGGGCGGCGAAGCGGCCGCGGGTCTGGAGGACCCCGCCCAGCAGCGCGGTCGTGCAGACCAGCGGCGCGTACGGGAGCATAATCGCGGTCGCGACGAGGGCGAGGCGCCATTCCTCCATCGCGCCGGCGGAACCGGAGCCGATCGCAATTGCGATCAGCGCTTCGAGAACGATGACGATGGCGCTGAGGACGAGCGTCAGTAAGCCGACATTGAGCGACGCGAAGCGGTCGGCGAGCTTTGGATCTTCGCGAAGCAGGCGCGCGTACTCGGGGATGAACGCGGCGGAGAGGGCGCCCTCGCCGAAAAGACGGCGGAACGTATTGGGGAACTGGAAGGCGATGTTGAAGGCGGTCGCCGCAGGTGTGACGCCGAGGACGCGCGTGATCAGCGCATCGCGGGCGAGCCCCAGCACACGGCTGACAAGCGTGAGAGCCGCGAAAACACGCGCATGGCGCACAAACCGGTGGCTGGGATCATCGCGCGGCACGGCGGCGCCCAGGACCGACGGGTCGCTTGGCTTGGACGAGTCGGGCGTCGCGCGCGCCGCGTTCATCCGGTGTAATTCGGCCGAGGCGACGGGCGCGCGTGAAGATCAGTCGGAGTCATCGGAAAGTCTTCGCTCGCCGCGTTCCAGCCGCCACGAACGGACGAGCGTGACCAGGAGCGTGCCGCCCCAGACGCCGATGGCGTTGAAGGCAAAATCGTCCCACGCGACGGTCCGGTTGAGGCCCGGGATGCCTTGGGACGCCTCGTCGATGCCGGCGTAGAGGATCGCCGCCAGGTGCCCGATCGCGATGTTGCGCCACGAGTTCCAAGGCCCGAACCACCCCGCCGCGAGGAAGAGCGCGGTCCAGGTTCCGAACGCGCACAGGTGAACGAGCAGGTCCGCGCGGGGCAACTCCGGCGTTTCGATCCGCAGGCTCGGCCAGTGCGTGCCGGTCGCCATCAGCAGCGCGTACAGGATGAAACCGATCACCCAGGCGGGGCGGCGGCCGCGCGTGCGGGACATGGGCGGCGGGGGCGGGAGCGGTCGAAAGGCGGTACTCACCGCCGTGACTCCGCCGCGGCGCCGGGCTTCACGACGACTTCGGGCGCGGCGTCGGCGGGCCCGGGATCCGCGCGCTTGGCGAGCAGGCGGTCCCATTCTTCGACGAAGCCGCGGGCGAGGGCGAGATAGTCGAGCGCCCCGGGGCACTGGGGAGCGTATTCGAAGATCGTCTTGCCGAAGCTGGGGCACTCCGCGAGCTTGACGTTGCGGCGGATCGCGGGGCGCATGACGCGCGCGCCCTTCCACGGGACATCCTTCTCGCGCGAACCCTTGAAGAACGCCTCCATGTCCGCGACGACTTCCTTGGAGAGTTTCGTCGTTTCTTCGTGCTGGCAGAGAACGACGCCGGTGACCCGCAGGCGCGGGTTCACGCCGCGGCCGATGAGCGTAACGGTTTCGAGAAGTTTCCCCATGCCCTGCAAGGCCAGGTAGTGCGCCTGCATGGGGACGACCACTTCGCGGACCATCGCGAGCGCGTTCAAGGTCAGCAGGCCGAGCGAGGGCGGGCAGTCCACGAAGATGAACTCGTACTCGCTCTTGAGCGGTTCGATCGCGCGAGAGAGGCGGGTCGAACGGTCCGGCACGCCGGCCAACTCGCTCTCGATCGCGGCGAGATCCGTCTCGGCGGCGAGGAGTCCGAGGCGTTCGCGGGTGCGAACGATCGCCGTAGCCGGGTCTGTCTCGCGCGGGTCTTCCAGCAGCACGTCGTAGACGGATCGGTCCACGCTGGCCGGGTCCACACCGAGGTGGAGCGTCGAGTGCGCCTGCGGGTCGAGATCGATGAGAAGGACGCGGCGGCCGAGCTCTGCAACGCCCGCGGCGAGGTTGACGGCGGTCGTGGTCTTGCCGACGCCGCCCTTCTGGTTGATGAGCGCCGCGACGCGCGTCATGGTGTGCGGCCGCGGGTTTTTTTCGTGGTTATCTGGACCAGCGCTCATCGGGAGAGTGTATCGGGACGGTCGTTCGTTCACGGCGTGACGGGAAACGGCGAATGGCGGAATTCGGCGAAAGTCCGTGATACCGGACTTTTTTCCGGCCGATGAAGAGGGTTCACAACCGGAGTCCCTGAGTGAAACCGCGCATCGAGCTCACCGCTCGCGAAGTTGAGCACCTTCATCAAACGCTGATGCGCCGTCTGGGGGATTCATCGGTCCCCACCCTGCCTCAAGTGGCCATCCGGGTCATCGAGCTGGTCAGCAACTCGAACTCGACGATCAACCAGTTCGCGGAGATCATCCGCACCGACCAGTCGCTGACCGGGCGGCTGCTGCGGATGGTGAACTCCGCCTGCTTCGCGCAGCGCCGGCCGGTGACGACGCTCGAGCGCGCCATGGTGCTGCTCGGCATGGAGCGGCTCAAAGCGGTGGCGCTCGGGTTCCACCTGAGCCAGGCGGCGATGAGCGACAGCGGCGCGTTCTCGTCCAAGAAGCTCTGGTCGCAGTCGCTCTACCGCGCGTGGGCCGCGTTCCGCGCCGCTGAGTGGGTCGACCGCAACTTCTCGGGCGAGGCCTTTATCGTCGGGCTGATGGGCGACGCGGGCGTTCCGATGATGCATTCGTTCATCGGGGAAACGTACTCGCAGCTCGTGAATCCCATCGACACACCGTCGGTGCAGTTCCGGACCGAGTTCACGCAACTCGAATGGACGCACACGGACGTCGCTTCGGCGCTGTGCCGCCTGTGGAAGCTGCCGGAGCTGCTCGCGAAGCCGATCTGCAACCACCACTCGCATGCGCTGCCGCCCGTCCCGGGGGATGGGGCGACGGTGCTGCACGCGGCGGCGGTCTTCGCGGGGTCGCTGATCCTCGACCCCAACACGATCCCGCAGTCCTGCGAGGAGACGTTCGAGCACGCGGCGAAGCTCTTCGGGAAATCGCCCGAAGAGACCGAGGCGCTGATGGTGCAGGCGGGAGCCGATTTCAACGCCTCGCGCGACCTCTTCAACCGGATCATCGACGCCAGCTTCAATGTCGAGCGCATCATCGAGATGGCGCACGAGCCCCTGGGGCAAGTGGCGGAGGTGCTGGCGGAGGATTCACTGGAACCCGCCAAGACCGAGCGTTCCTCGCGGTTCGAGCTCGACGGCATGATCCTCGAGATGGAGCGCGCCGAGCCGAACGTCGTCCGCGTCTTCATCGCCGACGCCGAGGGGCACCGCATGGTGACCGAGCAGATCGACACGCGGCGGCACGACGAGAACGAGATCCGCCAGCGCCTGCTGCTCGAGGGCGCGGACTCGGGGATCATCGCTTCGATCATGCAGCGGCTCACGCAACTCGCGGCCTGAACCCTCAACCGTTGGGATACACTTCGCGAGCGCTCGCTGACGAGCCGCACGCGTGCCCACCATCACCGACGAAGCCGTTGTCCTCCGGCGCTGGGACTTCTCCGAGACGTCCCAGATGGTGTCGCTGTTCACCCGTGCGCACGGTGTGGTGCGCGGGCTGGCGAAGGGCGCAAAGCGTGAGAAGTCGCCGTACTCCGGGGGCTTTGAGCCGCTGACGCGGGGACATGTCGCGGCGATCGTCAAACCGAGCACGGAGCTCGCGAACGTCATCGAATGGGACCTCGCGGAGGTCTTCCAGGCGCCGCGCCGGCGCCTTGAAGCGCACCACGCGGCCCTCTACCTCGCCGACCTCGTGCACCATGCGGTGACGGATCACGACCCGCACCCGGCGCTGTACGAGCGGCTGGTGGAATCGCTGCGCGGGCTGGAGACGGTGGAGCATCTGCACGACGCCGTGCTGCGGTTTCAGTGGGCGCTGCTTGTCGAGACGGGGTACCGGCCGATGCTCGACCGCGACGCGGCGACGGGACGGGAGCTTGGCGCCGGCGGCGCTTCGCTGGGATATTCGCCGACCGCCGGGGGCGTTGTCGCGGAGCCGACGGAACAGAGCGGGGCGGGGCGCGCGTGGCGGGTGCGGTCGGACACCATTGAGTTGTTGCGCTCGCTGGAGCACGGCCCGGCCGCAGCGGGCATGGCGGCGGCGGGCGTTGTGACAACGCGCGCCGCGGCGCTGCTGGCGCTGCATCTGGCGGTCATCATGGACCGCGATCTGCCCACGCGGAAGCTGCTCTTTGGGCCGATACCGACCTAATTGGCGCCGTCAGGCGTTCGCAGATGCGATTGTGCCGCGGCACTCGCCGAAGCCGATGCGGCGGTGGCCGCCGGCTCCGCCTTCACACCAGTCGGTCATGACGACTTCGTCGCCGTCTTCGAGGAACGTTCGCTTCTCGCCGGTTGGCAGCTCGATGGGCTTGCGGGGCTTGCCGGTGCCTTCCCACGTGCGTTCGAGTAGGCAGCCGCGGGAGTCGGGGGAGGTGCCGCTGACGGTGCCGCTGGCGAGGAGGTCGCCCGGCTGGAGGTTGCAACCGTTGCTGGTGTGGTGGACGATCATCTGGGCGAAGGTCCAGTACATGTCGCGGAAGCTGCCGCGGGAGACGCGGAGCGGCGGGAGGTTCTGCTCGCGCATTGATTTTGAGATGAGGTGCACTTCCAGCGTAATGTCGAAGCCCCCCCACTGCTCGTTGTTCTCATCTCGGAGGTATTCGAGCGGCTGAGGATCGCCGTCGGGCCGCTTATACGCAGCACAACGAAAGGGCGCCAGCGCCTCGCGCGTCACGATCCAGGGCGAGACTGTCGTGGCGAAGTTCTTCGCGAGGAAGGGGCCGAGCGGTTGATACTCCCACTTCTGCATGTCACGCGCCGACCAGTCGTTCACGAGACACAGACCGGCGATGTGATGGTCGGCGCGGCCCATGGACACGGGCTCGCCCATGCGGTTTGAGGCGCCGACGAGCACCCCGACTTCGAGCTCGTAGTCGAGCATCTTGCACGGCCCGAAGACCGGCGCCGCGGCGTCGTCGGCCTTGGTCTGGCCGCTGGGGCGGCGGATCTCGACGCCGCTCGGAATGATGGAGCTCGCGCGGCCGTGGTAGCCGATGGGGACCCACTTATAGTTGGGCAGGAGCGCATTGTCGGGGCGGAACATCGTGCCGACGTTGGTCGCGTGATGGATCGACGCATAGAAGTCGGTGTAGTTGAAGTTCATCGCGGGACGGATGAGGGGCGTCTCCGCGATTGGGCGCAGCACCTTTGAGCGGAGGCGGCGGGCGGACTGGCCCCCGGAGCCGTCGGCGCGGAGGAAGGATTGCAGACGGCGGCGCATTTTTTCGATGAAGCCGGGGACGCTCATGGCGGCGTTCCAGGCGGGAAGCCGGCCGATCGCGCGGACTTCTTCATCGGGATCGTTCTGGAAATAACCCGCTTCCGCGAGGCTCGTGATGTCGAGCACCTGGTCGCCGATGGCGACGGCGAGGTGCGCGTGACGATGCCCGTCGTGCTCCATCACGAATGCGCCGAGGGGAAGATTCTGGATGGGGAAGTCGGTGGCGGGGTCGTTGGCGGATTCGACCCAGCTTTTGAGGGAGGGGTCGTGGGTTTCGTTGAGCAACGGGGGAGTATCCATCCCTTAGATGTAACAGAAAAAATCGTCTGCTCCTGGGCCGCACTGCATCACTGGCTGTCGAGCAACCGGAGTGCACGTAGTTCGTCCACCGGTTCGGTAAACGAGCAGCTTCCGAAGCTGATGGCGAAGGTTTCGCGAACGCGGGCGAGGCGGGCGTTGTCGAGGCGCTTGTTGCGCCAAGCGATGCCGCTCCCATCGAACTTGAAGGCCTTCGGGTCGCGCTCGGTCAGCAGTTCAGTAGCTTCCGCTTCGGTGACGGCCCGGACGCGAGTGAACGCGGCGGCGAGGAAGACATTCAGGAAGCCGAACATCATGCCCCGGGGGCAGCTCGGCTCGTAGGTCAGCGGGAACTCGCCTCGCACCGCGTGATGCAGGCCGGCGGTCGCCTTGAAGGGCACATCCGCTGCGGAGCAGGCCACCATGAACGCGGCGATGAGCTTCGCTTCCGGGAATGTGTCGGGGGTCACGCCACCGGTGCGGACTTTCGCGCGGGCGCCGGTGCCGGAAAGGGCTGCGACCATGCCGCGGGGGTCGGCGGTGAGGGGGATTTCGAAGTAGGGTTCGAGCTGCTCGGGGATGACGCCGAGGGCGCGTTCGATCTGCTGGGACGAAACGACCTTCACTTCGACGGAGTCGATCACCGCGGCGCCGGTGCGGCTGGTGCGGCGCGCGGGCGCTGGCTCGCGGGAGCCGGGGCCAGGGTTGTGACCGCTCCCGTCGCCGGCCCCGGGGTGGTGCGAGGAGTCATCGCCATCGGCGTGGGCGCGATTGAACTCGAAAATCCGGTCGATGTCGGCGTTAAGATCGTCGCCCGGAAGGGCGGAGAGCCGCCATGCCTCCTCGCCGTCGATCTGCGGCAGAAGACTCGCGGACTCGGCCTCGAACTCGCCGAGTTTCGCGACGGGCAGGACGAAGCGGCCCAGCATCCAGGACTCCGGGCCTTCGAGATACGCGGCGTAGTTCTTCACGGCCTCGCGCATCGAGAGCTTCGCGGGTGGGTAGAGCCCGGCGTAGTCGATTATCCCGGTCATCAGCGTGCGGACACTTTGCATCGCGTGGCCAGCGTACCGACTCGGCCTCCACGGCGTGGGATATTCGACTCCCCGGTTCCGGGACGATCCGTGCACGCCGCGGCCACGGCTTTTTTGGGGCGCGGCGGTCAGTCGTGGATCTTGATGCCGTGGGAGACGACCGCCGCCATCACCTGCGCGGCGGTGTCGCCGGTATGGTCGATGACTTCGGCCCGCCAGCCGACCGCTCGCGCGGCGTCGACGTTCTCGGCGAGGTCGTCGAAGAAAAGAATTTCGGTGGGAGAGAAGCCGAGTTGGCGCTGGGCGAGGTGGTAGATGTCGTGATTGGGCTTGGCGGCGCGGAGCTCGTGGGAGACGAGCCGGTGCTTGAGGGCGGCGACGGCGGGAGAACGGGGAGCGCCTTCGCCCGCGTGAAGAATGCGCCAGTGCGAAGCGTTGGTGTTGCTGAGGCACGCGGTGGTGAGACCAGGCGTCCGCCCGAGGCGCTGGATGACGCGCTCGATGCCGGGGTAGTCCCCCATCGTCCACGCGACGTGGATGCGGCGGACTTCATCGGCGGAATACTGTCCGCCCGAGGATGCGGCGATCTGTTCGAAGAAAAGGTCGCACGCCATTGCGCCCGTCTGGTGGAGATGCACGAGCTCGTGCCGGCGCGTTGCGGTCTCTTCGGTGCGGAAGCGGGACATGTCGCGGACTTCGATGCCCGCGCGAGCGCACGCCTCTTCCCATGTGCGGCAGATGCGGACAACCACGCCGCCGAGGTCGAAGCAGACAAGTTGGATGGGGGAGATTGTCATGAAGAGAACTCACCGTGAAGAACATTCACCGCAGAGACGCAGAGGACGCAGAGAAAGAAGAGCGGAAAGATTGGTTCTGAAGACACGCAAATCGACGAAGCCACGATCTCTCGCGTCCCAAAGATCCTCGCAGGTTGGATTATTTTCATATTTCTTCTTCCTCCTCCTGCCTCTGCGTTCTCTGCGTCTCTGCGGTGAATGCCTCCGTCTTCATGACTTCCCGCATGACCACCGTCGCGAAGGCACCGGGCGGGAGCTCGAAGGCGCAGCGGACATACTCGCCGTGCTCGTCGGCGCCGCCTTCGACTTCGGGGAGGCCCAGGGGGACCCGCATCGCGCGGCGGGCGCCGCCGAGGCCTTCCCCCTTGCGGTCCATCGCTTTCGCGAGATGGTCCATGGTCACGCCGGTGCGGGCGAGCTCTTCGTGTTCCACGCGGGCTGCTTCGCCTTGCGCGAGCGTCATCCGCGGCCCCCACATCGGGCCGCTGGGGCTGATTTCGAGGCGCGCGAGACGGCCGGGGGTCGTGGGGGTGTCGAGCACCGCGCGGTCCACGGCGAAGACCGCGCCGTTGTCGTGTTTCATCGCGAGATCGCCCTCGGCGAGCGCGCCGAACGTTCCCGCGCCGAGGCGGCGCGTCAGAACACTGTTGAAGACGGCGGATTGGAAGGCGG
>DASZQL010000109.1:0-13402 GCA_035549675.1 Phycisphaerales bacterium | reverse complement strand
AAGGAAGAGGAAGAGGAAGAGGAAGAGGAAGAGGAAGAGGAAGAGGAGGAGGGTGAGGAGGGAAGAGGACGTGGAAGAGGAAGAGGAGGAGGAAAAGGAGGAGGGAGAGGAGGAGGAAGATTTGCGGAGGGAGAAGAACCGGAGAAAGCCCCCTCCGTCATGCTGCGCATGACACCTCCCCCGATCGGAATCGGGGGAGGGCATTTCGGGGGAGCGGGTTGCGCGGGACACGCTCAGAGCCGCGTGTCCCGGTATCCGGCCGCGCGCTTTAGCACGTGATAGTCGTAATCAGGCTTTGCGGTGGAAACGTACATCGTCTCCTTGTCAGGCTTGAAGTATTCCTGTGCGGTGAACTCGATTTGGTCTTTGTAGTGAAGTACTACGGATGCACGATTGGGCGCAGCAGCATTGACCATTACGGTACCGCAGTGTTCGCGGCCTTGATCTGATCCCTTTAGTTCAAGGTCGTATGGCGACCACCAATGCTTGCAGCTGATCGTTCCGATGGCATTAGGAATTTCGGTGAGTTGACCACCATCAATTTTATATGTGCGCCATGAACCTCGATATTGCCACGTCCGGGATAGTCCGTAGGCGCACCATACAATCCAGCAAATTGCGGCGAACAAAGCGGAACCAACTAGTCCTTCGCAAAGTCCGTTCATTTCCTGCTCCTTTTCTGCCTATTTGGACGCATCAAGCGATAGTGCAGGATCCCTGATGCCGGCTTCCTTGAAACCGGCGGCGCGGAGGCGGCAGGAGTCGCATTCGGTGCAGGGTTTGCCGGTCGTGGGGTCGGGGTCGTAGCAGGAGGTGGTGAGGGCGTAGTTCACGTTCAGGGCGGTGCCGCGCTGGATGATCTGGGCTTTGGTGAGGTTAATGAGGGGGGCGAGGATGCGGGGGCCGTAGCCGCTGACGCCGGCTTTCGTGGCGAGGTCGGCCATGCGCTGGAAGGCGTTGATGAAGTCGGGGCGGCAGTCGGGGTAGCCGGAGTAATCGACGGCGTTGACGCCGATGTAGATGCGGGCGGCGCCAAGGACTTCGGCCCAGGCGAGGGCGTAGGAGAGGAAGATGGTGTTGCGGGCGGGGACGTAGGTGATGGGGATTTCGGCGTGCGGCGTGTCCCGGCGCGCCGGGACGGCTTGCGGTGCGGCTCCCTTTGGGACGCTGAGATGGTCGTCGGTGAGCGCGGAGCCTCCGAAGGCGCGGAGATCGATGCTCATCACTTTGTGGCTTGCAGCGCCGAGCGAATGTGCGATGCGTTCGGCGGCGGCGAGTTCGACTTGGTGGCGCTGGCCATAGGCGATGGTGAGGGCGTGGCACTCGTCGCCGGCGGCGCGGGCGATGGCGAGGCAGGTGGCGGAGTCGAGGCCTCCGGAGAGGAGGACGACGGCGCGGGGGTGCGGGTGAGTTGAATGAAAGGGAATCACGGTGGCAGGATACGGAGGCGGAAGATCGTTCTGGAATGACGCCCAAGAGCACTGCAGTCATCGGCCAAAGCGCCGATGCCTGCAGTGGCACGGGGGACAGAGAAATGCGGGCACTGGCCGAGGGTTTGATCGGCGGATATCATGGCCCCTTCGGCGGGTTTGGCCCGTCGTTTACCCCATCCGCCCGGGTGGCGAAATTGGCAGACGCGCCAGCTTGAGGTGCTGGTCTCCGTAAAAGGAGATGGAGGTTCGAGTCCTCTCCCGGGCATTTGAAGAGCTGTCGGCGTTCGGCGGACGGCTTTCAGCCAAATCACATCATCGAGCGTGACGGCCTGCGGGGCGCGGGCCGCTCCATTCGGACGGCGTGCGAACTTCACACGGTGTGGTCTTGATCCGGCTCGCGCTTTTCGAGGACCGATCGGCTGATGGCGTCGTAGCAGGTGGCGAGGAGACCGACGAGGGGGAACTTGGCGCCTTCGAAGGGGCTGGGGCCGAGGCGGCGCAGCAGCGCGTGCGTTACTTCCGGTGGCTTGATCGGGGTTTCGACTTCGGCGAGCTCGGGGCCGGCTTCCCAGAAATCGTCGAGACATTCGGCGAGCGGCGGCGCGGGGTCGTGGTCGCGGAGGCCGGGCCAGTCTGGGCCACCAAGCGGGCGGCGCGGGCCGTTGGCGGTGGCGGATGAGCGCGAGGCGCGGCCGGCGCGGAGACGGTCGACGAGTTCGGTCGAGCGCATGCCGCGGAGCGTGAAAAGGGTGAGGGGGTCGCGCTCGATGCGTTCGGCGAGGAGGAGCGCGAGGCAGCACGCGTGGCGGCACCAGGGGCCGTCGTGGCCGCAGGTGCAGGAGGTGGTGAACTGTTTGCCGTCGGGCAGGAGCGCGTGGCCCTTGGTGGCGAAGAGCTCTTCGATTTCGAGGGAGAGTTCGCCCGAGAGAAGCGTGGCGGAGAAGATCGCCTGCTCGGCCATCGCGGCGATGAGGGTTTCCCACTCCGCGGCGGGGATCACGGGGCAGGAGATCGAGACGCGGTACGCGTCGGAGACTCGGCCTTGCACGCGGCCTTGAAGTGCGCCGGGTTGAAGATCCATGGAGCGCGTCTGGCCCAGGCGGGCGTACTCGTGGCCGAGCTTGAGGGATTCGCTTGATGCGGCCGTGGTGACCATGTCGAACCACTTCGATGCGGCCCAGCCGAACTCGGGTGGGAAGTCCTTGTTGTTGAGTTTGAGGCCGCCGCGGACCCGGCGCGGGCGGGCGGTTTTGAAGTCGGCGGTTCGCTGGAATCTGGGAATGTCGTGGGACGACACGCGCATGCTCTCTTAGGGGGAAGGGAGATCATAGGCGAAGGGCGGAGTGAAGAAGGCGCGGTGTTTTTGCGCGCTGGCAGTGGCTCCTGCACCCCTTCGGGGTGCGTTGAGAAAGGCGACCGGTACCGGGGGTCTGCGTCCCGATTTCATCGGGACTTCGACCCCCGGCAACGGCCCTGCGGCCCTTTGGGCCGCGGAGCGCGCGGGAATCGATCTCGGCGGCACTTCTTTGAAGTCCTACAGAGTCTGAGTGTCATTCAGACGCTGAGTCTCATTGAGACGCTGCGTTTCATTCAGACTCTGTGTTCGCTGCCAGAACTGTGCGCTCGCTGCGGCTCTGCGATGAGTCTTAATCTTCGTCGGCGAGGGCGTCGGGTCGGAGGGCGAGGACGTCGCGGAGCTGGTCGGTGGAGAGCTCGGTGAGCCAGTCTTCGCCGGAGCCGATGACGTCCTCGGCGAGGGCGATCTTGCTCTCGATCATCTGGTCGATGCGCTCTTCGAGCGTTCCCGTGACGACGAACTTGTGGACGCTGACGGCGCGGGTCTGGCCGATGCGGAAGGCGCGGTCGGTGGCCTGGTTCTCCACGGCGGGGTTCCACCAGCGGTCGAAATGGAAAACGTGCGAGGCGGCGGTGAGGTTGAGGCCCACGCCGCCGGCCTTGAGGGAGAGGACGAAGACGGGGTGGCGGTCGGTCTGGGTCTGGAAGAGGTCGATCATCTGCTCGCGCTGTTTCTGGGTCGTGCCGCCGTGGAGGAAGAGGATCTCGCGGTCGAAGGATTTGCGGAGCATCGAAGCGAGGATGGAGCCCATGCGGCGGAACTGGGTGAAGACGAGGGCCTTTTCACCGGAGGCGATGACCTCGTCGAGCATTTCGATGAGGCGGATGCACTTGCCGGAGCGGGCGATGTCGGCGGGGAGGTCCGTTTCCTCGTCCGACTCCACGACGGGCTCGGTGGTTTGTGGAGCCTTGAAGAGCGCACCGTCGGCGAGCTGGGCGGGGTGGTTGCAGATCTGCTTGAGGCGGACGAGGGTCGTGAGCACGATGCCGCGGCGGCGGATGCCCTCGGCGCGATCGACTTCGCCCAGCATCGTCTTGACGCACTGCTCGTACAGGGAGGCCTGCTCGGAGGTGAGGCGGCAGAACTCCTTGGTCTCGACCTTGTCGGGGAGATCGGAGATGACGCTCGGGTCGGTCTTGAGACGCCGTAAGAGGAAGGGACGGACGAGGGAGCGGAGCTGCTTAGCGCGCTCGCGGTCGTGGTGGCGCTCGACGGGGATCGCGAAGCCGCGGCGGAAGTCGCCGGCGCTGCCGAGGAGACCCGGGTTGCAGAAGTCCATGATGGACCAGAGCTCGCTGAGGCGGTTTTCGAGGGGGGTGCCGGTCAAGGCGACGCGGCGCGGGGCTTCGAGGCTTCGGAGCGCCTGGCTCTGCTTCGCGGCGGCGTTCTTCACGTTCTGCGCTTCGTCGAGCACGATGCGGCCCCACGGGATCTCGCCGAGAGCGTCGCGGTCGCGGTGCGCAAGTGCGTACGTGGTGATGATGAGATCGGATTCGATCGCGCCACGGGTGAGGGCGTCGCCGGTGAGGCGAGTCGGGCCGTGATGGACGAGGACACGGAGGGTTGGAGCGAAGCGGCCCGCTTCGCGGGTCCAGTTGCCGACGATGGACATGGGGACGACGAGGAGTGTCGGGCCGGCGAGTGGGGTGCCGCTGGCACGGGCGTTCTCGCGCTCGGCGAGGAGCATCGCGAGGAGCTGAATGGTTTTGCCGAGGCCCATGTCGTCGGCGAGGCAGGGGCCGAAGCCGAGACGGTCCAGGAACATGAGCCAGGAGAGGCCCTTGAGTTGATAGGGGCGGAGCTCGCCGCGGAAGGAGTCGGGCGGCTGGAGCATGGGCATCTTTGCCGTGCCGTCGGCGCCGCCGAGGACGGTGCCGATCCAGCCCTCGGCGTCGAGGCCCAGGACGGAGACGCCGGTGCGTTCCTGATCTGCGGTGAAGGCGATGCGGAGGGCGTCGCCGACGCGCATCTGGCCTCCGGGATTGGCGCGGATGAACTCGACGGCGGCGCGGATGTCTTCGGGGCGGACCTCGACCCACTTGCCGCCAACGCGGACAAGCGGTGAGCGTTGCGAGGCGAGGCGCTCGAACTCTTCGAGGGTCAGGGGCGTGTCGCCGATGGCGATCTTCCACTCGTAGCCGACGAGGGCGGAGAGGCCGAGCTTGGCGGGGGCGACGGCGCCGGGGGCGGAGGCGGAGTCGCCTGAGGCATCGTCATCGGAGAAGAGACGGAGGCGCGCGCCGAGGCGGGCGGAGGGCGTCTCCCACCACTCGGGGGCGATGACGCCGAAGCCTTGCTCGATGAGGATGGGTTTGATTTCGCGGAGGAACTCGTACGCCTGCTTGGTCGTGAGTTCCATCGAGACGGGCTCGGACTCGTCGAGCGCGCTCTCGAGCTTGGGGTAGAGGCGGATGGCGCGGCCGAGCTCGGCGAGGAGGAGTTCCTGCGGGGCGTCGATCCGGCGCCCCCCCACTGTCGCGGATTCGGCGCGGAGCGACCAGACGTCTTCGGCATCGATGAGCGAGTCGGGCGATTCGATCGACTGGAGGTGGAAGGTCAGCGACCAGCGCACATCGTCGGAGGGTGTTGCGAGGTCAGGGATCTTGAGCGAGGGGGCCGGCTCGTGGAGATGGAGGCAGAGTCGCCAGGCGCCGCTCGTGCCGCGTTCTTCGAGACCCGAGACCCAGCGGCGAGATTGGCGGACGACGACGGTGTGCATCGGGCTGTCGCCGGCGACGTGGTTGTCGGCGGCGAGCAGGCCGCTGAGCCAGGCGGAGTGTGCGTCGTCGGCGCCCTTGGTTTCGCGCCAGGATTCGACGGCTTCGACCATGCTTTCGCGGAGAAGCGCGGCGCGGCAAACGGCGTCCACGGTCGAGGTGAGGAAGGCGTCGAGGACATCGGCGGGCTGCTGGCCCGCGGGGTCGGGGCCGGCGGAGCGGGCGGAGGGGGGCATCGAGGCGATGAGGGCGCGGATGCGCTGCTCGGCGCGTTCTTCGCCCAGCCAGGGGCGCCAGGCGGCGCGGGTTTCGCCGTTGACGCCGCCGACTCCGGCGCCTTCGGCGGTGGGGACGAAGCGTTGATCGGCGACGAGGGAAAGAGCGAGGCGCGCGGCGGCGGCGAAGAAGACCGTCGAATCGGCGAGGGCGAACCCGGCGTGGCCTTCGGGGGCGTCGGCGGCCAGGTCATCGTCCGCGCGCGAGGCGGCTTCTTCGAGCTGCTCGAGCAGGGTGGGCGCCCGCGCGGGGTCGATAGCGATGGTCTCGACGCGCCACGGCTTCAACTCGACCTGGGCGCGCGAGCCGTTGACGAGATGGGCGATATGACCGGTGGCGTGGGCGAGGCGCGGGCTGGGGAGCGGCGCGCTCTCGCGGGTCGGGAGTTGGAGGTCGATCGACTGGGGGTCGGCGAGGCCGGCAAGCGCCGCGTCGGTGTGCGTGAGAACGGCGAGCTTCTCGCGCAGCGCAGCGCCGGGCCATGCGTAGGGGTGCGAGCCGCCGTCCGCTTTTCCGATTTCCGCTCCACCCGGCTGACGCTCCGCCCAGAGGCGCAGCGAACCGTTCCACCAGTTCGCGTGCAACACGATCATTCGTTCGACTCGCCTCCGTGCGGGGATCCATGAGACAGACAGGACGGATGGGACCGATGGAGCGGGGATGGTCAGCGTGGGGACTCGATCCGACTCCGAATGAGGGCGCAGGGATTCGAACCCTGGACCAGCGGCTTAAAAGGCCGATGCTCTACCAACTGAGCTACGCCCTCGGGTGCGCGGGAAAGGATTCGCCCGCGCGCAGACGGAGATTGTAGCCGGTGCCCGGGGGGTTCTCCGGAGGAGTGGGTGGTTGACATTCATCAGGGGATGTCCAGGCACTACTCGCGGCTCAGAGCCGCCGCGAGTAGTGGCACGGCGGAGTGGGTAGTGATTGTTGGTCGGGCGGGAAAGGAGCACTACAGTCGGCCTAAAGCAGCCGCCTGTAGTGGCACGAAACGTCCGGGTGGTGATTGAGAACCGGTCCGGGGATAATCCGCTGATGGCATTTGATCGCGACTTCATCCGTACGAAAATCGGCCGGGCTGCTTCGGTGATCGCATCGCTTGGTGAGCAGGCGGTGGAGATTGAACGGTTCGCGCTCGCCGTTCGAGAGACGCTCGTCCGGGGCGGGGCGGTCTTTACCTTCGGGAACGGGGGGTCGGCGGCGGAGGCGATGCATTTGTCGGAAGAGCTGATCGGGCGGTACAGCCGCGACCGCGCGCCGAAGCGGGCGGTATGTCTGAACGCGGACCCCACGGCACTGACGTGCATCGCGAACGACTTCGGGTACGACGAGGTGTTTGCGCGGCAAGTGAGGGGGCTTGCGCGGGCTGGGGATCTGGCAGTCGCATTTTCGACGAGCGGGAAGAGCCCGAACATCACGTTGGCGCTGAAGGCGGCGAAGGAAGTTGGCGCCGTGCCGGCGGCGCTGCTGGGCAAAGGGGGCGGGGAGGCGCTGAAGCATGCGGCGCTTGCGGTGGTGGTCGCGTCGGATGAGACGGAGCACATCCAGGAGGCGCACCAGGTGATGGTGCATTTGATTCTGGAGGCGGTGGAAGCGGGATGACACGACCGAGTGAAGCCGGGCACATCGGGTAAGTCTGGTGAGTTGGTGAAGAGCCCCCTCCGTCACGCTTCGCGTGACACCTCCCCCGATGGGAATCGGGGGAGGGAACAACACGGCGAGCCGATGAGTTACCGACGTTTTTTGCCAGATACTTGAGCGAGCTCTTTTTCTCTGTTTTCCTCTGTCTTGCTCTGTGTTCAAGTTGTAGTGTTTCTGCATGTCGCGGCGCGTGACGGATCAGCAGATTGTGGATTCGCTGCTCGACGCCTATCGGCTTGGGGCGTTTCCGATGGGCGATCCGCGTACGGGGCGGGTGGATTTTTACGCGCCGGATCCGCGAGGCGTGCTGCCGCTGACGGAGGCGGAGGGGTTTCATGTGCCGCGGCGGCTGGCGCGGCGGATCGGTCAGCGGCCGTTTGAGATCCGGTGCGACACGGCGTTCGAAAACGTGATCCGGGGGTGCGCCACGCCGCGGAAGCGGTACCCGGGTCATGATGCGGACGACGACACGTGGATCACAGGGACGATCGTCCATTGGTACACGCTATTGCACCGGGCGGGGCGGGCGCACAGCATTGAGGCCTGGGCGCGGGATGAAGCGACGGGTGAAGAGGCGCTGGTGGGCGGGCTGTATGGGGTCGCGCTGGGCGGGGCATTCTTTGGGGAATCGATGTTTTCGGTGCCGCGGGCGCGGCGTGCGGATGGGTCGCGGGATCCCCTGGATGGGACGGATTCGAGTTTGATCTGCCTGGTGACGCTTGTCGAGCATTTGCATGCGTGCGCGTTCACGCTGTTTGACACGCAGATGGTGACGAATGTCGTGGCGCGGGTCGGGGGCGTGGAGATCTCGCGAGAGGAATATCTTGCGAGGCTCAGGCCGGCGGCGGAGCGGAGCGATTGCTGGCGGCCGCTGCCCGGGGCGGTTCGCGCGACGCGGGACTGAACGCAACCAGACGGCCAGACCACCGGCGCAAGCCGGGCCAAAGAAGCTCGCCGCGAGTATTCCTCCGGGAGGCATCGCCGGCGTCCGACTCAACAATGCGGGCGCGGCGCGATCAACGCCGCGCCCGCTTCAGAACATCGAGTGAACAGGCCGAAGCAAGCGGGCCGTTCAACGTTGCGTCGGCGCTGCGGGGCGGGCGTTGCCATCCTTCAGCATGGGGAAGGCCTGCTCGAGCTCTTGCTTGGCCTTCAGATTCCGCTTGACCTCTTCCATGATGTTGGCGGCGTTGAAGCTGGGCGGGTAAGAGCGCGGGGGGTATTCCTTGAAGGTCGTGGCGAACTTCAGGACATCGTCCATGGCGCCGTACATGACCTGCACGTGCTTGAGCTGCCAATCCCAGTAGGTATTGGAGGTGATGTCGGCACGTTCGAAGGGATCCATGTAGAGGTTGAAGATCTTCTGGAGGCGGAGCGTGGTGAAGGGCTCGGCCCAGACCTGCATGGTGCCCTGGCAGCGCTGCTCGGAGAAGACGGCCTTGAGGTCGCCCGTGCGGTAGGCGACGAGCAGACCGTCGTCGTCGGAGTAGAAGAAGTTGTGGCGGGCGCTGGTGGCGCCGTTGTTCTTGTTCGCGCCGCCTTCGAACGTGGTCAGGAACTTCGACTGATCGTAGCCGTCGAGGTGGACCTTGTAGGTGATGTCGGCGCCCTGCACCTTAGTTGTGTAGCCCTTGAGACACTTGCCGACGATGTCGGGCTCGCCGCCGAGGGCACAGAGGGTGGGGATCCAATCGTTGTGGCTCATGAGCTCGTTCGTGACCGAGCCCGCCTTGATGTGCGCAGGCCACCGCACGAGGCACGGCACCCGGAACGCGCCCTCCCAGTTCGTGTTCTTCTCCGAACGGAAATGAGTCATCGCCCCGTCGGGCCACGTGTTCATGTGCGGGCCGTTGTCGCTCGTGTACACCACGATCGTGTTCTCGGCGACGCCCATATCGTCCAGCGCCTTGAGGATCTTCCCGATCGTCTCGTCGTGCTCAATCATCCCGTCGATGTACTCGGAGTCGCCGTGCTTGAAGCGGCCGCGGTGGGACTCGCGGACGTGGGTGTAGAGGTGCATGCGGGTGGAGCTGAACCAGCAGAAAAAGGGCTTGCCCGACTTGCTCTGGCGCTGCATGAACTCGATGGCGCGGTCGGAGGTTTCGTCGTCGATGGTCTCCATGCGCTTGCGGTTCAGGGGGCCGGTGTCCTTGATGGTCTGCTTGCCGATCTTGCCGAATCGCGGTTCCGCGGTCGGATCGTCCGTGTCGGTGGCCTTGCAGTCGAGCACGCCGCGGGGCCCGAACTTCTTGAGGTACTCGGGGTCCTTGGGGTAATCGGGATACTCGGGCTCTTCCTCGGCGTTGAGGTGGTAGAGGTTCCCGAAGAACTCGTCGAAGCCGTTGACGGTGGGGAGCGATTCGTTTCGGTCGCCGACGTGGTTCTTGCCAAACTGCCCCGTTGAATACCCCAGGCTCCGCAGCAGCCCGCCGATCGACGGATCAAGCTGGCTCATGCCCATCGGCGCGCCGGGGAAGCCGACCTTGGTGAGCCCGGTGCGGATGCCGTGCTGGCCGGTGAGGAACGCGGCCCGGCCGGCGGTGCAGGACTGCTCGCCGTAGTAATGAAGGAAGCGGAGGCCTTCCTTCGACAGCCGATCAATGTTCGGCGTGTCGTAGCCCATGAGGCCGTCGCTATAGCAGCTGAGGTTCGTGACGCCGATGTCGTCGCCGAAGATCACGAGGATATTGGGCTTGGCGCCCGCGGGCTTGGCGGGCTGGGCCTCAGCCTCGGATCCGAGCCATCCCATTGCTGCCGCGAGCAGCAGCGCTGTTGTTACAGCTGTCAGCTTTCGCCAGATCATGTGATTCTCCTTTCGGGGTTTCGTGGGTTCACCGCACTGGGAATATCTGTTTCCAATCCTTCTTCATGTCCACGACGGTCCAGCCCTTGGACTCCGCTTCGTCGAGGGCTTTGTCGAGCTTGCCGATGTTGGATTGACGGTCGTAGGCCCATTCGCGGTCGGGGTCGGTGTGATGCACGATCAGTGCGAAACGTGGACCGGTCCCGCCCGTCGTCCACTGGAGCATCTGGAGGTCGCCGTCGGAGTTGCCGAAGGCCATGGTGGGGCGGCGGCCGATGTGGAGGTTGATGTTGACGGGCTTGCCGGGGCCGTCGTCCACGCTGCCGATCTCGGGGAGCTTGACGAGGACGGGGTTGCCGTCGCGGAGCTCGAACTTTGTTTTGGCGCTGGAGCCGATGACCTGCTCGGGCGGGATGCCGTAGGTCTTCTCGGCCCAGGGGCGCATGAACTCGATGCCGCCTCCGGAGACGATGTAGGTCTTGAAGCCGCTCGCGCGGAGGTAGTCGAGCACTTCGCGCATCGGCTGGTAGATGCACTCGTTGTAGGGCTTCTTGAAACGGGGATGCTGCGCGGTGGCGATCCAGTCTTTGACGATCTTCTCAAACTCTTCGGTTGTCATCCCCGCATGAGTCACCACCAGGACTTGCCTGATGGAAATTTCGCCGCCGGCGAGCGCGGCCTTGACGTCACCCGCCAGGATTGACTTGAAAGGCTCTCGCTCCTTCCACTCGGGATGCTCCCCCGCGAGCGCACTCAATCGATCCAGCGCGAAGGCGAGCTGGAAGTACATGGGCTGCTCGGCCCAGAGGGTGCCGTCGTTGTCGAAGACGGCGATGCGCTCTTCGCGCGGGACGAAGTCGGCGGAGCCCTCTTTGGTGACGCGCTCGACAAATGCGACGATCGCCTGCTTTGAGGCGACGTTGTTCCATGATGGAAGCGGGTCGGCGCGCTGCTCACGCGGCGCGGCGGCGAGCAGTGTGGCGATTCCAATGAGCGCACCGATCCATAGCGCGAGGCGCTTCATGGCTGGCGCTCCGCGGCGGTTTGCCGGGTGGCGTTCATCGCGCAGCGGAAGCCGACGTGGCTCGAGCCGGTGTCGGGCGGTGTGCCGCGGCGCGCGATCGGGCGGTAGCTTTCGCAGTACGTGTCCTGGCAGAGGAACGAGCCGCCCTTGGTGACGCGCTGCGCGGCGTTGGGCATGGCGCGGCCGGGGTCCCAGCTATCGGCGGGAGCGGTATAGCACATCTTCTCTTTGGCGATCGCGTGGATGTCGGCGCGGAAGAGGTCGGCAGTCCACTGCCAGACGTTGCCGGCCATGTCGTGCAACCCGAAGCCGTTGGCGGGGAAGGCGTTCACGGGTGAGGTGCCGGCGTAGCCATCCTCGGCGGTGTCGTTCACCGGGAAGGGGCCGGTGAAGGTGTTGCACATGAACTTGCCGCCGGGCTTGAAGTCGTCGCCCCACCAGTAGCGCGTGTTGGTGTTCGTGCCGCCCCGGCCCTCCTTGCCGCGGGCGGCGTATTCCCATTCGGCTTCGGTGGGCAGGCGCTTGCCGGCCCATTTCGCGTAGGCGACGGCGTCGTCCCAGGAGACTTGCACGACGGGGTAGTCGTCCTTGCCATCGATGGTGCTGCCGGGACCCGACGGGTGGCGCCAGCTTGCGCCGGTGGTCCACGCCCACCACGCGGAGAGATCGTCGAGCGGCACGGCGTGGTCGGGCGGCGTGAAGACGAGCGAGCCGGGCTGGAGCATCTCGTCGGCGGGCTTGGGCGTGCCGGGCGGGAGCTCCTTTTTCATTTCTTCCCAGTCAACGGGGCGCTCGGCGGTGGTGAGGTAACCGGTTGCGTTCACGAAGGCGCGGAACTCGGCGTTCGTGACGACGTGCGTGTCGAGCCAGAAGCCATCGACTTTCACGCGGTGCGCGGGACGCTCGTTGGGCATCGAGCGCGGGTCGTCGGTGCCCATGGTGAACTCGCCAGTGGGAATCCAGACCATGCCGGGCGGCGCTTGACCGGGTGGCGACGCGGACCGAGGTGATTTCGGGAACTCTGAGAGCGGCGCGGGGAGCAGCAAGAGGACGCCCGCCGCGGCCCCGGCGGCGAGCACGATCGCAAGCACGATCAACCCTGGCGCCTTCATCGAATCGCACTCCGCCCCGCGAGCGGGCCCTGTTCCGGTTGAAAGCTAACACTCGGAATGTTCGCGCACAAGGATCGGCGCGGTACAATGCGCAAAGTCGGTAACGCGGGGCATTCGAGCCACGCCGCGCCGCGACGAGCGTTGTTAGTTTGCGCGAACGGCGTCACTAAACATCGACGGGGTCACTTCCATGGCTTCGATCCTCATCGTGTCGGGTCCGGGCGAGGGGGCGTATTGCCCGCTCGGGAAGCGCACCGTCATCGTGGGGCGCGATGAGGGCGCCACGGTCCAGATCAACGACGTCAAGGTCAGCCGCAAGCACCTGCAGATCCGGCTCGTTGATTCGGGTTCGTATGTCGCGCTCGACATGAAGAGCGCCAACGGGTCGCGGCTCAACGGCGAGCCGATCAGCGGCGAGGTCGAGCTCAAGGATCACGACGTGCTCGAAGTGGGCACGTCGAAGCTGGCGTTCAGCACGACGGACTTCCCGGATCGCGAGAGCGCGATCAATCAGTGGAAGAAGCGCGGGCAGCGGGATCGGTCAACGATTTCGGATGCGTGAAAAATAGCGGTCGGCTGTCGGCGTTCGGCAGTCTGCTAGAGGCACTACAGTCCGCTCAGAGCTGCGGCCTGTAGTGGCACGTGATGAAGCTGGCGCTGTAGTTGGGTCTGGCTGAACGCTGAAAGCCGAATGCTGATTGCTACTTCACCTGCATCGCGACGATGGTCTGATCGTCGGCGCGTTCGCGCGAATGGGTGTGCGCGAAGAGGCGCTCGTGGATGGACTCGATGACGCACGTCGGCGCGCCGGAGCAATGTTCGAGGGCGCTCTCGAGGCCCTGCTCACCGAACATCACTCGGTCTGGGGGCGGGCTGAAAGCTTCGGTGATGCCGTCGGTGTAGACGACGACGGTGTCGCCGTGCTTCAGCTCGACGATGCCGTGCTCGTAGGCGGCTTCTTCGATCACGCCCAGCGGCACGGAGGCGGGCCCGTCCACGGAGACGATCTCGCCGGAGCCGACGCGCCGTCGCGGGCGGT
>DASZQL010000108.1:0-1725 GCA_035549675.1 Phycisphaerales bacterium | reverse complement strand
CGAGGCGGAGAAGTTCGGTGACTCCGTCGCCTCCCAGCGGTGAAAATCGGTCGCGACAAGATTGGAAAAGCTCACGGGGCCAAACTGACCCAGCGGCGGGAAGTTCATCACCGTCGGCCCGAGATACAGCACTCCCCCTTGTTCAATCGCCAACCCCATCTGGATCGGCCCGCTCGCTCCCCCAAGGAGCACATCGAACGACGCCGCGATCGACGTGACCTCGCCGGTCGGCGGGATCGTCGCCAGCGGCGTGAGCATCTTGTAAAACGCCGTGACTGTGCCAGAAGTCGAGGTCACCGCCACGCTCCAGCCCCGCGATGGCGCGGGGTTGCCCGTTGTTGCGGCTTGCTGCCCGTCGCTGCTCCCCGGCCCGCCGTACGTCGTCAGCATCCAAAGGTTGTTCAGAAACGTAGAGTCCTGCACCACGATGGTGTCCGCCCCCGCGCCCGACCCCAGACCCAGCGCCGCCATTCCCGCCAGCGCACGCAATACCTTCATGCCCTTCGACATCGCCCTTCTCCTTTTGTTGTGCAACCCGCTCCGCCACCCTCTCACTCCGCGCCACCGGAGTCCGCTCTTTTCTTAAACCCGGGTCAAAGCTTGAAAGCCATGCACCCGGCGGTGTGGGGCGCGGCCGTGAGTCGCCGCGCCCGGAAGCTCACCCCTTTCCACGAGACCCCCCGGCCCCGAGCGCAATCCATTTCCCCATTTCTCAAAATGTTCCAGCCCTACCCCCAACCCGCCCCTCGCGTCACCTCCGGATTCCCGTCTTCCGCCACTCCGACTTCCGCTCTATCTCCGCACGCCGCAAGCCCCAACCCGTCAGCCCCTTCCGCGGCTATCATCCGCCCCATGCACTACGACGCACACCAACCCGTCATCGATGACCTTGAGGCGCGGATCGCAACCATCCGCGACTCTCTTTAACTACGACGCCAAAGCGTCCCAGTTGAAACAGCTCGAATCCCGCATGGAGGCCGCCGACTTCTGGGACAAGCCCGAAGCCGCGCGCAAGACCGTCGACGAGATGAAGCTCCTCAAGTCGCAGGTGGATCCGCTGCGCGCCGCCCTCGCCGACTTCGACGACGCCCGCACCGGATACGAGATGGCCAAGGAAGCCGGCGGCCCCGGCACGCCCGACAAGGACCTCCTCGCCGAGGCGGATGAGCTCCTCTTCTCCCTCTCGGGCCGCATGGACCGCATCGAGCTCCTCTCGCTCCTCTCGGGCAAGCACGACCACCGCAACTGCTTCTTCACCATCTCCGCCGGCGACGGCGGCACCGAGGCCAACGACTGGTGCGAGATGCTCTTCCGCATGTATCTCCTCTTCTTCGAAAAACACCACCCCGAGTGGAAGATCGAAGAGATCGACAAGTCCCCCGCCGTCGAGGTCGGCCTCGACTCCGTCACCCTGCGCATCATCGGCCCCAACGCCTTCGGCTACCTCAAGTGCGAACGCGGCACGCACCGCCTCGCCCGCGTCTCACCCTTCAACGCCCAGGGCAAGCGCCAGACTTCTTTCGCCACGGTCGATGTGACGCCCGAGTTCGAAGAGACGAACGTCGAAATCCCCGACAAGGACCTCGAGATCACCCCCTTCGTCCGCGCCAGCGGGCCCGGCGGCCAGAACGTCAACAAGGTCGCCTCCGCCGTTCGCATCGTGCACATCCCGACCGGCTTCATGGTCGTCAGCAATACGTTCCGTGATCAGAGCCAGAATCGGAA
>DASZQL010000107.1:0-2572 GCA_035549675.1 Phycisphaerales bacterium | reverse complement strand
AAGACATCAGGACAACAAGGCAAAGATGAAAAGAACGGAAACGAGGAAGGCAGGAAGCCCTCACCCTGCCCTCTCCCAGAGGGAGAGGGAGCGGACGCGTCGCTGCCAACAACGAGCCTCCGATGAGTTCGCGCGAGCGATGGTCAGCCCTTGAAGGGGCCTTCCATCGTGAACTCTTCGATCTTCTTGCGGCCGCTGGGGACTTCGCGGGTTCGCATCGCCTCGGAAAGGTCTTCGGTGTCGCCGGGCTTGCCGGCGGCGGCCATGGCGCAGATCTCGAAGTCGTCGGGGATGTGGAGGGTCTTGCGGGCGCGGTCGCGGTCGAAGCCGGCCATGCCGTGGGTGACGAGGCCCATCGAGGCGCCCTGGAGCGCGAGGTTCTCCCACGCCGAGCCGCAGTCGAAGACATGGACGGCGTTGGGCGCGCCGTTATGGCTGAAGGTCTTCTTGGAGACGAAGAGGAAGAGCGCGCCGGCGTTGACGCACCACGCCTTGTTGAGGTCCATGAGGAGGTGGAGGAAGTCGGGCCAGTGGGCCGAATCGCGCGTGGCGTAGAGGATGCGCCACGGTTGCTCGTTGTAGGACGAGGGCGCCCAGCGGGCGGCCTCGAAGAGGCGGTCGAGCTCGTCGCGAGTGAGCGGGTCGCCGGACATGGCGCGCGGGGACCAGCGGTCGATGAAGATCGGGAGGACGGGGTGATCGGCGCGGCGGTGCTCGGAGACGCGGATGTCGCGGACGTTCATGGTCGGTTCCTTGTGCCCGGTGTGTGCGTGGGGCGAATGATATGGCGCGTGGTGGGGGCTTCGTTCGATCGCCGCGGCGCGATGAGCAGGCGGCGCGATTAGACTTTTCGCATGAAGATGAATGTGCGGCGATGGCGGGCGTGGGCGCTGGTTGGTGTGATGGGGAGTGGGTGGTGTGCCGCGGCGGTGAAAGAACAGGAGCAGGCTCCGGCGTCGCCGGCCGCGCCACCCGAATCGCCCGAGAATCAGCCGGCGCAACCGATCACGCCGGAACAGCCTCAACAACCGACGATCGATATCTCGCAGATCCCGGTACAGGTGCGGCTGGGGCTCCGTGTCGAGCTCGTGCGCCGGCAGGTGCCGGTATCACCCACACTCATCATCGTGGATTCGCCGGCGGCGTACGTCGAGCAGATCGGCAAGTGGTCGCTGCAACTCCGGTGGCCGGTGCTGATCGACGACGGATCGGCGCTCGCGGCGGAGAACATTGCGCGGTTCGTGCGGGCGTTCGAGCCCAAGGCGGTCTATCGCGCCGCGTCGAAGGAGGAATGGCCGAAGGACGCGCCGGCGGTGCGCGAGCGGATCGAGCACGCCGCGTGCGCGCCGTGGGGCGGAAACAATCGAGAGGAGCGGCACACGGCGTGGAAGAAGCTGGAGTTCGCGCCGCCGGGCGTGGTGGTTATTTCGGAGGAGGATCCGGCGTGGACGGCGGGGCTGGCGCTCGCGGCGGGGCACGGGCAGGAGATCGTCTGGCTGAAGATCGGGCGGGACTGCGTGAGCTGCGTGATGGCGCCGGAGGCGGCGAACGACCTGTGCTCGCGGATCGAGCGCGGCGTGAGCGAGACGCCGTATTCGTGGCGGGCCTTGGGCGACGAGATCGAGACGGTCACACTGTGCGCCAGCGTCGCGGGGCGGATCAACACCTCGGCGGGAGAGATGGCGCTGACGGACCGCATCGGGCGGAGCGAAAGCGGCGAGCGGTGGGCGTGGTGCGGGATGATCATCGGCGACGAGGCATCGGCGGCGTACCGCGCGATGGGCTCGCTCTTCATCCAGCCGAAATCGGCGTGGCTCTTCGACGGGTACAAGCCGGACTTCGCGCCGCCCTTCCGGCTGGCGCCGGCGGCGGAGCTGCTCGCCAAGGCCGGTCTGCAGCTGACGAGCGCGCCGATCGGGCGGACGGGGGTTGATGATTGGCGGTCAGCGGTGCGGCGCGGTGTGCGGGGCGGGATCGTCGAGGTGAACTCGGCGGGGATGCCCGAGTCGTTCAACCTGAACCCGGGCACGGCGGACTACGCGGATGTGCCGATGATGCTCGAGCCTTCGGTCGTGCATTTCATCCATTCGTTCTCGGCACAGCGGCCGGATGATCCGAGCACGATCGCGGGCCGGTTCCTGACGAACGGCGCGTTCGCGTACGTGGGATCGATGAACGAACCGTATCTCGGGGCGTTCCAGCCGCCGGAGCGGTTCACGATGCGGCTGCTGGGCCAGTGCCCGATCGGGATCGCGGGGCGGCTGGACGGGTTCAAGCTGTGGAAGATCACGGTGATCGGCGACCCGCTGTGGACGCTGGGGCCGCCGGCACCGCGGGTCGAGGCGGCGCTGGACCGGGGCGAGATGCGCTCGGTCGAGGATGAGATGCGCGACGGACTCCGGGAGAAGAAGTACGGCGCGGCGGCGCGGGCGCTGGTGATGCTGGGGCGCGATGGCGATGCGCTGCGGATCGGCAAGGCGGTGCTAAAAGATGAGCCCAAGGCGCTAACGCCGGAGCTGGCCCGGATTCTCGTGCCGGTGACGTTCCGTGAGGGCGATGCGGCGCTGCTGGA
>DASZQL010000106.1:0-3402 GCA_035549675.1 Phycisphaerales bacterium | reverse complement strand
CCAAAACCGGCCGGATCGAAGCGGGAACAGGGCGGGGAATAGCCGATTCTTGACCATGATTGGGACCTTGCGGCACGGGTATCGCGCAAGTTCGGAGGCCCGATCGGGATAAGATTCCGAGGAATCAGCATGAAAAAGCCGGGTTTCACACTGATTGAGCTTCTGGTCGTGGTCGCCGTCATGGCGATCCTGCTGGGGATCCTCATGCCCGCTCTCGGCAAAGCGCGGGAATCGGCCCGATCGGCGTCGTGCGGGTCGAATCTGCACCAACTTGCTCTTGGCCTGACTCAGTACCTGGCGGATTACAACGACCAGTTGCCGCAGATGCGCGTGGACGGGGCGGGGGCCCCAGTGGCTGGCATGCAGGGCGACAACATCGGCTCGCTCTTTGGAGGGAAGCTAGGGCGGCTGCCGTATTACGGCATCAACGCGATCGGCGCCAAGCGCCGGCCGCTGACGAAGTACGTGTGGGACGAGACGATCCCAACGGACACGGAAACCGGCGCGGATCAATACGACGTGCCGGTTTTCCGTGACCCGGCGGACGAGGGCGCGAACCTGCCGTTCCTCGCGGGGAGCGGGCTCGAGCAGCTCACGATGTACGACCTCCTCGGCACGAGCTACAACTTGAACGACCACGCGCTCGACACGGATCCATACGGCGAGCCGTACCCCACGCTCGTGCCCGAGCAGGGGGGCAAGATGCCCAAGATCGTCAATCCGGTCGCAACGTGGGTGCTGGGCGATCAACCGATCTACAACTACGATGATGCCGGTGACCGCGGCCAGAAATGGCACATGAACTCCGTGCGAGCCAATCTGCTGTACGCCGATATGCACGTCAATATGACGATCCCGGTGCCGGAGGGGCAGGTGCACAAGACCGGCGATTACACCTTCCTGCCGCGATCCGACTGGCTCGAGCAGTTCGGTGTGCCGGGCTTGGTGAACTGATCCGAACGGACGAACAAGCCGCATGGACCCGGGCGAACAGACATTCCGAGCGCTCCTGGATGCGATCGCGGCGCGTACGCCGACGCCCGGTGGCGGGGCCGCCGCGGCGATGGCGGGCGAGCTCGCGTGCGCGCTGGCGTCGATGGTGGTGAACTATTCGATCGGGCGGAAGGACCTCGCGGCCCATGAGACGGAACTTCGCGCGGCGCTCGCGACGCTGGCCATCGAGCGTTCGGCGATGGAACATCTCGCCGCGGAGGATGCCCGGGCCTATGGCGAGATGAACGAAGCCATGCAACTGCCCAAAGGTTCGCCCGAGCGTCCCGGACGACTGGCGGAAGCGGCGCTTGCGGCGACCCGGCCGCCGATGGACGTGCTCAGGAGGAGTGTGGCGCTCCTCGAACTCTTTGAGGAGCTATGCACGATCACGAACCGCAATTTGCGCAGCGATCTGGCGATCGCGGCGGTCCTTGCGGAGTCGGCGGGGCGCAGTGCGGCGTGGAATATCCGCGCCAATCTTCCCAGCCTCGAAAGGGCGGAGGCGGACGCCATCGGACAGGGTACGGATAAACTGCTCCGACTCGCGGGAGAAAAGGCCCGGGTGATCGAGAAAACGGCATCGAGTTGAGGGGCTGAAGAAGCCCCCGACGCGCGGCCGATCCTTTCTGTACCCATGCGCGACCCGCGTGACCGAGTCGAGATTGACGGCGTTGAGGATCCGTTTGCTCAGCCGCGCGCGGACCCCGCGTCTGCCCCATCGGACGTACGGGCTTGGCTCGGGGTGTGGTTCAAGTGCTGCCACGTGTACGGCCGGATGTATAAGAACGGGCTCGGGACCGGGTACCACGGGAACTGCCCGAAATGCGGGGCTGCGGTGCGGGCGCGGGTGGGAACGGGCGGCACGTCGCGCCGGATGTTCACCGCCGAGTGACGCGAACCGGTACAATCGGTGCATGTCACGGATGACTGGCGGCGGCATGGGTTACGAAATCGGGCGGATGACGCACCGGTGCGCGGCGACGGATCGGCCGCTGACGCCGGGCGAGCCGTTTGTCGCGGCGCTCTTCGAGCAGGCCGGGTCGGAACTGCTCGAGCGGCGCGACTACAGCCTCGAGGCCTGGGAGGGGAGCGCGAAACCGAAGCACGTCTTCGCGCATTGGCAAGGGGTTACGCCCAGCCCCGATGCCAAGCCCGCGCGGCTGATCGATGATGAGGAACTGGTCAGCCTGTTCGAGAGCCTCGACGGCGCGGAAGACGCCAAGCGGCAAGCGTTCCGCTTTGTGCTCGCGCTCATTCTGGCGAGGAAGCGTTTGCTGGTTGATGCCGGGCGAAAATCGAGCGTGGATGGTTCGCCTTCGGTGATGCTGGTCCGTAAGAAAGGCGCGCTGCCCGGGGAGCCGCCCATCGAAGTGGAAGATCCGGGCCTTGATGCGTCGACGATCGCCGAGGTGACGGAGCAGGTCGCCTCGCTCATCAGGTCGGCGTCATGAGGCCCGCGCTCGGCGCGATCGCGACACTAGTCGTTTGCGTAACGCTGTGCGGGTGCCGGAGCGACAGCGTTCGCCCTCTACCCGCGGGTGTGACCTACCAGACGATGGCGGAACGGCAGAACGCCCGCGTCGCGTCGATCCCCCGTCTCTGGTCGCGCGCGGTGGTGTCCGTGGATTACCTGGATCGTGAAGGCGAGCGGCATTACGTGCAGGGAGATTCGTCGTTTTTCCAGTTGATCTCGCCCTCGCGGATGGCGCTGAGCGTCGGCAAGTCGGGCGAAACGTTTGTGTGGCTCGGGTGCGACGCGGAGCGGTACTGGCTCATCGAAACGAAGGAGCACCCGCAGGCGCTAGTTGGGCGGCATGATGTGCTCACGCCGGAAAAGCTGCGGCGGCTCGGTTTGCCCGCGCCGCCGCTGGATTTGTTCACGCTGATCGGGTTAAGCGAATGGCCCGCGCACACCGAACCGAGCGCCGTTCCGGTGGTCGTGACGAGCCGCGGCCGGGATGTGATCCGGCTGGACGCGCGCCGGGGGAGCGCGGTGTTCCGCTACTTGCTCGATGCGAAGACGCGCCGGCCCTCGACCGTATCCATGTTGGACGAGCGGACCGGCGAGGAAACGGTCGTCGCTCAACTCGACCAGTACCAGGGGGTGGAGACAGCGGGGATGGGCGGCTCGTACCCCGAGATGCCGACCGTGATCCGCATCGAACAACCCTCGACCGGGACTGTGATCAAGCTTTCGCTCTCGGGAATGAATGACGGCGTGGTGAACGGCGGCATGAAGAAGGGGCGACTCGCGGCAGGGAACTTCGATTTTGATGAGTTGCTGAAGTCCTTCGGCATCCGGAAGATCGTGGATCTCGACCAGCAGTCCGAGTTGAAGGAGCCGGATGCTGAATAGCGCGTCATTCCGAGTGCGGGCACTGGCTGCGGTGATCCTCATCGCAGCGGTGG
>DASZQL010000105.1:0-17745 GCA_035549675.1 Phycisphaerales bacterium | reverse complement strand
GGGCCTCGGCGGGGTTTGCGGCAGGGCGGAAGGTTGGGGGGCGGGGGGCGTGGCCCGTTCGATCGGAGGGGGGAGTGTCCCGGTCATTGCCGGCGCGAGGCCGCGAATGACCCCGATTGAGTGAGGAGCGGGTCGTGGTGTCAACTCACAGCGCGCAGGGCTTTCGGAGCGGTGGCTGGCTCGTCTCGTTCGCGGTTGTCGGCGCGGCGGCGGTGGCGTCGTCGGCGCTGGCGCAGAACGGCTTTGTGAACTTCGAGTCGCCGTCGGTGCATCCGGTCGAGATCACGCCCGACGGCACAAAGCTCATCGTCTGCAACACGGCCGACGACCGGGTCGAGGTGTTCGACATCACCGGCTCGTGGCCCGTGCGGGTGGGCGCGGTTCCGGTCGGCATCGATCCTGTGTCGGTCCGGGCGCGGACGAACAACGAAGTCTGGGTCGTCAACAAACTCTCGGACAGTGTGTGCGTCGTGTCGCTGGCGACGATGAATGTCGTGGCGAGCCCGGCGGTGGGGGACGAGCCGTGCGACGTGGTGTTCGCCGGGTCGCCGCTGCGCGCGTTCGTGAGTGTGGCGGAGCGGAACCAGGTCAAGGTGCTGGACCCGCTCAATCCCAACGGCGCGCAGGCGACGGTCGCGATCCAGGGCGAGAACCCGCGGGCGCTCGCGACGGACGGGACGCGCGTGTACGCGGCGATCTTCGAATCGGGCAATCACACGTCGATCATTCCGCGCGAGGTGGTGAGCGACCCGGCGAGCCCCAGCAGCGGTCAGAACCCGCCGTTCAACGACGGCGCGGCGTATTTCCCGCCGCTCGCCGGCGGCATCGGGCTGCCGCCCCCCGCGGCGCTGATCGTCAAGAAGTTCGGGGCTCAGTGGCTCGACGACAACGGCGTGAACTGGAGCAGCCGCGTGGGCTGGGACCTGCACGACCACGACGCGGCGATCATCGACGCCAACACGCTCGCGGTGACGTACGCCAGCGGGCTGATGACGATCAACATGGCGATCGGCGTGAACCCCGCGAGCGGCGTCGTGACCGTGGTGGGCACCGACGCGACCAACGACATCCGCTTCGAGCCGAACCTCACGGGCACGTTCGTGCGCGTCCATGCGGCGATGTTCGATCCTTCGATCCCGACGAACTCCGTCGTCGCGGACCTGAACCCGCACCTCACCTACACGACGAGCACGATCCCGCAGGCGCAGCGGAACGAGTCGATCGGCGATCCCCGGGCGATCGTGTGGAACGGCGCCGGGGACCGCGGCTATGTCTCGGGCATGGGCTCGAACAATGTGCTGGTCCTCGATTCGGTGTTCAACCGCGTGGCGCGGATCGACGTCGGCGCGGGCCCGACGGGTCTCGCCGTGGACGGCGCGCACTCGCGGCTCTATGTGCTCAATCGCTTCGACGCGACCATCTCCGTGATCGACACGGCTTCGAACGCCGAGCTGGGACGCGTGTCGTTCTTCGATCCCACGCCGGCGTCGATCAAGAGCGGCCGCCCGTTCCTGTACGACACGCACCGCTTCTCGGGGCTGGGTCAGATCGCGTGCGCGAGCTGCCACGTCGATGGCCGGATGGACCAGATCTCCTGGGACCTCGGCAACCCGGCGGGCGCGGTCGCCAGCATCAGCCAGCCGTGCGCGAACGGGCTGCTCCCGCCGCCCTTCGTGGGCCAGCCGTGCATCCAGTACCACCCGATGAAGGGCCCAATGGCGACGCAGACGCTGCAGAGCATCGTGCAGGACGGCGTGATGCACTGGCGCGGCGACCGCGCCGATCTCGCGGCGTTCGCGCCGGCGTTCATGAGCCTGCAGGGCGACGACGTGCAGCCGACGCCCGCCGAGATGCAGCAGTTCACCGACTTCGTCGCGACGCTGCGTTTCCCGCCCAATCCGAACCGCACCATCACCGACCTGCTGCCCACGAGCGTGACGGGGTTCCCGGGCAACCCGATCAACGGCGGCGGCGTCTTCGGGCGCCCCAACACCGTGGGCAACGTGCGCTCGTGCGTGCTGTGCCACGCGGGTCCGACGGGAACGAACGCCGCGATCATGCCGGCGAACTTCGTGGGCGAGCCGCAGACGCTGAAGGTGCCGCACCTGCGGAACCTGTATCAGAAGGCGGGCTTCAACCGCGGCACGACGAACGGCGGCGCGGGCTTCGGCATGCTCCACGACGGCTCCGACGAGACGATCCCGCAGTACCTCGGCAATCCGATCTTCACGTTCCCGCCCGGGCCTCCCGGTCAGAATGATCGGCGCGACCTCGAGGCGTTCCTGATGTGCTTCCCGACGGGCACGCACCCGGCGACGGGCGTGCAGCTCACCGTCGATGGCTTCAACAACGGCACGCAGCCGGTCGTCGATCTCTTCAACACGATGCTCCAGATTTCGGGCGGGCCGCAGCCGCCGGTCTCGATCATCGCCAAGGGTCTGGTGAACGGCGTGCAGCGCGGGTGGGCGTACACCGGCGGGAACATTTTCCAGTCGGAACGGCAGGGCGAGACGATCGGCGCGATCGCGCTGCGTGACCTCGCGACGGCCGGGAACCAGATCACCTTCACCGTCGTGCCCCGGGGTACCGAGATCCGCGCCGGCATCGACCGCGACTCCGACGGCTTCTTCGACCGCACCGAGCTCGAGTCGTGCTCGAACCCCGACGATGCGAGCGTGGTTCCCGGCGGTCCCGGCTCGGGTCCCACCGGCGATGCCGATCACAACCTGACGGTGGGCATTGGCGACGTGGCGCTGGTCATCCAGCACTGGGGCCAGTCGGTGCAGTCGCTGACCAACGGCGACGTGAGCGGGAACGGCGCGGTGGGGCTCGACGACATCGCGATCATCATTCAGAACTGGGGTCACACCTGCCCGTAGCCATCGGAGTGTGTTGACATGCCGAGTCGGATGAGAGGCATCGCGCCGGCTCTTGGAGCGGTCCTTGGTTTGTGGGGCGCGGCGCCGGCGGTCGCTCAACCGGTTCCGACATTCCCCAATCAGACCTACGCCACGATCGGCGGGCGTGCGCTCCAGCTCGATGTGTACCTGCCCGTCGGGACCGGGCCGTTCCCGTGCGTCGTGTGGGTCCATGGCGGCGGGTGGCAGAGTGGCGAGCGATTCCCGCCGGGCCCGGCGCTGCAGCTTCTGCCCCGCGGCATCGCGGTCGCGAGCGTCAGCTATCGCCTGACGAGCGAGGCCGGGCAGTGGGGGGGCGAGCCCGTCACGTTCCCGGCGCAGATCCATGACGTGAAAGGGGCGATCCGCTTCCTGCGCGCCAACGCAGCGGCGTATCAGTTGAATCCGGCGCGCTTCGGCGCGTGGGGTTCCTCGGCGGGGGGTCACCTCGTGGCCCTCGCCGGCACGTCGGGCAACGACCCGTCGTTGGAAGGAACCGTGGGCGGGAACCTCGATCAGAGCTCCGCGCTGCAGGCGATCGGGGACTATTTCGGTCCCACCGACATCATCAACATCAACCTCGACGTGACGACGCCGCCGGGCTCCACGATCAATCACGACGCGTTCAACTCGCCGGAGTCGAAGCTCGTCGGGTGGGACGATCCGGGCCAGGGGATCGGCGATATCCGGGCGAACCTCGCGAATCCCGCGGCGCCGTACCCCGCGCTCGTCGCGCTGTGCAACCAGGTCAACTCCATCACGTTCGTCGACCCCGCGGACCCGCCCTTCTACATCGCCCACGGCACGGCGGACACGTCGGTCCCCATCATGCAGAGCACGCGGCTTTCCAACGCTCTCGGCGCGGCCGGAGTGTTCCGTGACTATCGCCAGATCGCCGGGGCCGGTCACGGCGGCCTGGGTCAGGCGACCGACACCGGCGCGGTGAACTTTTTCGCTCACTTCCTGCTGCCGCCAGTCTGCCTCGGCGACCACGATCACAACGGATCGATCGGGCTCGGCGACATCGCCCCCGTCGTGCAGCACTGGGGCACGAGCGTGCCGCCGGGGACGCTGGGCGACTCCAATGGCGACGGCTTCGTGGGGCTCGCCGACATCGCGTTCGTAGTCGAGCACTGGGGCGAGCTGTGCGTGTAGGTCCGGCCGAGTTCTGCCTGCTGAGGTGCCGCGGCCGAATCGTCGCGGGGGCGCTCGCCTGCTGCGCGTGGGCTCCGCTGGCCGGCGCCCAGACGATCCGGACCGAGAGTGTTCTTCCGGCGACCACCGACCCCGCGATCACCATGGCGCTCTCCGCGCACCGCGTGGCATTCGCGACCGACATCGCGCATCGGAATCGACTGTTCGTCTACCTCCACGGCGCGGGCGGCACAGCGAGCTCGGGCACGCTGCTGCTCAGCGCCGCCGCGGAGAACGGTTTCCACGCGATCGGGATCACCTACCCGATGGATCAGACGCCGTTCCAGTTCTGCTCGACCGATTTTCACTGCCAGGAGCTCTTCCGGCGCGAGCTGATCGAGGGGGTCGATTCGAGCCCGCACATCGCGATCTCGCGCGCCGACAGCATCGAGAACCGCATCATCAAGCTGCTGCAGCATCTCGACACGGCGCACCCGGGCGAGGGCTGGGGTTCCTATGCGCCGGGCGCGTCGATTGCATGGACGAGCATGGTTGTTTACGGCCATTCCATGGGGGGTGCGAATGCCGCGCTCCTCGCGCGGGATCACGAGCTCGCGGGCGCGTGCATTTCCGCGCCGGCGGCCGATATTCAGGGCTGGTGGTCCGCGCCCGCGACGCCGGTGCAGCGGATCTTCGGCTTCAGCCACGTGCAGGACCGCTTCGCGCAGCTTCAGGGCGTGTGGGCGACGATGGGCTTGAACGCCTTCGGCGCCGTGCAGGATGTCGCGACGGTCGCCGCGCCGTATTCGAACACGCACATGCTGAGCACGAGCGTCGCGCCCGCGGCGGGGAATGATTATCACAACAGCCCGACGACCGACGGCGCCACGCCGCGGCTTGGCGACGGCACGCCGGTGTATCAGCCGGTTTGGTCGTACATGATGCTCGGCGGCGCGGCTCAAACGCCCGCGTGCCCGGGTGATGCGGATGGTGACGGCGCGGTGGGTCTCTCGGACATCGCGATCGTCGTGCAGCATTGGGGCGATCACGTTGCCCCGGGTTCCGGCGCCGACCAGGACGGTTCGGGCACGGTGGGGCTGGGTGATGCCGCGGTCGTCATCGGGGCGTGGGGCGTCAAGTGCCCTTGACCGGCGGCCAGGCCCGTTGAATCGATCGTTGCACCGGTGCATATGCAACGCGGGCGGACATCGCGGGGCGCATTCCCGGTTTGTGCTTGGCGGCCGGCTCGCGGCGCGTCACAATGGACTCACGCCCGATTGGTGGGGACTTCAGGCCGGGCGGAGGAGATCGAACCATGTGCCGCACGAGTTCCATGATTGTTCTCGGTGTCGCCCTGCCGCTAGTTGCCGCCGGTTCCACCGCCGCCCAGTGGGCGAGCGACCCGATGGTCAACACGCCGATCGCGGTGGTGAATGGCAACCAGACGGTGCCCAAGATTTCAGCGCGGGCCGACGGCGGCGCGTGGATGACCTGGTTCGACAACCGCGGCGGCGGGTACGCCGTCTACATCCAGCGCCTCGATCCCTTCGGCGTGCCCCAGCTCGGCGCGAACGGAATGCTCCTCAGCAGCAACCCGCAGAGCTCCTCGCTCGTCGATTGGGATCTGATCACGGATTCCGCCGGCAACGCGGTGGTAGCCTTCACCGACACACGCGCCGGCGGCGATCTGGATGTCTACGCCTACCGCGTCGCGCCGGATGGCTCGATGCTCTGGGGCGCGAACGGCGTCACCCTTTCGGCGAACAGCAACTTCGAAGCCGACCCGCGCATCGTCGAGACGTCCACCGGCCTTTTCGTATTCACCTGGACACGCTCCACTCTGGCGGGCGGATCGACGCCGGGCCTCATCATGCAGACGCTGAACGGTGCGGGCGTGCCCCAGATCGCCGGCGACGGCCTCGCCTTCATCGGCAACCCCGAGGTGCCCGCGTTCCAGGAGATGCTCCCGCTTTCCAACGGTGATGTGCTGGTCTCCTACGTCCGCGACACACGCACCTTCAGCAGCCCTCGTCACGTTCGTGCCGCCCGGTACACCTCCGCCGGCACGCTCGTGTGGGGTCCGGTCCTGATCAATGGCTCCAATGTCGTTCCCATCGCGTTCCGCCCGAAACTGGCTTCCGACGGCGCCGACGGCGGCGTCATCGCCTGGCACGACGGGCACGTCGGTGGCATCTCCAACTGCTTCGTCCAGCACGTCCTGAGCGACGGCACGACCGTCTTCCCCGCCAACGGCGCGCAGGTCGCGACCGGCGGCAATCTCCGCTTCGACCCGGCTGTCGCCTTCAACGTCTCCACCGGCGAGACCTTCGTGACCTTCAACGAGCGCGACGGCGCCCAAGGCACCCGCGGCCAGAACGCCCAGAAGTTCAACGCCGCCGGCGCCCCACAGTGGGGGGCCAACGGCGTCGTCCTCAGCGCGTTCGACTCCAACGCCGAGGGCCCCGCGCGCGCCTGGCCCTTCGGCGACGGCGCGATCTTCGCCTTCACCGACAATCCATCCCTCAACTTCAACCGCTGGCTCGCGTACCGAGTCAAGGGCGACGGCTCGTTCGCGTGGCCGGTGTCGCCGCTGATCGTCTCGAACCCCGCCGGTGTGAAGTTCCGCAACCCGTTCGCTGCCGTGGGCGCGACCGGTGTCGGCATGCTCCTCTGGGAAGACCAACGCACCGATCCCTCGAGCGACCTCTACGCGCAGAACGTCAATCCCGATGGCTCGCTCGGCCTTCCGGGCCATCCCTGCGCGGGCGACGCCGACGGCAACAACTCCATCGGCATCGGAGACATCGGTGTGATCATTCAGAACTGGTCCCGCGTTGGACTGGTCGGATACCTCGGTGACCTCAACAACGATGGGGCGCGCGGCTTGGCCGATATCGCGCTTGTCATCCAGAACTGGGGCGGCGTGTGCGACTCGCACTGATGGCGGGGCACGCGGCTCCCCGCCACTTCGGGTGGCGATGCCTCGCCCGGCTTTCTGGAATGCTCCTAATGTGGACCGATCCCTGTTCGGACCTTGTTTGACAGTTCGCCCAGTAATTCGGCAACGACAAGCCGACCGCCTTACAGACGGATGAAACTGCCCCGCTTCTCATCCTCACATTTGGCGGGGTGGTTGCAACCGGACAGGGTTGGGGGATAGTAGAGATGCACGGAAAGCAGGCGAGAAGGCGCCGCGCGGCTGTTTTGCCGCGCTGAACCGGGTCCGGCTTCATCGCTTGGGGTCGTTTGGCATTGCTGGAGGCAGGTCGTGAGATCAACGACATGGGGGATTAGTTTGGTGGTGGTCGCCTGCTGCGCCATCGGAGCATGGAGCGACTCCGCGAGAGCGCAGACCGCCTTTGTGAACTTCGAGAGCGCGCCCGTCCACCCGATCGACATGAGTCCGGACGGCACCACCCTGCTGGTCGCCAACACAGCCGACGATCGGATCGAAGTCTTCGACCTCACGACCTCTTCTCTTCCGCGCTGGACCACATCGATCCCGGTCGGTCTTTCCCCCGTCTCGGTGCGCGCGCGCACCAATACTGAAGTCTGGGTCGTGAACCGCCTCTCCGACTCGGTGAGCATCGTGAATCTCACCACGCGCAATGTCGTTAAGACGCTGATCGTGGGCGATGAGCCCGCCGACGTCGTTTTCGCCGGCTCACCCGAACGGGCCTTCGTGACGGTCGCGATGCCCAACCAGGTCAAGGTCTACCTGACCTCCGACCTCACTCAGGCTCCGACCGTCTTGAGCATCCTCGGAAAGAAGCCCACCGCGCTGGCGACCAACGGGTCCACCGTCTACGCGGCGATCCGGGAATCCGGCAACCGCACCACACTCGTCTCGCGGACCAATGTCTCCGACCCGAGCGGTCCCTACGCCGGGTCCAACCCCCCGCCGAATGTCGGCAGCTCGTTCGAGCCGCCGCTCAATCCCCTTCTGCCCCCACCGCCCGCCGCCGGCATGATCGTTCGCAAGATCGGCAGCCAATGGCTCGACGACAACGGCGGCGACTGGTCGAGCAAGGTGCCTTGGAACCTCGCCGACCACGACGTCGCGGCGATCGACGCGAACTCGCTCGGCGTCAGCTACATCACCGGCATGATGAACATCGTGATGGGCCTCGCCGTCAGCCCGACAAACGGGCGCGTCATCACCGTCGGTACCGAGGCGATGAACGACATCCGCTTCGAACCAAACGTCCGCAGCCAGTTCGTCCGCGTTCACGCGGCTTGGTTCGATCCGGCCACCCCCGAGACGGTCCATATCACCGATCTCAATCCGCACCTCGACTACAACTCCACCTCGATCCCCCAGGAACAGCGCGACCTCTCCATCGGCGACCCGCGCGGCATCGTGATCAACCCCAACGGCAATCGCATCTACGTCGCGGGCATGGGCTCCGACAATGTCACCCTGCTCGACTATGACCTGAGCCGCGTGTACCAGACGACGGTCGGCCAGGGCCCCGCCGGCCTCGCGCTCGACACCCCCCGCCAGCGCGTGTACGTCTTCAACCGCTTCGGAGCCAGCGTGTCCGTGTTGTCGGCGGTCACGCTCGCCTCGCAGGGCACGGTCGCCTTCTACGACCCCACGCCCGCCGCGATCCGCATTGGTCGAAAGTTCATGTACGACACCCACCTCACGTCCGGCCTCGGCCAGGTCTCGTGCGCGTCCTGCCACGTCGACGGCGATTTCGACCAGCTCTCCTGGGATCTCGGCGATCCGTCCGGCTCGATGGCCGCCGCGCCTCAGGGCGACTGCGCCCCGTCTCAGCCTCCCGCGCCCTTCAACGGTCAGCCCTGCGGCGACTTCCATCCCATGAAGGGCCCCATGAACACCCAGACCCTCTTCGGCGTCGTGAACCACGGCCCGATGCACTGGCGCGGCGATCGCGCGACCCTCTCGGCCTTCTCCGGCGCGTTCGTGAGTCTCCTCGGCGACGACACCGAGCCCACGCCCGCCGAGATGCAGCAGATGACCGACTTCGTCCAGACCATGACCTTCCAGCCCAATCCCAACCGCAGCCTCAACGATTCGCTGCCCACATCCGTGCCCGGAATCCCAGGCAACCCGATCACCGGCCAGAACATCATGTTCCTCGCGACCCGCGTGGGCGGCACCGTGTCGTGCGTCACCTGCCACGAAATTCAGACCGGTGGCTCCGACTTCCTCACCGTCCCCGGCTCCTTCCTGGGCGAATCGCAAACCTTCAAGACGCCGCACCTCCGCAACACGTACACCAAGCTCGGCTTCGACAAGACCAGCCAGCAGGCGCTCCTCGGCTTCGGGTTCAACCACGACGGCGCCGTCGGCACCATCTTCGAGTTCCTTTCCAACCCCGTGTTCACGTTCCCCTCCGGCCCCAGCGGCGACAACGAACGCAACCACGTCAACGCCTTCCTGATGTGCTTCCCCACCGGCACCCACGCCGCCGTCGGCGCGCAGCTCACCGTGGACGGCTTCAACAACGAGGACGTCGCGACGATTAACCGGCTCAACGCCTTCATCGCCAACGCTAACAGCAGCGCCAACCCAATCGGCCTCGTCGCGCACGGCATCGTGAACGGCGAACGCCGCGGCTACCAGTACATCGGCTCGAGCAACTTCCAGTCCGACCGCTCGGCGCAGGTCGTCACGGCCACGCAGCTCCGCCAGGGCGCCGTGCCCGGATCGGAGATGACGTTCACCATGGTGCCCGCGGGCACCCAGCGGCGCATCGGCATTGACCGTGATGCGGACGGCTACTTTGATGGCGACGAGCGCGACGCGTGCTCCAATCCCAACGACGCCAACATCATTCCTGGCGGTCCCGGCTCCGGCCTCCTCGGCGATGCCGACGGCGACAGCCAGGTGGGCCTCAGCGATATCGCCGCGGTCGTCCAGGGTTGGGGCACGACCGGTTCACCCGGTACGAGCGGCGACCTTGACGGCGACGGTCTCCGCGGACTCAGCGACATCGCGATCGTCATCCAGAACTGGAACCGGACCTGCTCGGCAAACTGACGCGGTCAAAACTCCGCGGAGAGGCCGCTGGTCCGCAGCAAGGTTCGGAATGATTCGCTGAACACAAAGTTGTGTTTCGGGAACTCCGCGCCCGCGAGGTTGCGGTCGAGGTGCGAGAACATCAGGTCGATCCGGCCGATCGGCGACCAATCGGCCTGGTGAGATGGGCTCATGAGTTCGACCAATCCGCTCGTGGCGGCGCCGGTTTCATCGAACCGGTCGAGCGAAGCGGTGTAGCGGAGCGTGCAACCCGGCGACGCGTCGCGCGCCAGTTCCGCCTTGTTCACCTTGGCGAGAACGACTTTCTCTTTGAACCCCCCAGTGTGCCCCACCAGGATCCCGGCCGTTTGCGCCATTCCTTCGATAATGAAGCACGCCGGCATGACCGGGAGCGCCGCGGCGCCCGTCGCCGTGTCCGCCGCGAAATGATCGTGCAGGTGTTCCTCGGCGAGGGAAACGTTCTTGATGGCGACCATCCGCGTCCGCGGCGTCAGCTCAATGATCCGGTCGATCCACATCCAACGCATGAAGACTTCACCCCGCCAGCTTGCGCTCGACGTACCGGACGAGCACATCCACGGTGAAGAGATTCCCGATCTCCGACAGCCGCGAATCCTTCTCGAACGCGGAGAAATCGACGTGCGGCAGCTTCTTCTTCATCTCGGCGATGCCCGCGGCTGTGACCTTGCCGTCCTGTACGTACTGCGGATTCGACGCCGCGTTGTCAGGGAAAAGCTCGCCCTGCGGGATCTTGATCCCGAAGGCCTGCTCCAGCTTGAAAGTGATGTCGAGGAAGTCGATGGACTCGGCCCCAAGGTCGGTGGTCAGGCGGGCGGTGGGGGTGACCTCGTCCTCGTCGACGCCCAGAGCGTCCACGAGCACGTCGCGCACCTTGCTGAAGATTTCATCTCGGTTCATGCGTGGTTCCTGACAGCGGAGCGGCCCACATTATGCGGATTCCGTCCGGGTCCGCCAGCCGCGTGAGATCGGATGATCTAGAGCGCCGGCGGGCGCAGCGTAAAACGCCCCGCAACGGCATTCACCGGCGCTCCAGCACTCACCCCGGTCGTCACCACTTCGCCCGAGCCCTTGAAGTGGAACGCAGGCGCTTCGGAATCGTCATCGAGCGTGACCGTCACGCGCAGCGCCTGCCCGGGCCGAACGAACGAGCCGTACTTGAGTGCCCGAACTCCACCGAGCACGTGCCGGCCCAGCGCCGGATCTCGCGCGATCAGCAGCCGCCGGGCCGCCTGGACCATCGACTCGATCATGAGGACGCCGGGAAGAACGGGGAATGTCGGGAAATGATCCTGCAGGTATTCCTCCGCGGCGCTGACGTTCTTGACCGTCACGATCCGCTCAGGCGAGAGTTCGATCACCGCGTCCACCAGATCGAAGTGCATGCCGCACATGGTGAGCGGGATGGGCCCGAAAGACAAGCCTCGACTCCCCGGTATCCTCTGCCGATGCCGAGGAGCCCAACGTGAGCCCCCCCTCTTCCGCCCGAACGAAAAACGGGAAAAAGCCCCGCTCGAACGGCCTGACCTACGCGCAGGCCGGCGTGAACATCCACGAAGGAGACCGCTTCGTCGATCTCATCATGGGCCACATGCGCCGGACCCACGGCCCGCGCGTCATCTCCAACGACGGCGGCTTCGCCGGCCTCTTCCGCCTCGACTACAACGAATCGCTCTTCAAGCGCAACTTCGAGGAGCCCGTGCTCGTCGCCTGCACCGATGGCGCCGGGACGAAGGTCAAGCTCGCCGCCGATGTCGGCAAGTACGACACCATCGGCATCGACCTCGTCGCGATGAACGTGAATGACCTCGTCGTGCAGGGTGCCGAACCGCTTCTGTTCCTCGACTATATCGCCTGCGGCAAGCTGGTCCCCGAGCGGATGGAGCGCATCGTTTCGGGCATCGCCGACGCGTGCAAAACCTGCGGTTGCGCGCTGCTGGGCGGCGAGACCGCCGAGATGCCCGATGTCTATGCCGCCGACGATTTCGACCTCGCCGGGTTCGCCGTCGGCGTCGCCGAGCTCTCGCGCGTCAGCGACCCCACCCGCGTCGAGCCGGGCGACGTCATCATCGGCCTCGAATCCGACGGCGTGCATAGCAACGGCTATTCGCTGGTGCGAAAGATCGTCAAGCACGCCCGGCTCGACCTGGTCAAGGTCTATCCCGACCTCGATAAGCGCCGCCCGCTGGGCGAAGTGCTGCTCACGCCCACACGCCTGTACGCCGCGCCGATCGTCAAGCTCCTCCGCGGCTACAAGGTCAAGAAGGTCATCACCGGCATGGCCCATATCACCGGCAGCGGCCTCGCCGACAACCTCGCGCGGGCCTTGCACGATCGGGTTGACGCCGTGGTCGACGAGTCCGCATGGACGCCGCACCCCGTCTTCCCGTTCCTCCAGGAGCACGGCAACGTGGACGAGGCCGAGATGCGCCAGGTTTTCAACATGGGCATCGGCTTCTGCGTCCTTACCCGACCCGCCTTCGCCAAGAGCATCCGCGACCGCCTCAAGCGCCTGGGCGAGCGGCCCCGCATCATCGGCGAGGTCGTGCGCGGGAAGGGCGAGGTTCGGATGAAGCCGCGCGACGAGTGAATCGCGTGAAACCGCTTCAGGCCGCTACACTCCGCGGACGATGGGGTCCGATGCCGCTCCGAACACTCGTTTCCGCGAGGCCTTTGCCGGCCGTCGCGTTTGCGTGACAGGCGGCGCGGGATTCATCGGCGGCCACCTCGTCCAGGCCCTTCTCGGTCTCGGCGCCGATGTAACCGTCATCGACGATCTCTCCAACTCCGACGGCACGCGTCTCGACGAACTCCAACAAGCCTCCAAAGGCAAGCTGCACTTCGTCTTGGGCTCGATCCTCGACCCCGCCGCCCTCGCCGACGCGACCGCCGGCGTCGAATACATCTTCCATGAGGCCGCCATCGTCTCCGTGCCCCGCTCCGTCGACGATCCCGAGCGCACGATGGAAGTGAACGAGATCGGCACCCTCCGCGTCGCCGACGCCGCCCGAGCCGCGGGGGTCAAGCGCTGGGTCTTCGCCGCCTCGAGCGCCGCCTACGGCGACGAATCGGCCTTGCCGCAGAAGGAATCCGAAACCCCCAAACCCCTCTCGCCCTACGCCGCGAGCAAGCTGGCGGGCGAGTACACGGTTCGCGCCTGGGCCGAGACCTACGGCACGCCGGGCGTCAGCCTGCGTTACTTCAACGTCTTCGGCCCGCACCAGTCCGCCGAAGGCCCGTATTCCGGCGTGATCGCCGCATTCTGCACGCGCATCCTGGCCGGCACCCCACCAACCATTTATGGCGACGGCTCCTATTCCCGCGACTTCACCCCCGTCGCGAACGTCGTTCGCGCGAACCTCCTCGCCGCCCTGGCGCCCGAGAGCGCCATGGGCGAAGTGATGAATGTGGGTCTGGGCAAACGGACGACAATCCTCGAACTCGCCAGTTCCCTCGCGAGCATCGCCGGCCGCCCGGACCTCAAGCCGACCTTCCAGCCCGCCCGTGCCGGCGATGTGCCTCACTCGCAGGCCGACCTCACCAAGGCGCGCGAGATCCTGGGCTACACCCCAGACGTTGATCTCCAGGCCGGCCTCGCCGAGACCGTCGAGTGGTACCGCCGAGCCCCGCGCGCCACCGACGACGGCTGACCCAAGCGCTCGACTTCCCGCACGAATCCCGCACCGCCGCCCCATCGCGCGGGTATAACGCTCCCGATGCCCACACTCGGCGTGATCACCGGTCTCTCGGCGGGATGGCTCATCGCCGGGGGCATTGCCGCCGCCGCGCCCATCGTCGCTCACCTCCTCGCCCGCCGGGGTGGCCGGCTCGTCACCTTCCCCGCCGTCCGCTTCGTGCTCGAAGCGATGGGCGAACAGGCCAGGCGCACCCGCCTTCGCGACATCATCCTGCTCTCGCTCCGCGTGCTCGCCGTTGCGCTGATCGCGCTCGCGTTCGATCGTCCCGGATGGATCGGGGGCGCCAAACCACCCCTCGACAACGGCGGCGGCGAATGGGTGATCGTCCTCGACGCCTCCGCAAGCATGACCCGCGCCGAAGAGGGGCGGCGGCTCTTCGACATCGCCCGCGACCAGGCCGAGCGATTCCTCGCCGAGCTCGACCCCGCCAAGGACCGCGCCGCGGTGGTGATCGCCGCGAACTCACCCCGCGCGGCCTTACCCCGTCTGTCCTCGAACTTCGCCGCACTCCGATCCGCGATCCAAGAGACGAGTTCGACCCTCGAACGCGCGGATATCACCGCCGCCCTGGCGCTCGCGAAGTCGTTGCCCGGCGCCTCGGACAGCGGCGCTCCCGCCGAGCGACGCGTCGTCGTCTTCAGCGATCTCCAACGGTCGCAATGGGCCACCGCCAACGCCCCGGCTGGCTGCCGCGTGATGCTGAAGCAGATCGGCGAGTCAGCGCCCGCCAACCTCGCCGTAACAAGCATCGGCGTAACGCCCCCCCGGCCCGTCGCCGGGCGCGGCGCCACCATCAGCGTCGTGGTCTCCAACCGAGGCGGCGCTTCGCGCAGCGTGACAGTCTCTCTCGAAGCCGGCGATCTCCGGCGCGAGGCGACGATCGATGTCGCGTCGGACTCCGACTCCACCGCTACCTTCAACGTGATGTTCCCCGCCGCAGGGCCAGTGGGCGTGAAGGCCGCCATCGCGGATCAGCCGTTCACCGTCGATGACGCCGCGTACCTGGCCCTCGAGGTGCGCGAGGCGCGACGCGTCGGCGTGATGACCGCCTCGCGCCCCGCCGATCCCGCATCCGCGGCCTACTACTTCGCAACCGCGCTCAAACCCGCCGACCGTTCGGAGTTCGAGCCCGAGTTGCTCAAGCCTTCCGGCATCGCGCGCGAAGCGCTGGAGCGCCTCGACGGCCTCGTCATCTGTGACGCCGGCGCGCCCGACGACGCCACTCTCGACGCCGTACGCGCCTACCTCGACTCCGGCGGCGGGGTGCTCTGGTTCATCGATTCCTCTCCCGCCGCGGAGACTCTCGCCAAGCTCGGCGAGCGCGGTGTGCGCCTCCCCATCGAAGCCGACGGAGGCCTCATCACGCTCGCAAGCGATGAATCCATCTCGCTCGAATCCGCCGACTTCCGCGCCCCGCCCCTCCGGCTCTTCGATGGCCCCCCGGGCGAAGCCCTGCTCCGCAGCGCGTTCGGGCGCGTGGCACCCGCGCACCTCGCCTCGGCAAGCGGGGGAGCTCTCCTCGTCAGCTTCACGGGCGGCGCTCCGATGAGCGCCTGGTGCCCGACAGGCAAGTCCGGCGCCGGAAAACTGGTCGTCGTGCTCGCCGATATCGCGCCGCCCTCTTCCGATCTCGTGAAATCGCCGCTCTTCCCGGTGCTCGCGCAGGAACTCGCGCGGTTCATCGAGCCCGCGCCGATGATCAACCGTCCGGCGTTCGTCGGCGCGCCGATCGTCACCCGCCTGTTCGCTCAGAAAGAACCGGCCCAGCCGGTCACCGACTCCCTCGGCCGCGCCGCGAAACTGACCGCCCTCAGCCGAACGACCACAAACGAGCAGATTCTCAGCACCGCGCCTTCCGCGGCTCCCCAGCTCATCGAGTTCAAGGACAGCACCGGGAAAATCGTCGGCCTCGCCGCGTCGAACATCGATGGGTCCGAGTCCGACCTGCGCCCCGCGCCCCTCGCGGAAATCGCCGCGAAACTCGAACGGAGCGGCGCCGGCATCGAATCCGCAAACGAGAGCCTGGAGCTCGCCCGCCGACAACCGACCGAGCTGTGGCCTGTCCTGCTGGCCGGCGCGATGCTGCTGCTGCTCCTCGAAGGCACGATCGCATCGTGGGACGGAAAGAAGACAGGCCCCGCCATCGCCGGCGGCGCGGCCGGCGGCGGAGCGGGGGTGCTCGCATGACCCCCGCCGTGCTCGCTTCGATTGATCCAAGCTCAAACGAGTTCTCCGGAATCGCATGGTCCCCCGCATGCGGCGCCGCGCTCATCGTCATGCTGAGCCTGGGCGTGATCGCCGCCGGCGCCTGGGGCGTATGGAAGACCAGGCGGGGCGCCGGTGCGCTCGGCGCCCGAGTGGCCGCCGCCATCGGACTCGGCGCCATCCTCTTCGGCCCCGTTCAGTTCGAGCGCGTCCCCGACGAGTCCGCGCGCCCCGCCGTCGCGTACCTGCTCGACACCTCGTCTTCCATGGCCCTCAGCGACCAGCCGGGTCCGGACGGCGACCACGCCATCTGCACGCGCATCGATGCCATCCGCCGGTCATGGCTCGCGAGCGAGGCGATCCGCGAGGTGGACAACGCCGCGGACCTGCGCCTGATCGGCTTCGACGAACGCCCCACGCCGATGACGCTCGAGCGCGCGCGTTCCATGGATCCCATCGGCGAGCGCACGCGTCTGGTCGAGTCCGTCGGCGCCGTCCTCGGCGGTTTCGCGAACGGTGGTGCCTCAACGACCGATTCCGGGCCCCCGGGCCGTGTCAGCGACGCCGTCCTCTTCACCGACGGCGCGGATACCGACGGCACGCCACTCGGCGCGCTCGCCGGCGCGGCTCTCGCGTCCGGCGTGCGGCTCCACGCCGTCGCCGTCGGCAAGGACGTTCGTCCCTCCGACATCTCCATCCAGGCCTCCGCCGATTCCGCGCTCGTCTACGACGGCCAGCCAACCACGCTCCGGATCCGAATCCGCCAGTCCGGGTTCGATCGCCGTCCGGCGCGTCTCACGGTGCGTGAAATCACCGGCGACGCCGCCTCGACCGATCAACAAGGCCGGCTCATCCACGCCGAAACGATTGTTCTGGAACACTCGAACGATCTCGCCGTGAGCGTCACGCCCTCGCGCCCGCCATCGCAGGGCGAGACCCCCGTCTCTAACGGCGGTGGAACAGCGCTCATCGAATACATCGCCTCTGTCGAGCCTCTCGCCGGCGAAGCGGACGCAACGAACAACACCCGCAGCACGTTCGTCCAAGTCAGCGGCGCCCGCATCCGCGTCTGTGTCTTCGAGGCCGAACCTTATTGGGACAGCCGCTTCTTCATCGCCGCGATGCGCGACGATCCGCAAGTCGAGCTCACGACGGTCATTGGACTCGGCGCCGTCAGACAGGGCGAGCGCACCGAACCCCGCGTCATCGTCACCCGCTCCATCCCCGGCCCAACCCGCGGCCACGAGGAACGCCTCGACAACGTCCCGCTCGCGGACGATGAACTCGCCCAGTTCGATGTGATCGCGCTCGGCAAAGGTGTTGAGATGTTCTTTCCAGGCGACGAAGCGCGCAAGCTCGTCCGCTATGCCGCCGAGCGTGGCGGCAGCCTCGTCTTCCTCCGCGGCAAACCCATCACCCACACCGATGCGCCCGCCACCGAAGCGGCTCGGATTCTCGGCGCCGTCTCGCCCGTCGAGTGGGGCGCCATCGCCCTCCGCGGCTCAAAGCTCGCCCGCACCGACGAAGGCCGGCGCCAGCCCGTCCTCGACTTCGAGCGCCTCGGACCCAGCGACGCGATCCTCACCGAGCTCCCCGGCATGCTTGCCGCGACCAGCGTGGAGCGCGAGCGTGCGTTATCCGTTGTCTGGCTCCGTCAGGTCCAAGGTGAAAGCGGCGCGGGGAGCGGTCCTGTCGTCGGCGATCCCGCCGCGCTCGCGCACATGAGCGTCGGCCAGGGCCGCTCGCTCGCGGTGCTCGCCGACGGGATGTGGCGATGGGCGTT
>DASZQL010000104.1:0-2041 GCA_035549675.1 Phycisphaerales bacterium | reverse complement strand
TTCCTCGCCCAGCGCCGCCCAGTGGCGGGCGATCGCCGCGGGGCCGGCGAAATCCTCGCCCAGCACCCGTGCCCGCGGCACGCCCTTGCCCTTCGAATCGTGCAATGCCCGAAGAAACCGCGCCTGGATCGCGGGCGATTGCACGCACAGCTCATACAGTTCGTATCGGTTCATGTGTGCGCGATGCGGGATGCGCGACGCGGCTTGCGATCAAACTGCGGACCCCGCGCCATCGCGTTCCCCCCTTTCATGTTCTTGACTTCCGATTTCCGGTCTTCCGACTTGCCTCTTTCGACTACTTCAACTTCACCCCCTTCAGCATCGCCGTCCAACCTTCGACCTGCTTCGCCATGAGATCCTTCGGCCCCGTTGCCTTAATGAAAACCGGGCCTTCCGGACCGCCGCTGACCACGGCGCCGAGAAGCGTCGTTTGTTTCTGGGGAGCGGGATTGGCCGCCATGCCATCCGTAAACGTCCCCGTCACCGACACCGTGTTCACCTTGAGCGTGCCGACCATGAACTCTTCGCGCTTGGGCGGCTCCGCCTGCTCCGTCACCTGCCCGACCCAGCGGTTGACGTTGTCATCGACGCTCCCGCCGATCTTGGCGAAGAAGGCGACTGTGCCCGACGGCTTGTTGGTGTCGGCATCGGGAATCTTGAACTGCGCCGCCCGCATGGCGCTCCGCGGCGTCTCCTTCACCCAATCCTTCGGCTGCGCGAAGACCACGCCTCCCGCGACGGTTGGCTCGCCGGCACTCGGCGCGGCCTTCTTGTCCTCCGACTTCGGCGCCGAAGGCTTCGCAGGGGGATGCGTCACCGGATTCTCCGGCACCGGCTCGCCGGCATGGGCATCAAGGGCAGTAATTCCCGCTGAAATCAGCACCAGCGCGCACACCATCGCGAAAAGCGAGAATCTCTTCCACTGCTTCGTCATGACCCTGTCTCCTTGAGCGACCCGGGGGGCGGGGGGCGGGGCGGGAGAGCACCCGCGTTGAATGTGATACCGATCGACAATCCGAACGATCCGCAACTGCAAGCCTACCGCGCCACGCGCGATGCCGACCTGCTGCGCGAGCAAAACCTCTTCATGGCGGAGGGACGATTCATCGTGCGACTCCTGCTCGGAGGCGGCTGCCGCTACTCACCCAACTCGCTGCTTGTGACGCAACCCGCGCTCGACAGCCTGACCGACGTGCTCGGCGCAATGAGCGATAAACCAATTTACCTCGTCCCACAGGAGATCATGAACGGCATCACCGGCTTCAACATCCATCGCGGCTGCATCGCGGTGTGCGACCGAGGCCCCAATCTGGACGCCGAGAAGCTGTTGCGATCCATCCCGCCGGGCCCGGCCACGCTCTGCATCCTCGAAGACCTCGCCAATCACGACAACGTCGGCGGTATCTTCCGCAACGCCGCGGCGTTCGGATGCGCCGGGGTGCTCCTCAGCGAATCGTGTTGCGACCCGCTGTACCGGAAGGCGATCCGTGTCTCCATGGGCGGATGTCTGACGGTGCCCTTCACCCGGCTTCGGATTGACAGCACACGTCAAATGCTTCACGCGCTGGGCTTCCGCATCGTCGCGCTCGCGCTCCGCGACAACGCGGTCAATATTTCGGACGCCGCCGAGTTGCTGAGAGGCCGCGTGGCCCTGATGCTCGGCGCCGAAGGTCCCGGATTGACCGATGAGGCCCTCGCCGCGGCGGATGCGGTCGTTCGAATTCCCATCAACCGAGGCCCAGGCGCCGTGGACTCGCTCAATGTCGCCGTTGCAACTGGCATCGCCCTGCACCAGTGTTCGCGCCGCCTTTGATACATTAGGTTCATGGCCACCTCACCGGCCCCTGATGCGCTCGCGATGACGGCGGTCGAGAGCATTCGCTCCGGCATGGTCGTCGGCCTCGGCACCGGCCGCGCCGCCGCCCGGGCGATCCGGGCTCTCGCCGATCGCGTCAAGCACGAGAATCTCGCCATCACCTGCGTCTCCACCAGCATCGCTTCGGCGCAGCTTGCTGAATCGCTGGCCCTCCGGGTTCTTCCG
>DASZQL010000103.1:0-6641 GCA_035549675.1 Phycisphaerales bacterium | reverse complement strand
CGGCCGCCGCACGTTCGAGCGGTCGAAGACCACCAGCCAGCGCGACTCGTACGCCGGCCGGAATGCCTCGCTGTTCATCGCGTCCTGCCACGCGCCCCCGACCTGGATCCCCTCGATGACCTTGGGGTCATAGCCGCGGAGCACGAACCACGCGACGTACACGTCCGAGCGCGTCGTGATCGTGTCGGCGAGGCCGTGGAACACGCCGAGCCGCTCCTCCGCGTCGTTGTTCGTCGTGAGGCCATGAACCGAAGTGAAGGGCTCGAATCCCATCTCGCCCGCCGAGGCACCGAAGTACAGGAAGCCCTTGTCCGCCATCGCGGCGCCGCTCTCGGGCTCATGGGTCGCATCGTTCCAGGCGCCAAGAATGGCCAACTCGCCCGTGGTCGTGAACCCCCGGGGCTGATCTTCGTGGCTGGTTCTTTCACGGAACTCGGTCACGCGCAGCCCCGGCAACCCCGTGAGGTCCGCCGCCTGACCCGTCTGTGTGGCCGTAGCGACCCCGTCGCGGTAATCGCGGATCAGCTTGATCAGGTCCAGTCCGCCGCCCTCCTGCGGGAGCTGATCGGAAGCGCCGATCGGGACTGTCGGCGCGAGGAAGGGCAACATCCGCATGACCCGCGCCGGCGCCGTGTTGATGTTCACCCGCCCCTGCGTCAGCGTGACGCCCGCGCGATTCAGCCGCTCAATCGGCGCCGCGGCGTCGAACACGTCGAACACCCGCGTCGCCAAGGGCACCGCCATCGAGTCCGGCACGAGCCTCTCGTAATCCTGGCCCATGAACGTCGCCAGCTTCCGCATGTTGTAGCGCGAGAAGTCCAGCGTCCCGATGTGCGGATTTGGGAAGCCACTGAACGCCGTGGGGTTGATCTGGTGATCGCGCTCGATGTCCCACCACAGCCATTCCCCGGCTGTTCTCAAGTTCTGCAGGTTGAGCCCGATGCCCGAGGCCATCGGCACGGACAGCAACTCATGGAATACATTGCCGTCGTCCTCGTTACGGTACGTGTGCGCGAACGCCGAGACACAGCCGATCTCCGCGACGGATTGCATCGGCCCGTTCGCGATCATCAGTTGGAACGGCTTGACGTCCGCCGCCCCGATCGCCGAGTTCGCCGGCTTCGCCGTCGGATTGATCATCAGGTCAGTCTGAGTCTGGAACATCACCCGTGCGTCGCTTCCCGCGAACGATCCGTCCGCCGGCGCGACCACGTTCGTCACCATGGCTGCCGCGGCGGCAGGGTCGGTGTCCGGCAGCGTGCCCGGATACGGTGAGAGCCACACCGACGCGTCAAAGCTGAACTTCATTCGGTTCTTTTCACCGTTGGACGATTCGATGACATACGCCGGCATGCCCCCGCCCGTCGGAACCGTCCCGGGCCGCGACACCGACGACCACACCGCGATCCGGCCGGACATCGACACCGGCGTGGCGCGCCGCGAGTCCGTCGGCGCGTACCCCACGCTGTTGAAATAGCCGGCATTCACCCCGCCCGGGATGTTGTCGTACGGCATCGGTGACGCATCCAGCGTGAACGCCGGTCCCATCAGACGCCCGGGGAAGCCGCGGATATCCGGATTGGTTTCCGTCGCCAATGCCAACGGAGGGCTGAGCCGGTCCACGATCACCTCGTTCGTGCCGATGAACACGCGGCTCAGCAACACCGGCGATCGGTTCGTCGGATTGATGTCCGCGAACGCGTTGTTCTGCGGCGTTTGACCGGAGACCAGCGAAAGCTTGTCCAGGTCGGGGTTCATCAACGGGAACCTTGCCGCCAAGGCGTCTCGAACCCGATCGCGGAGACTGGCCGGCACTGTTTCCGGGATGTACCAGAACCATCTTCCTTCCGGGGTCGGCGGGATGTTCCGCCCGTCATCAAAGCTCAGCACCAGGCACTGCGAATCCACCCGATCCCGGCTCACCGGGATCCTGAGCCGGTACCCGTTGCTCTCGATGGTCACCGGCCACGGATTCGCCACGTGCACGACAACCACCGTCGCCGCCACCTCGGTGGAGGGGTCGATGCTCCCGTCGCCGTTGCCGCCCTGCGTGCTGTCATCGGAGTAGAGCGTGAGCGTCGTCACCTCGCTCAGATACAACTGGTGCTCCATCCCGATGACCGTCACACCCTTGGCGCCGCCCGTCGGATTCGCCGGCGCGCCAAAGAAGTCCGTCGGCATCGCCTCTGAAAAAATCTTGCCCTGCGGCAGATCCGGGAAGATGTTCACCACACCGTCGTGCGCCGTGTAGCTGGTCGCCTGCGGGTTCTGATCGTTGAAAATGCGGATCATCGTCGGCGACCCATCATCCCCGTAAGGCCGTACTCCACCAGCCGGGGGCGGGTTCGGCCCGTCGATGCTGTCCGCGATGTTCACGGTCAGCGCCGCCGCAGTGAGAAGCGCGATCCCCGCCCCGACCGTTGCAGAGTCCGTCGAAAAGTTCCAGCCCAGCCCGTCCGAGTCGCCGCCGTAGTGAACCCGCGGATCCGCCGCGATGTCGGCGCGTTTGCTCCACAGCAGCGATGCGGTCATATCCATTGGCGTCCCCGCCGCGCCATCAGTCGAGAGCGGCGCCAGCGCCCACACCAGCCCCGCGAAGGTCCGCCTCAGCAGGTCCGGCTTGCGCCGCTCGTAATCGGGCTGCTGTTCCGTCGCGAACGCCGGCCACGTGATGAAATCGCGCAGCCCGATCTTCAGCATGGGCCCCGTCCCCGAGCCGCCCGATTGGTTCAGCGCCGGCACCGGGCTGAGCGTGCCCACGCCGTTGTACGCCGTGAGGTACCGCCGCGCGGAGTAGTAAAGCTGCTCGCGCGTCGGCGTCGGCTGGTTCATCGGGAGCTGAGGCGTGAACGACCTCGCCGCCTGCGGGTCCTGTCTCGAGAGCATCGGTCCGTACTGCGCCCCCGACTGCCCGGGCAGATACCCGTCTCCCTCCGGCCCATCGAACCGCTCTTCCATCTTGGAGACGAGCGAGTAATGGTTGGTCCCCGAGAACGTGAACAGGTCGATCATGTCGCGCGACGGGTACGCGTTCGAGCGCGGCGAGTCCGCCTTGTCCGGCGCGACCCCCGCGTGCCGCCAGTACGCCGACTTCTGGTCGGTGGACAGAGGAGACCCCGCTCCCCACGGCTGGTAGGCATTCGTCACGAACGGGTCGCGTCCATGCCAGGTCATGTCGAACTGATCCGCGACGAGCTGGCCGATGGCCCGTACATCCTGGATGTGGGACAGGAACGACTCTTCGAGGTGGTTCACCTGCACCGCCTGGTCGAACAGCGACGCCGCGGGCGTGTCGCCCGTCTCGCGCAGCAAGCGGTACAGGTCGATGTCAGCCGGCGTCTCGCCCGTCGAGATCCCCCGCGCCGCGTCATAGGAAAACTCCAGCGCCGTGTTGACGTTGATGAGCGCGCTGGCGTCGACGATCCGCGTCGCGACCACCCACTTCAGCCCGTACAGATCGCCGAGAGAACCGAGCTGCGTCCACCGCGCGTCGGGCCGGTTATCGCCGTCGGTGTCGATCCAGAGCGCCTCGTCCTCGCGTTCGAGGATCTGGTCGTCGGACGCGTCGCCGTACAGATGCTGCCCGAGCTGCGCCATGTTGAACTGAAAGACGCCCGTGTAGTTCGGATCGTCCGGCGTCGGCGCCGTCTGGTTCGACCCGAACTGCGGCCCCAGGACCAGCAGGTTCGCGCCAGGGTTCGCGTAGCCGTTGATCAGGTTGTCCGCCTGAAAAAACTGCGAAAGGTCGGCGAACATCCCGTCGCCCCGCTGCCACGACGGCGTATCGCTCCCATTGACCAGCCCGTCGCCGTTCGTATCGCGCACAAACCGGAACGCGCTCCGCAAGTTGGTGATCTGCGACCACGCCCTCGCGTTGTTGGGATTCGGGTTCGCCGGGTTCGTCGCGTCCCAGATCGGGTCGAACGGCGCCAGCCACGCATCGTCCGGAAAAGCCGCGAGGAACCGCCGGGGCGAGTTCGTCCCGGTGGTGTCGTCCGCCGAGGTCTGATTGATCGACAGCAGCCGCGCATTGGCCCACTGCGTATCCGAAAGATCCGCCGTGGGCGCCGGCGCGAAGGTGTACGTCTGCCGGTTCAAACCCGAGAAGTCCCCCGGCGGGACGACAGGGGTGCTCGACTCCCGCGTGTTCACATACGGATAGTCCCACATCTCACCGTCCTCGAACATCCGCGGCCATACGCTCACCGCCCGGCCCGTGGTCGGATCGGTCGTCGACTGAGGCGTCGAGGGCGTCACGATCTTGTTCCCGAACAGGTCCGCCGTCAGCACCGCCTGGATCTCCGAGACCACCGCCGTCACCTGCTGCTGGAAGTTCCGTTCGCGCGCGAACGCCGTCGAACTCGAACGCTCCGTCCGCACGATCGCGACGTACGCCAGCGCGCTGATCGAAATGAGCGCGAGGAACGCCAACGCCAGCAGCACGATCGTGCCGCGGCGACTTCTGCGATTCCGACCCGCTGAACGGCGCAAGACTCCCAACATGGCTGCCTCCTGCCGCGCAGTCCGCGGCAACACACAAGGCGATCAGTCACTCAATCCGAACGAAGCCCCACACGGAAAATGAACTCGTACTTCCGTCCCCCCGCCACGCGGTGCTGCGCATCGTGCAGCGTCATCCGGATACGGATCAGCTTGGGTTTCTCCCACGCGCCCCCGTACGTCGCCCGCTGCGGGGTCGGCGGCGGCCCAATCGGTGCCGTGGGATCGTTCTCCGTGGTGGGCGTACGGAATCCCCAGATCGCCAGGTATTCCGGCGAGTTGTAGTAACCCGCCGTCGAGTTTCCGTAGGGGTCGTCCCCGCCGGTGCAGTTCCCGGTGGCGCCCGTCGTCCCCGACGCCACGCCGCCGAGATCCGAGGGCGCGCCCCCCGTCAGCCTCGGGTCGTAGGGGCACCAGAGCCCGGTGCTGGACATGCTCGATCCCGTGGGATCGGTGAAGAGCAATCGCGTGCGCCGCTCCCCCTGCGCGCGGGTCCCCATGGCGATCGTTGAATCGGGCCGGATGAACCCGCGCGACGGCAGGTCATTCAGCCGCGGCAGGATCTCAGGGTCCGGCCGCGCGTTGCCGTTGCTCGTCTGCGTCGGGGTCTCGCCCGCCGACGGCGCGAACAGCCGCGGCAGGATGTCCGCGCCGCGCCGCCGCAGATGCAGCTGCGCCTCGGCGCGGGTGAAATCGCAGTCGTACCACAGGATGTCGCCGGGATAGAAGACGAGGTCGTTGGGGTCGTTGATATCCGCCGCGCCGTCGCCGTTCATGTCCTTGACGATCGCTCCGCCGTTGGACGCCCCAGCCCCCGCCGGCGGCACGGTCGAACCGTCCGACCACGCGATCTCGAAGTTCGAGCACCGCGGCGCCAGCACCGCGTGCGAATCCATCTCGTCGTTCCCCTCGACGGGAAGAAACGACACCGTGTCCCGGAACGGCTGTCCGAGGTTGTTCTGCCACCGGTTCGTGGGCGGCGGCTCGCTCTCCGCCTGGATCCGGTTGAAGCACCCCGCGATCGCGCTCTGCAGGAGGTACATCGTGTCACCCCGCAACTGCGCCGCCGCCGCCGCGCCCGTGAACGGCCCCGTCGGACTGCCGATCGGTCCCAGGTACCCGGGAGGCGTGTGCGCTCTCGGCGCCATCAGCCACAAGGGCGAATCGGGCCTGATCCCCGGCAACGGATACCCCGTCGAGTCCTCATCGATCAGCCCGGCCCACCGCCCGCCGTCGAACGCTGTCGCCTTGATCGGATCGATCGCCGACTGCTGGCCCTCGAGCCATCGCTTGACGCTGTCGAGCGTTTGCCCGCACGCATCGACGCGGCCGAACCGGATCAACCTCGGGAACGGACCCCGGAGCGAATACGTGTCCCCGCCGCCCACCGCCGCGTCCGGCAGCCAGTCGATCGACGAGACGGAGTCCGAGTGCGGGAACGACAGTTCGTCGCGCTTGGGAACATCAAACGGAGTGGCCGAATCGCCGCCGCCGAGCGTGTGCTTGAAGCGATCCTTGGACTCGAGGTCGCGGATGTACGGCGCGTATATCTCCTGTTGCCTGGGCGACACGATCCCGGGCGGCAGGTGATCGCCCGCGCGCCCCGTAAAATCGGAGCCGAGCATCAGCGCGTGCCGGAGCAACATCCAATCCCCCGCGTACTCGTTGCGACCCGTGCAGCAGTGCTGGTTGACCGTGCGCTCCGTGTCGTTCTCGGGATCGAACGGCAGGTTGGGCGTGCCGGCACGCTGCCCGAAATCGCCGTCGGAAACCCACCGCCGCTGCGCCACCAGGGGCCGGCTCAGGTTCCGCGCCGCCGGGTTCGTCGGGTCCTGCTCCGACATCGTGAAGAAGTCGGATTCCTGATCCGGCGCCGGCCGCAGCCCGTGACCGATGTAGATCCGCGCCGCGTCCGCGCTATCCGGCGCCATCGTCCCGTCAGCAGGCGGTCGCGGTGAGATGAACCCACCCCCCGACTTCGCTTTGCTCAGGAAAATCAACTCGTCGAGCCGGCACGTCACCGCCCGGCCCACCGACCGACCGGTCGTCGCGTCCCTCCGGTACGGGTCGTTGCCCGCCGCCTGCACCACCGGGTCCGCGAGGTCCTCGCTGCGGTCCTCCGCCGTGAGGTAGATGATCCG
>DASZQL010000102.1:0-11504 GCA_035549675.1 Phycisphaerales bacterium | reverse complement strand
GTGATTTCGCTTCCGAAGTCGCGTGCGTCCCCTACGACGTCGTCAACACCGCCGAAGCCCGCGAGCTCGCCGCTGGCAAGCCCCGCAGCTTCATGCACGTCATCCGTTCCGAGATCGACTTGCCCGTCTCCACCAACCCGTACGACGACGCCGTCTACGAAAAGGCCGTCGAAAACTACGAGTCCTTCAAGCGCGACGGCACGCTCGTCCACGAGAAGGCGCCCAGCATCTACATCTACCGCCTCAAGACCACCCTCCTCGGCAAGCCCGTCGTGCAGACCGGCGTCGCCGCCTGCTGCTCCATCGACGATTACACCTTCTCCACCAACGGCGCCACGACGAGCGGTGGGGGGGCCGGCGCACCGCACGGGCACGACCTCATCAAGAAGCACGAGACCACTCGCAAGGACAAGGAAGACGACCGCACGCGCCACGTCCTCGACATGAAGGCCAACGCTGAGCCCGTCTTCCTGATGTACCGCGACGATGCCGGCCTCGCCGCCCTCATGAACGAAGCCATCAAGGCCGCGCCCCTCTACGACTTCACCGCCCGCGACGGCGTGACGCACACGATCTGGCGCGTCGCCGACCCGCAACCTTTCGTCCACGCCTTCCAGGCCGTCCCGCACTGCTACGTCGCCGACGGCCACCACCGCACCGCCAGCGCCGCCCGCGCCGGCGCCCGGCTCCGCGCCGAAAACCCCGGTCACACCGGCGCCGAGGAGTACAACTGGTTCCTCTCCGTCCTCTTCCCGGCGAGCGAACTCACGATCCTCCCGTACCACCGCACCGTCGCCGATCTCAACAGCCTGACGCCGGGCGCCTTCGTCGAAAAGCTCCGCGCCGTCGGCCGCGTCTCCGAAAAAACCGGGCCCAATCCCTCCTCCTCCGGCTCCTTCAACGTCTACGTCGCCGGCAACTGGTACGCCGTCTCCTTCGCGCCGGAGTCCATCGACCGCGCCGACCCCGTCGCCTCCCTCGACTGCGAGCTCCTCTCCCAGCGCGTCCTCGCCCCCATCCTCGGCATCAACGACCTCCGCACCGACAAACGCATCGACTTCGTCGGCGGCATCCGCGGCACCAACGAACTCAAGAAACGAGTCGACTCCGGCCAGGCCGCCGCCGCCTTCAGCATGTACCCCACCACCATCCCACAGCTCATCGCCGTCGCCGACGCCGGCCGCATCATGCCCCCCAAGAGCACCTGGTTCGAGCCCAAGCTCCGCAGCGGCCTCCTCATTCACGAGCTCAACTGAGACGTTTTTAAAGCCGCGACCGTCAGGGAGCGATCTCTCAGCAACGAACCGTGAACCTCAGCGATCTTCTTCGACCTCCCCTCTACCTTGTTCCGCATTTACCGACGGCTACACTTCACGACATGATCGTGACCGGTGCCATCATCGCGGTCAGCCTCAGCGGCGGCGGGCTCCCCCAGTCTCAGCCCTCAACGCTGCTTGTGGTGCAAATCAACACGATCCCGCAGTTCATGCGGACGCCGGGTGATTGGAGCCGTGAACCACTTCCCGAGTCCATCACCTCGCACCCGGCCTTCCTGTCGCCGGGCTCCGATTCCTTCCCGGGCGTCTACACCCGCACGGCCATGTACTACCCTGAGTTCGATCACACAGAGATCATCGCGAGACCTTACGAGAAGCAACACGATCTCGTCACCGCTACGCCCACCCATGATCTCATTAGCAGTGCCGCAAACGAATTCCGCGCCACGTTGCTGAACCTGCAGCGGCGACTTGATCCAAGTCCCTGACCATCGCTTGGCTCGCAGTGCCTTCTTTTCTTTGCAAGGGAGTTGCCGAGGGGCGGCACGCCCCTCGGCGTCAGCGAACAATCCAGCTTTCTCCAAGGCCGCCGGTGAACAACACGCCACCAGTGGCTTTGCTGGCCACGCGTCGAGATGTTCCCAAGGCCCGGTGTCATACACTTGCCGTCATGAAAGTCCTCATCGCCGACAAGTTCGAGTCCTCCGGCATCGACGCCCTCAAGAAGCTCGGCTTCGACGTCATCTCCAAGCCCGACGCCGGCGCCGACGGCCTCCCGCAGGCCCTCGCCGAGGCAAACCCCGAAACCCTCATCGTCCGCTCGACGAAGGTCAAAGCCGCCGCCTTCGAGGGCGGCGAAAGTGGGGGGGCCAAAAACCTCAGCCTCATCGTCCGCGCCGGCGCCGGCGTTGACAACATCGACATGCCCGCTGCCAGCGCCAAGGGCGTCTACGTCGCCAACTGCCCCGGCAAGAACGCCATCGCCGTCGCCGAGCTCGTGTGGTCGCTCATCCTCTCGTGCGACCGCCGCGTCCCCGACCAGGTCATCGACCTCCGCGCCGGCAAGTGGAACAAGAAGGAATACGCCAAGGCCCGGGGCCTCTACGGCCGCACCCTCGGCGTCGTCGGCCTCGGCACCATCGGCCGCGAAGTCGCCATCCGCGGCCGTGCGTTCGGCATGAAGGTCCTCGCCTGGTCCCGTTCGCTCACCGCCCACGACGCCGAGGCCATGGGTCTCGCTTGCGCCTCGTCGCCGCTCGAGATCGCCCGCGCCGCCGACGTCATCAGCGTCAACGTCGCTGCGACAAAGGACACGGACAACCTCTGCAACGCCGCCTTCTTCGACGCCCTAAAGCCCGGCGCCATCTTCATCAACACCAGCCGCGGCTCCGTCGTGGACGAACCCTCCCTCCTCCGCGCGATCAAAGACAAAAGCATCCGCGCCGGCCTCGACGTCTTTCAGAATGAACCGCCAGCGGCGGGGGGAAACGCCGAGTGGACCTCCGAAACCTCCACCAATCCTCACGTCTACGGCACACACCACATCGGCGCCTCCACCGACCAGGCCCAGCAGGCCATCGCCGATGAAACCGTCCGCATCCTCCGCCACTACAAGGAAACCGGCGCGGTCCTCAACTGCGTCAACCTCTGCGCGAAAAGCCCCGCGACGCGCCTCCTCGTCATCCGCCACCTCAACCGCCCCGGCGTCCTCGCGCACGTCATCGGGGAGATCGGCAAGGCCGGCATCAACATCGAGGAAATGGAAAACGTCATCTACTCCGGCGCCGACGCCGCCTGCGCCAGAATCCGGCTCGATGCCGAACCCTCCCGCAACACCATGGATTCCATCGCCAAAGGCTCTCCCCATGTCCTCGGCGTATCGTTGAACGAAATCTGAACGCATTCACCGCGGAGACGCGGAGAGCGCGGAGAAAGAAGTGATAGGATTTTCTTCGCTGCGTGACTGCCCAATGTCTGTTCTGATTCGTGTTTGTTTGTTTTGAAAGTCTCTTGCTGTTTATTCATCCTCCGCGCTCTCCGCGTCTCCGCGGTGAATGTTTCCCCGGAAGGACCAAGCCCATGCCCGACCGCATCTTCAACTTCTCCGCCGGCCCCGGTGTCATGCCCGAGCCCGTCCTCAAGCAGGCCCAGCACGACCTCTGGAACCTCTTCGACACCGGCATCGGCATCTGCGAGCACTCCCACCGAGGCAAGGCGTTCGACCGCGTCCTCGCCGAGGCCGAGCAGGACTGCCGCGACCTCGCCGGCATCCCGAAGAACTATCACATCCTCTTCGTGCAGGGCGGCGCCTCGCTCCAGTTCGCCATGCTCCCCATGAACTTCCTGCACGAGGGCAAGACCGCCGACTACCTCAACACCGGCGAATGGGCCCGCCGCGCCGTCAAGGAAGCCCAGCGCTTCGGCAAGGTCAACGAGGCCGCCTCCAGCGAAGCGAAGAACTACACCTACATCCCCGCCGAGAACGAGCGGAAGTACACGCGGGGGGGGGACGCCGCCTACTGCCACTTCACCAGCAACAACACCATCTTCGGCACGCAGTTCACCGAGGAGCCCCGCATCCCCTCGGGCGTCCCCCTCGTCTGCGACGCCTCCTCCGACATCTTCAGCAAGCCCATCGACGTCACCAAATACGCCTTCATCTACGCCGGCGCGCAGAAGAACCTCGGCCCCTCCGGCATCGTCCTCCTCATCGTCCGCGACGACTTCCTCCAGACCGCCCGCGAAGACCTGACCCCCATGCTCTCCTACAAGGTCCACGCCAAGGACGGCAGCCGCCACAACACCCCCAACACCTTCGGCATCTACCTCGTGGGCCAGACCTTCAAGTGGCTCAAGTCCTTCGGCGGCCTCCGCGCCATGAGCGAGCACAACGCCCGCAAGGCCAAAATCCTCTACGACCACCTCGACTCCACCGACTTCTTCCGCGGCACGGTCGAACCCAAAGACCGCTCGCAGATGAACGTCACCTTCCGCTGCCGCAACGAAGCCCTCGAAGACACCTTCGTCAAGGAAGCCACCGCCGCGGGATTCGACGGCCTCAAAGGCCACCGCTCCGTCGGCGGCATGCGCGCCAGCATGTACAACGCCTTCCCCATCGACGGCGTCCGACAGTTCGTCGAGTTCATGAAGAACTTCGAACGCACCCACCGCTGATCGAAACCGCCAAAACACTAGCCATACGTCGGCCACAGATGAACCCAGATAGCCCCAGATGAAGCATCTGTCGCGTTGTCTGTTTCTGCGCATGTCTGCGAAGTCGGCGGCCGTCTCCTTTCTACAGCATTCACAGACAAATGAAGTGTCTCGATCTGGGTTCGTCTGTGGCTGCCTTTCTCTTCCTGTCCGTGTCAGTCTGTGAAGTCCGTGGCTCTCTTCGTCTTCGACCAGTGTCCATTCGTGTCCATCTGTGGCCGTCTTCCTTCCCCGCTACCCTTCCCCGCATATGCCCGAGTCACCCAACCGTGACCGCCCACCGAGTTTCACCTTCCCGCCCCTCTGGATCGCCCTCACCTATCTCGTCGTTGCTTACGCCTGGATCCTCGGCTCCGACTATCTCCTCTTCTTCCTCGATCAATCCATCCTCTGGGTCAGCATGGCCAAGGGCCTCGGCTTCGTCACCGTCACCGCAGCCGTCCTCTACGTCCTCATCGCCCGCCGTGAGCGCCAGCTCCAGACCGTCATCTCGCAACTCAAGCACAGCGACGACCTCGTCCGCCACGTCATCAGCAAGGCCCCCATCATCCTCTGGGCCGTCGACGCCGAGGGCCGCATCACGCTCTCGCGCGGCGCCGGTCTCGCGTCCCTGGGCCTCAAGCCCGACGAGCTCGTCGGCCGCAATGTCTTCGAGATCTACGCCAACGACGCCCTGATCGTCGCCCGCCTTCGCCGCGCCCTCTCTGGCGAGGTCTTCACCACCACCAACGAGCTCGGCGGCGTCGCGCTCGAGACCCACTACTCGCCCGTCCGCGCCGAGGGCGCCGGCAGCGGACTCGGCGCCGGCACGACCACCGGCGCGGGCAAGGTCACCGGCGTCATCGGCGTCTCCATCGACGTCACCGAGCGCGTCCGCGCCGAACGTGCCTCCGCCGAAAGCCGCCGCTTCCTCCTCAACGCCCTGCAGGTCGGCCACATCGGCGGCTGGACCTCCGAGCTCGGTGAGGGCGCGCCCATCTCATGGACCGACGAGAACTACCGCATCTTCGGCGTGCCCCCCGGAACCCCCGTCACCGTCGCCTCCTTCTTCCAGCTCGTCCACCCCGACGACCGCAAGCCGGTCCAGGACGCCGTCGCGCTTGCCGTCCAGAACGACTCCCCCTACGCCACCGACCACCGCATCATCCGGCCCGACGGCACGGAGCGGTGGGTCCACGAGCGCGCCGACGTGGTCCGCGAAGAAGGCCGCCCGCCCCGCCTCATCGGCGTCACCATGGACATCACCGACCGCAAGTACGCCGAGATCGCCCTTCGCCGTCAGAACGACCTCCGCCGCCTTCTCCTTTCCGAGCTTGACCACCGCGTGAAAAATGCTCTCGCGGGCCTTCTCACGATGGTGGACCTTTCGCGCCAGCGCCGTGAAGAGCAGTTCGCCGATGCCATCCGCGCCCATATCCTGGCGATGCTCGCCGTTCACTCGATGCTTTCTTCGCGTCACTGGACCGATGTCGACCTCGCCGCGCTCATCACCGCCCTGATTCCCCCCGGCTCCGCGAAGCGCGTGACGCTCGAAGGCCCACCGACCAGCATCCCCGCCCGCCAGGCCACCGCCATGGGCATGGTGATCCAGGAGCTCTTCAGCAACAGCGTCAAGCACGGCTCGCTTGGGGACGGCAGCCCCGCCGGCCATGTGCGCATCTCCTGGTCATTCGGCGCCGACCCGATCAACGGAACGCCAAGCGCCGGCGAAGCTGCCCCGAGCATGAACGGCAGTGGCGTAATGAGTGGGGGGGCAATCGCGCAGCCACCGAGCGCCGGCCCGCGCATCACCGGCCGCCGTTTCCACTTCCGCTGGTCCGAGTCTGGGGGACCCTCTCCGGTCCCTGCGCCCGAAGCGCGCACGGGAACGTCGCTCATCGAAGGTTTCGCGCGTTCCGAACTCTGCGGCACGGTCCAGTTCTGCTACCCCCAGACCGGTGCGGACCACCTCCTGACGCTCGGCCTCGACGACCCCGAGTCCGGCGCACCTGGCTCCAACGATGAAACTTCGGTGTGAGGTTGACCGTTGATTCGAGTTGTCAACCCCCGTACGGGGGCGCTTCCGTGGCGGCTAACACGTGTTTAACGTGACGGCTGACTTCGATCATGGCGGATGAACGGACAGACGGCTGCTCGGTTGGATCGAATTTGGCTGTAATTCATTGATATCGAAGCAGTTAGATCACGGTCGGTGTTAAAAAAGTCTTCATCCAGACAGCGCGCGATTCGCGATGTTTCTTGGCGTCAATCTGGGGAGATTCCCAAAAAAACTATTCATCGCTTGAACGATTTTCTCACATATCCCTTGATCAACACCCGCCCCGGGGTACATTCGCCTTTGGATCGGAAGGGAAACACGTCACCCCTTCCATTTTGGTTGGTCAGCGAATGGCTCCCGCGGCCTCTGTGCCTGGGATCCTGCGGTTCACCGTGAGTTCGGTGCGGCCGCATCGCTAGGTTCAGGGGCTTTGTTTTAGGAGGAAGGTACGTCATGAAGAGAGCAGCTTTCATCGTCGCCGCTGCGGGCGCCGCGCTTCTCGCGCAGTCCGCCATGGCCCAGGGCACCATCAGCTCTGGTAACGCGTTCTATACCCGGGGGGCTTGGCCCACCACGGCCGGCGGCCTCGCCACCACCGTCAACCAGAATGCCGCCGATATGCGTATGGCCGGCGCCGCTGGCACTGACCATGCGTGGGACTTCCAGTGGTGGTACCGGTTCTCCGCCGATACGCGCGAGCGCACGCTCGTGTCTCCCACCTCGACCAGCTGGGGTGGCAGCTCCGGTAACAACGGTTTCACGCTTTCCGGCGCGACCGGCGTGACCGCCCAGGTTGCGTACAACATCTCCGATCCCGATGGCGCCGGCGGCAGCCTCGGGTACAACCTCGTCGCCACGATGGTCGTCACGAACAGCGGCGCTTCCGCCGTTGGGATGAGCATCTTCAGCTACTTCGACACGTTCCTCAACGGCGATGACGCCGGCGACACCTCCGTGCTCCAGAGCGCTGACACGTTGCGTCTCTCTCAGGGCGCCACCACGCTCTTCTTCCAGGGCGTCGGCGCTCAGAACTACATGACCGCCGCCTGGAGCGCCACGGGCGGCGCGGGCTCGGTCGCCGACTCCGCGATCACGAACTACAACAACACCATCACCGGCTCCGGCGGTTCTGATATCGCCTCCGGCTGGCAGTGGACCAACATCAGCATCGGCCCCGGCCAGTCGCAGACCTTCACCGCGGTGATCTCCACGGTTCCGACGCCGGGCGCGATCGCCCTCGCCGGTTTCGCTGGCCTCGCGGGTCTGCGTCGCCGCCGCTGAGTCTCGTTGACCAACGCTAGAAATGCCCGCCATGAACCAGCGGGCACTCAAATGATTCCTCGGAAGCCCCGCCGTACCCCCGGCGGGGCTTCTTTTTCCCTTTGTTTCATGCGGCGAGACGCGAAGCGCACGCAAGCGTGTCACGCCTCCTGACCTGGTGGCGCGACGCGATCCCTACCGCTCTTGTTCAAACTCCGCGCCCTCTGCGTCTCGCGGTGATGTCTTTCCGCAAGCCGCAAGCCCACCCCGCAAGTCGGACTACATCGGCTTCGCGCTCACAGTCACGTCATAGACGCTCAGCAGCTTTTCCTTATCGAAGACCATTTCCTGTCTCGACAACCCCACCACGTCGTACGCCGGCGTGAGCTCGATCGCGTCCACCGGGCACGCTTCCTCGCACATGCCGCAGAAGATGCACCGGAGCTCGTCGATCTCGAACTTCACCGGGTATTTCTCCCGGTCCTCCCACGGCGATTCGCCTGCGACGATGTGAATGCAGTTCGCCGGGCACAGCGTCGGACACATCATGCATGCGACGCACTTGACGCGTCCCTGTTCGTCGCGGTTGAGCCGATGCACGCCGCGGAAGTTGCTCTTCTCCAGGCCGCCCTCGAGCACGGGCATGTCCTCGCGTCGCTCCTCGGGGTATTGCATCGTGCGCGTCGTTTTCGACGCGCCGATCACCGGGATCTTCGACTGTCCGAAGCTCGTGAAGAAGTGCCGGATCGTCGTCCCGAACCCGCGCACGACCTCCGGGATGTACACCGCCTCAGCCGCGCTGATCCCTGGCCGCGAAAGCCGCACAACATCACGTTCCTCGATCGGCATCACCACAGCCTACCGAAACGGTTTGCAGCTTGCGGCTCGTATGGATCCCGGGGTCGGTATTCCTACAGTCGGCGGCCCTTGGGCCGCGTGCAGTGCCGCCTGCGCGCGAGTACACCGCTTGCCCAATCATCCGAACTTATTACGCAGAGTTCACTCGATGCCGAATGCCGGACTCACCGCTTCCCAAGCGTCTCGACCGTCCGGCCCAGCGTCTCGATCATCTTTTTCGTGGACGCAATCGCCCGGTCCAGGGACGAGGCCCCGGTCACCGCCTTGAAGGGGTCTTTCCGGTTCGACTTGGCCAGCTCCCGCTCGCATTCCGCCTTGGCCGCCGTGAGGCACCGGAGGAGCTCCTCGGCCTTGGTCAGGCTGCTCACCGCCTCGCGCAACAACTGCTCCTCGTCAGCGATGACGATCGCCTCGGGCTCGAACAGCGTCTGGACCATGTTGGCTTCAGCTCCCTGGAGCGGCCCATCCATCACGGGACTGGGTCAGCCCGGTCTGTCCATGGGGCCGATCACTCGGCCCCACCACCACGTTCGGTCGGTATTGTCCGCATCGAACCTTCACAATCAAGCCGCCTCCCCCCGAGAAGGCAAAATTGTGGACTGTTTGTTCTGTATCTGTACGTAATTTCCGATCGCTCTGATGACCATGTCAGCATCTTGTACGGATTTCATGGCAGACATTTCAGCAATCATCTGGGTGATGTAAGCCGGGTCGATCCGTTCCGTCAGTTCGCCCACCCAGGCCATTACGCCTGCCGCCTCGGTCGGTCGGAGCTCCTCCGCCGCGTAGGCCAGCTCCTCATGAAGCTTCTCGCCCGGCCGGATGCCGCTGAAGACCACCCGCACCGCCGGCCCGACCGAGGGCCCACCCCGGCCCGCAAACCCATCCGGGAACCGCGGCGTGGCTCCCAGTGCCCGCACGAAGCGCTCCGCCAGTTCCACGATCCGTACCGGCTCGCCCATGTCGAGGATGAACACCTCGTGCCGACGTCCCGTTCTCGGGTCCGCACCGAGCGTGCCGGCATGGATCACTAGCGTCGCCGCCTCAGGGATCGTCATGAAGAACCGCGTCATCTCCGGGTGCGTGACCGTGACCGGCCCGCCCTCGGAGACCTGCCCCGCCCAGATCGGCAGCACCGAGCACGCCGACCCCAGCACGTTCCCGAAGCGCACCAGCGAGAAGTGCGTCCCGCCGTTCGTGCCATTCGCCTGTCCGTTCCCCCCGCGCGATCCGTTCAGCGACCGGACGTACAGCTCCGCCATCCGCTTTGTCGCGCCCATCACGGATGATGGGTTCACGGCCTTGTCCGTCGACACCATCACGAACCGCTCGGCCCCGACCGCCAAGGCCGCGTCCGCGATCGACTTGGTCCCAAAGAGATTGTTCGTCACCGCCGCCGACGGGTGATCCTCCATCATCGGCACGTGCTTGTGCGCCGCGGCGTGGAACACCACCGCCGGTCGAAGCGATACGAGCCTTCGAAGCGTCCCCTCGGTGTCGGTCACGTCGTGCAGCACCGCCCGGCGCGCCACACCGGGAAACCGCGCGCCGATCTCGCGATCGATCTCGAACAGCGCATTCTCGCCGCGCTCCATCAGAATGAGCGTTTCCGGCTCAACCGAAGCGCACAGCCGCGCCAGCTCTGATCCGATCGACCCGCCGGCGCCAGTAATCAAGACCCGTTTGCCGCGGAGCGCCCGACCCGCCGCTTCGTGATCCAGCGCCCGCGCCGGCCGCCCGATCAGCCGCGCGAAATCCATCCCCGCCGCGCCGCCGCCAGCGCTCGAGCCCCCGAACACCGCGCGTCCGAGCGCCGTGTCGTGTCCCATCGTCGAGGCGCCGCCATTCAGCACATCATGAATGGAGGGCAGCACACGCTCCTCGACCCCGAGCGCCGACAGCGCCGTACTCACGCGCCCCATCGCCGCGCCCATCACACCGGGGATGCTCACCACCGCGGCGCCGAACCCGAATCGTCCGTGCAGGCGCGCGAGGTCTTCCGCCGTCCCCAGCACCGGCCACGGGAGCTCGTTCCGCTCGCGCGCTGCGCCGAGCTCGTCCGCCGTCAGCACGACCGCCCCGAGTACTTCCGCCTCGTCGGAGGCGATCCCCTCCAGCAGCCGCGCGGCGCCCCGCAGGGTCTCCACGGTTCCCACCAGGATCACCCGCCGATCGTTCTTGATGGGTCCGCTCATGCGCGCAATCACTCCGTTGCCGCCCCTCCCGTCGTCCGCGGCTGCCCTCACTTATCGGCCCATTCCCACCCCGACTCCCCTCGAATTACGAGACGAGAGGCCCCAGCGGGCACGCCACATCCATTGCTTTAGCCTCCAACTGAGGCCGGATCGATCTCCTTCAGATACGCCCACGAGTAAATCCCCGTGTCGTGGCCATCTGAAAAGCGGATCCGCACGGCATAGTTCCCCACCAGCTCCGCCGATTCCGCCGTGAGCGGGCCCCCGCGGCCCGCCGCCGAACTGGGCAGGACTGTGAGTGGGTTCTTCCTCATCTCGTCCCGGAGCTGCCGCGCCTCCGCCGAGGGTGACATCTTCCGGAGGTACGCCACCGAGTAGTAGGACGTCGTCCCGTCGGCCCATTCGACGGTGAGCCCGCGGTCCTTTTTTAGATCCATTCGCTTCGGCGCATCCATCGCAGTCGGGCTCCGATCGGGGTGTCTCTCAGCATCCCTCGCCGATGTCAAGGGTATTCTTGCCATCGTCCCTTGCCGCCCGGGAAGCCATCAAGTCCGACAAGGAATATCGCGTGCGTGCTCACCGATTGACTGCCGTGCTCTCCGCGGCGATCGCCGCTTTACTTGGCCCCTCACTCGCCGCCCAACCCGCTGCATCCCCGGCGCC
>DASZQL010000101.1:0-29676 GCA_035549675.1 Phycisphaerales bacterium | reverse complement strand
CGTCCCGCGCCGGAGCCACCCGCTCGCCTTCGCGACGTCCATGTCGTGCGCCGCGGCGCCGGAGATGAGCGGGAAATAGAACTTCGACTGCGAAAACGCGAAGTACGAAAACTGCGGATTCGCGAACTGATCCGCGTTCCGAACGTTCGGCGACCGCAGCACGATCTCCACATGCACCGACCAGTCCCGCCGGCTCGTGAGATCCCGCGTGACAGGCGCCGGCGGACCGGGCGGTGCCGCCCTTGCCGACACCACCCCCAACCCCGCCACGATCAACGCGGCGACAACCCAGGAACGCGCGCAAGCCGATCGCCGCACCCTCATCACCATGCTCCTGCGGACGCGCGGAAGCGGCCCGGGTTCCATGTTCTTATATCAGCGGTTTCGCATGAAGTTGGCGGTGTGGTGAAATCGCGCATCCAGAAACTCCCGGAGAGGCCCCGTCACGCCGCAGTGGTCGAGCGCCCCGTTCATGCACCGGAGCCACTCGTTCACCGCGTTCTGATCGATCGGGAACGGCCCGTGCCGCATCCGCAGCCGCGGATGCCCGTGCTTCTCCTCGAACAGCGGCGGCCCGCCCAGCCAGCCACTCAAAAACTCAAAGAGCTTCTGCCGCGATGACGCATCATCCGGCGGGTGCATCGCCCGAAGCGCCGGCGACTCATCGCGGATCCGATCGTAAAACGCGTCCACCAGCCGCCGCACCGCCGCCTCGCCCCCCATCGCCTCGTACGGCGTGTTCGTCGGCCCGAACAGCGCGCGAGACGGAAGCGGCGCGGGAGTGGGGGAGTGGTGGGGGGGCGGAGGAGTGGGAACAGAAGAAGGCGACGGCTCGCTCACGACGCCACCTCCGCCAGGTGAATCTCCGTGCGGTACGGCATCGTCACGCGCCCTTCCTTCTGATATTTCCGAAACACCGCCGAGAGATCACGCTTCATCGACTCGAACGCCTCCCCCTCCCGCGGCACGTACGACGAACTCGTCGCCCGCCCGATCAAGCCCGTCTCATCGAACCGTTGTTCGTAGGGAAACCGCACCAGCCGGTAGTTTGTGAACAGCACCGACGAAGCAATCGCCACATGCTCCTGCGTCGCCCACGGTGATTTCGGCGGGTCTTTCGCATGCGCGAGCATCACCCGGCGATACTCGCGCACAAACGCATCCGCATCATCATGCACGTTCCACACCAGCGCCACCCGCCCGCGCGCCCCGGACGGAGCACGCCGCCTCAAAACGCGCGCGAACTCGCGCATCGCCTCCTCCGCGCGCATCCAATGAAACGCCTGCGCGCAGACCACCACATCCACGCACGAATCAGGCAATCCCGTCGTCTCGCCCGATCCATCCCGCCACGTGATCCGAGGATGGGGCTGCGCGCTCGAACGCATCGCCGCGTTCGGTTCGATCGCGTGAACCACCGGCCCGGGCTGATCCGCGGCTCCAGCCAAAAAATGGGACGAAATCCCCGTCCCCGCGCCCACATCCGCGACCTCTAGATCCGGGTACGGCCCCAGCCCGTCCAGGATCGCCCCACGAGCCGCGAGGGGATACCCCGGCCGGCACCGCGCATAGTCGGCGACACGATCGGAAAATCGAGCTTTCGGGTCGGCTGAGGGGATGTCAGTCGATTCGGCCATCCTACAGAGCCTATGCGCCAAGCTTGGCGCGTGCGAAACCGCTGCGGCGGATCAGCAAAAATCCGGATTACCGCCCCTTCCCGCGGAACAGCTTGGCCCTGGGCGCGTCGGGTGTTATGCTTTCCACGTGCTCATGGAAGTTGGGGAAGCAGGTGGTTTTGTCGCACCTCGCTGACACGAGGGACAAAGGAGCATCACACATGAAGGCGAAGTTCGGTTTCATCGGCGCAGTCGCGGCTCTCGGTCTGGCCGCCATGCTCGTGGGCCAGTCGAATGCAGCCCCGACGCCAACCCTGACCTTCACCGTCAGCGGCAGGGTCATCCGCAACGTCGACTCGCAGCCTGTCGTGGGCGCTTCCGTCCGCGCTGAAGGCTCCGGCGCTCGTGCCCCGCGCGTCAAGAACACGACCACCGACGCCGTCGGCCAGTTCACGATCACCGGCCTCGACCGCGGAACGTACTCCATCCGCGCGTCCAAGACCGGCGTCGGATCCGGCTCGTCGTTGGTCACGCTGGGTCAGGGCGTCACCAAGGTCGGGTCTTCGCCTCTCCGCATGATCGTCCGCCTCCGCTAAACGGTCGCGCCTCACATCGCTTGATCCATATCAACCGCATCGCGCTCGCGCGGTGCGGTTTTTCTATCGCCTGAACCCCTGCAATTTCCATAGGCGCGGCCGAACCGTTCGGGTATAGTGCGGGTCATGGTCAGCCGGGTTCAAAGCTTCGTCCTCGCCGGCATCGATGCCACTCCATGTGAGATCGAGGTCGATGTCGATGAGTCCGCGATGACCAAGGACCACATCGTCGGTCTCCCCGACGCCGCGGTGCGCGAATCCATCGACCGTGTCCGCACTGCCGTCGTCAACGGCGGCTACCGCTACCCCCGCGGCACCGTCGTCGTCAATCTCGCACCCGCCGACATCAAGAAGGAAGGCCCCGTCTACGACCTCCCCGTCGCCGTCGCGATGCTCATGGCCGACGGCACGATCGCGCCGCACCGCGCGAACGGGACCGCGCAGCGCGAGCCCGGCCTCGACCCGCGCGCCTACCTCATCGCCGGCGAGCTCGCGCTCGACGGCCGCGTCCGCCCCGTCCGCGGCGCGATCGCCATGGCCTCCCTCGCCCGCGCCCGCAAGCTCCGCGGCGTGATCGTCCCCCACGAAAACGCCCCCGAAGCCGCCCTCGTCGCCGGCGTTGAAGTCCACGGCGTGCGCACGCTCGCCGAGGTCGTCGGCCTCTTCGCCGGCGCGCTCGAACCTTCGCCTCATCCGAATGTCGACGCCGCCGCCCTCATCGAGAACACGCCCGCGCCGATCGACTTCGCCGAAGTGAAAGGCCAGGAGTCCGCCAAGCGCGCCATCACCATCGCCGCCGCCGGCGGGCACAACCTCCTCATGCTCGGGCCGCCCGGCACCGGCAAAACCATGATGGCGAAGGCGCTCCCCGGCATCCTGCCGCCTCTGACACCGGACGAGGCGATCGAAGTCACGCGCATCTACTCCGCCGCCGGCCGCCTCGCCGATTCCGAGAGCGGCCGCGCCGCCGGCCTCGTCGCCCAGCGCCCCGTCCGCTCGCCCCACCACACCGCCTCCGCCATCGCCGTCATCGGCGGCGGGATCATCCCCAAGCCCGGCGAGATCAGCCTCGCCCACCGCGGCGTGCTCTTCCTCGACGAGCTCCCCGAGTTCCCGCGCTCCGTCCTCGACACGCTCCGCCAACCGCTCGAGGACGGCTCCATCATCGTCTCCCGTGCGCATTCCTCGGCGCGCTTCCCCGCGTCGTTCATGCTGGTCGCCGCGATGAACCCCACCCCCAAGGGCACGCTCCCCGACACCGCCGCCGGCAAGCGCGAGATGGAACGCTACCTCGCGCGCGTCTCCGGCCCGCTCATCGACCGCATCGACATCCACGTCGAAGTCCCCGCCGTCCCCTGGCGCCAGCTCGGCGGCGAGGAATCCCGCCGCGCCGGCACCAGCAGCGAAGAGATGCGCGCCCGCGTCCTCGCCTCCAGGCGCCTCCAGGCCGCGCGGCAGGACGGCGTCCCCAACGCCCGTCTCGCCGGCAAGTCGCTCGATCATTTCGCCGCGCTCACCGACGCCGGCCTCGACATCCTGGGCCAGGCGATGTCGGGCTTGGGCCTCTCGGCGCGCGCCTACGACAAGATCCGCCGCGTCGCGCGCACCATCGCCGACATCGAAGGGTCGGAAGTCGTTGATCACCCGCACGTTGCGGAAGCCGTGCAGTACCGTCTGCTCGATCGTCAGAACTGACTAGGCTGCGCCGATCTTGCTTTTTCATTTATGAATCGCTTATGTTCCTCATCACATCGAGGAGCGAACGCATGAACCGGGCCAGTGAGTCATCCGGGGATCGGGGATCGAACTCGGACCATATCGCCGACCGCTCGCGGCTGACCAAGGGAATCACGGCCGCGCTGCTGCTCGGCCCGCTGGCCTCGTGCGCATCAAACCAGCACCCCGTCGGCACGTTTACCTCGTCGTACACCGGCAACGTCAATAGCTGGCCGGACCTTGGAAAAAAGGTGCCCGAGAAGCAGACGACCGCCGCCGCGCTGAACGCGGATGGGATCGCCGATTTTTGCGTGGTCAACGGTTCCGTCCTCAGCGTGCGATTCGGATACAACGGCGACGCCTCGGCCGGAAAGTCATGGGACGTGCCGCTCAAGGTCGGTGGCCAGGCCGCGACCGGGCTCTTTCTCCTCGCCGATCACATCTGCGACGAGAAGTTTCACCGCATCGTCTCCGCCGTCCGCGTCGGCACAGGCAGCGGCGCCCGGTTCTACGCCCAGATCTACGGCTTCAACGACGCCGGCGCGTTCGTGACCATCAAATCTGTCGAACTCCCGGGCGAACCTCAGGCCGTCGTGACCGTCCCCAACGACTGGATGGACCACACCATGTGGACCGGCCAGATGGACGTCGTGATGGTCTGCCAGCGCGACGACCCACAACCCGCCGCGATCGTCGTCCTCGGCGGCGCGACCCCCAGCACCTTCGATCAGCGCGGCGCGACCACACCCATCCTGAAGCCCGCCGACAACCCGACGTCCATCAATCCAATCGACATCGACGACGACAAGGATCTCGACCTCGTGGTCGACGGGCTCCACCGCTTGCTGGGCGGCACCACCCGAAAAATCCACGCGTCGGCGCAGACCACCGCGTGCAACCCGCCCACCTTCGTGGTCTCGACGCCCATCGAAGAGATGCCGTAACAAAGCAATTTGTTCGAACGGCTATCCAGCGCAGCGCGATGCCGGGCATTTCCGATCGTCACCGCACACCGTCGCGCCCGTCTCGAGCCGACCGACTCGTCTCTCAGTCCTTCTTCTTGCCGGGGATCAGGTCCTTGAGCCCTTCCGCCGCTTTCTTGACGCCCTCGCCCACCTGCTCCACCGCCTTGCCCGCCTCGCCGGCCCCCTTCGCGATCCCCTCGATTCCCTTGCCCAGCTCAGCGGTCATGCCGACGCCGAGGCTCTCAAGACTCTTGAGCTGCGCCAGCGAGCCCTCGAGATCGCCCAGAAGTTCCTTCGGGATGATGTCGCCGCCCTTCTGAACCACCGCCGCGAGCACCGCCTTCACGATCGTCGGCACGAGGTCCTTCATCAGCATCCCGCCGTCGGTCCCCGACCCGACATTCGTCAGCTTGATCTCGTCGATCGGCACATCGAGCTTGGCCGCGTCGCCTCCGATCGGCAGCAGGTCAACGTGCACCTTGATGTCCTTGATGGTGATCTCGCGCACGACGAACTTCTTGTCCGACGGGCTCGAGGGCGACGAGCCCCCCGATTCGTTCTTCTTCACGTTGTCGAGGATGACGTTGTAGTTGGACTTCCCGTCCTTCTTCTCGAGGTTCACGTCGATCGCGGTGAGCTTGAGATACGGGAGCTCGACCGTCTGCTGACTGAGCGTGTTGAGCGAGACCTGCACGTTCCCCTCGCCGAGGTTCAGGAAGTGCGCCGTCTGGAACCCCGCCGGGTTCGCCACGTTCAGCCCCTGCATGTCGAACGTCCCCGCCATGATCCCGACGTCCGCGCTCCGAAGCGTGGTCTGCACACCAAGAGCATTCGTCGCCGCGACTTCGATGCCCTTCCGGGCGATCGAGTCGATATACATGAACAGCACCGTGACCCCGACGACGACCAGCACCACGAGAACCGCGACGATCTTCAGCAGCGTCTTCATCTGATCCCACCTTTCCAGCGCCGAACGCGCGCCGATGGAGCCGCCGGCGCAAGCCGACGGGCATGATTCCCCTGTGCAACCTTCATCTTAGGCGATGAACCTGAAAACCACCTGAACAATGACCGCCGCGTACACTCCCGCCAGCAGATCATCAATCAGAATCCCCGCCCCGCCCTTGATCCGCTGCAGCCCGTGCGCCGGCGGCGGCTTGATGATGTCCATCACCCGGAACGCCACGAACGCCGCCGCAACAAAGATCGTCACCCGCACGCCCTGCATCAGCGGCGTCTCCGCACCCGCGAACCACGCGGTGGGCGGGAGCACGAGCGCAATCGCCTGCCCCGCCGTCTCATCCGCCACAACCTGCGAAGGATCCTTCCGCCCGAAGCGCGACTCCGCCCATCCGCCCCCCCAGACGCACGCGAACGAGAACACGACCAGCACCGCCGCCATCGCCGCGTGATACGGAACCGTTTCGGTGCCGAGCAGCAGCATCGCCCACGCGAGCGCCGCTGTCGGCATCGACCCCCACGTCCCCGGCGCCGGGCGCATGAAGCCGAGTCCGAACGTCGTGATCAGAAGCTGCTTCATCACGGGTTCGTCGGCGGCTCCTCGGGCGGCACGAGCGCGCTCCACCCCAGCACCTTCCACGCGCGCATCACGTACGGGATCGCCGAGAACGCCGTGATCCCCACCGTCGCCCACGCAACGAAGATCGTCCCGTATCGCAGGTTCCGCATCACGACCTCATCACCAAGGTTCGCCTGCTTGGCCCACACCAGCAGCAGCAGCAGCGGCACGGCGACCGACTGCGCCCCCATCTTGAACTTCCCGGACATCGACGCTGAGAAGTCCACGCCGCTGGACTCGAACACAGCGCGGATCGTCGTGACGAGCAGCTCGCGCGCGAGAATCACGATCACCATCCACGCCGAGACCGACGTGGCCGGCTCGCCGATCTTGCCGCCCACCGTGCCGCTATCGAACGGCGAGCCCGCGAGCAGGATGAACGCCCCGATCACGAGCACCTTGTCCGCGAGCGGATCGATGATCCGCCCGAGCACCGTGACCACTTTCCATCGCCGCGCGAGCCAGCCGTCGATGAAGTCGGTGATCGCGGCGACGATGAACAGCCCCGCCGCGGTCGGGAGCGCCCACACCGGGCCGAAGGGATACCGGTACACCGACAGCACGACGAAGAACACCGCCGCGATGATGAGCCGCCCGATCGTCAGCGCGTTCGGGATCGCGGCGAGGTACACCCGGTGCCGCGAACGGCCCGCTGGCGTGGTCCCCGTGATGCTCGACGCGGCGGTGGTCAAACAATCAGTTCCCCGGCACGACGGCCGCCACCATCGTAGCACCACGTCGTCCAAAGAACCCCGAGTGTGAGCGAGGGGTCTCCTGGTCAGGCGCAACAACTATTCCGTCCTGGGAATAGTCAAGCTTTCACCCCTCTCGTCCACAACCTCCGACCGTAAGCGAGCGATCTTCCCCGACTCACGCGCCGCCGCGAGCTCTTCCTACACTGATTGTGTGACGACGGAGCGCGTGCCGCAGTTTCGGGAGGTGGCGAAAGCAGCCGCCGGTCAGTCCGCGCAACTCTCCGGCTATCTCACGGATGAGAGTTTCTGGAAGTTTACAGGCAAGGTCTTCGGCCTAATAGGCTACTCCACCATTGCCGGCGGGGCGTTCGCGGTATTGAGCGAACTCAGGCACCCGATGCTGTTCAAACCCGCATACGCGGCGGCGCCGGTCGGAATGATCGTCGGGCTCCTGGTATCCGCCGCGATTGTCCCGCTGCTCCTGCGCACCCGGCTCTGGCGATCGATGATCGTGTGCTTCCTTCCCACGGCTTTCGTAGCCGTCGCGGTCGGTGCGCGTGACATGGGTGTTTTCATCGTCCCCCTTTGCGTGTTTGTCTTCATCTCGACAGCTGGGATTTACGGCCTCGCGTCCTATCTGTACACTGTTGACCGCCCAACCTGGCGATGCCGTAAATGTGGCTACGACTTGCGGCGTCTGCGGTCCGATCGATGTCCCGAGTGCGGTACGCCGCGACCGATCATTAGCGCCGCCACAACGACCTGACACACCGCTCAACGAGCCATAGCACCGACACCGCGCAGAAGGACTCAGCTGATCGCTGTTTCTTAGACTGGCGCCATGCCGCGCCGCTCCAACCGCCGACGCCCGGTTCAACACCTCGGAATGTGCGTCGTTTCGATGGTTGCCGCATGGACCTCGCTCCCGGCGCAGGCGCAGACGATCGATCCGGCGCTCCTGAAGGCTCCGGAAGTCAGTGTCTCCCACGTTGCAATGTCACGAACGGGCGATCTGTTTGTCGTGGCGAGAGTGTTCCGGAAACCCAACTGGCAGATAAAGGGCTATACGCTGAGCTTCTATGCTCTCGACGGTGATAGCGTGGCACTTCTCTCTCGCGTCAGTGTGCCGGGCATCGTATCGGGCCTGTGCTGGTTCGGAGCGGAGGACGACCAGGTTCTTTGTCTCGTTGCACTGCCGGCGGCGGAGAATGCCGTTGCTCCGGCGATCCTGCGCCTGAGCGCCACCGGCAACCAGTTCGATGCGACCAACGCGCCGTCGGACCCGCTTTGGTTTCCTGTGGTCGACGATCGCACCGAGCAGCTCTTCGCGATGGGCATGCTCACCAGGCAGATATGGACCGTCTCGTTGGACTGCTTGGGTACGCCCCAGCAGCTCACGTTCGGCCAGGAGATCCCGCCGGTCGGTTTCTCACTGGGAGGTGAATCGACGCTCTGGTGCGTGACCCGCTACCGCGGCCGGAATAGCGATGGACCGTGCGAGTCCGATCTTGTTCGCCTCGATTTCGAACTCCGTTTGAGCCGGTCCTGGAAGGTCTACCGCGATGTACACACGGTCCGAGTCAGCCCGGACGGCCGCTACCTGGCGTGTATCTCGAGCGATTGTCCGTCGAAGGCGGGCGATGAAGTGACGCAGCTCCGGGTCTACGACCTACGCACCATGCACGAGCAGTTCCGGATCGAACCCTTCTCGACCTATCAGCTCGCCTGGAGCAGCGACAGCAGCCAACTTCTCGCGCTCACCGGCGCTGATGCCGCCACTCTCCTCGATCTTCATCGCATCGATGCGCCCCGGACCGAGCCGGTCCAGCTACCGCCCGGTTCGCGCACTGCCGTCCCCATGTGGTCGGAAGCGCAGCAATGCTTCGTCGTCTGCGCCCGCGAGAGCGTCCTGATGGTCAGGCCCTCGAGCGTGCGCGAGATTCCCTTCGAATAGCGCGAACCCATTTCACACACCTCGCACCGAGCCATAGCACCGACGCCGCGCATACGACCATCAGCACCGCCCGCACCTGTCCCGCCGCGGGAGTGGAGAGCCCGATCCCCGTCCACAGCGCGACGTACGCCGCGAGGCACATCGGGCACTTCGGCAGCAGCGCGAGCAGCACCGCCGGCGCGACGCACCCGGCCACTTCCACGCCGCGGCCGGCGCCGCGGGCGCACCGCATCAGCGCGCTCGAGCTTCCCGGAGCACAGCATGGACGGCGCGTGAGCATCATGCCTCCGCTACCAGCGGCGCCGTCACCCCCGGCTTCTCCATCCACGGCGGCACAAACGCCGCGTCGTCATACCGGTCGTGGTGCCGCAGCCACCCCATCCCGCCAGTCTGCGCCTCGTCGCGCCCCTTGGGCGTGACATCGAGGAAGTGGTACATCCCCAGGAACACATCCAAGCCGCGCGAGAACGTGGAGTAGGTGTGATAGATGTCGCCGTGGGGGGCGTGCGGGTCCTTGTAGAAAACGCTCAGGCCGGGAAGCTCGCGAATTGGCGAGGGCTTCGTCGTGTAGTTGTAGACCGCCTTCTCTGACACGAGTTCCTGGTCGGTGAAGGACACGCCGAAGTCGCGGCCGAAATCACTGGCGCCGTACGACACCCACGGGAACGTCCACCCCATCCGCTCGCGGAACGCCTCGAGCTTCTCGAGCGGCGCCTTCGAGACCGTGACGAACGAAACATCACGGTGCGCGAAGTGGACCATCAGCGGGTTGAAGTGGTCCGCGACGAACGAGCATCCCATGCACCCCTGCGACCACGTCGGATCGAACATGAAGTGATAGACGATGAGCTGGCTCCGCGGCCCGAAGAGTTCCGCTAGCGTCTTCTTCCCCGTCGCCGTCTCGAACACGTACTTCTTGTCCACCTTTACCCAAGGCAGCTCGCGCAGCTTCTCGCTCATCCGATCGCGCTGTTGCGTGAAGGCCTTTTCTTCGGCGAGGAACGCCGTGCGCTCCTTGATCCACTGCTCGCGCGAAACCACGCGGTGTCCTGCGAGTTCTGTTTCGGTCGCCTTCATCGCGTAACCCTTTCTCTTCTTCTTCTTCTTCTTCTTCTTCTTCTTCTTCTTCTTCTTCTTCTTCTTCCGCCGGGGAGTTGCAGAGGGGCGGCACGCCCCTCTGCAGCAGCGAACAGTCAGGAGCAAAGAGGCCTGACAACTCCCCGCTTCAACTCTCTCGTTTACCGTTTCTTCGACGCCGCCTTCTGCTCCGCCACCAGCTTGACGCGACCGAGCCCGTGGTCCCATCCGTCCGACCAACCCTCGCGCTGCTCCGGCGGGATGAGCCCCATCGCGCGGTGCGTGAGCGTCAGCCGCGTCTTGCTGCCTTCTTCGGTGAGCCGGTACTGCAGGAAATTCTCGCCGGGGTAGGACATCGGCATCGGCCCGCGCAGTTCGAGGAGCGTCGGCGCCTTGATGACCTGCACGTAACCCCACAGGTGGCCGTACGCGTAGCCGTCCTTCTCGCCGAGGTCGCGGAACCACCGGCCGCCGGGCCAGGGCTCGACCTTCATCGGGTAGGGCTTGCCGTCGGGAAGCTGGCTGCCCGGGCCGATCTCGGCGAGCACGGCCTCAAAGCACATCGCGATCGGCGCGTCGATCACGATCTCCTTGCGGATGTTGAGCGTGTGGATCTCTTCGTTCGTCATCGTCGTCGCGGGTGTCGCTGTCGTCGTCATGATCATCGCTCCCTGGGGTGACTGTTGTTCTTGTGCTTTGCTCGCTCGTGCTCGCGTGCCGCGCGCTCGGCGCGCTGCTTGATCCGGCCCATCTGGTGCGTCCAGAACTTCTCGAACCCGCCCACCCACTCGTGCACGGGTTTGAGTTCCTCGGCGTTCATGCGGTACATCCGCTTCTGCCCCTCGGGGCGCACGCTTACGAGGCCGACCTGCCTCAGCACCGCGAGGTGCTTCGACACCTGCGGCTGGGGCCAGCCCAGGTGGGCCACCAGATCATTCACCTGCATTTCGCCGCCGAGGCGCGCCATCACCCCCAGCATCTCCCGCCGTCGCGGCTCGGCGATCGCGGCGAAGGAATCAAGAGTGGAAGCGGCTCGCGGCACGACTGAAATATATTCCAATATCGGAATATGTCAAGCGCCGCGGCGAAAATCTGGACCTCCACGCCCGTGCGCGCGCGGACGGACTTGCGCCGGGCCAGAACGGTTCATTGACCTATCTCCGGGTGGGTCGGAGGTACACAAATCAGTAAACTTTTGGCAAAGCGACCATTCTCATATCCGGATGAACGCAAACACTCTCTCGTGCGCGCGCCAGTGGGCGATGTATGGAGCACAACGGCCCCATTTGGACGCGATCAGTGGGGGGCGGCGACCGCCTCCGCCGCGCTCGCTGAGCCGCGGCTCGAGATCGCGTGCGGATAGAACTGATCGACGATCGCGCGCCAGTCTTCGCAAGTCTCGGCGCGGATGAAGGCCACGCGCGCTTCTTCCGCGCGCGGGTGGTGCGCGGCGAAGCGCACGGCGAACTTGCGCATCAACATCCCCGCGCGGCGCTCGCCGTTGACGGCGCTCGAAAGATCGAAGTGCGCGAGGAGCACCGCGCGCTGCTCGTCGAGCGTGGGGGGGAGCGGCGGGCGGCCGGCCATCATGTCGCGCGCCTGGCGGAAGATCCAGGGATTGCCGATGCAGCCGCGCGCGACCGCGGCGGCGCGGACGCCCGTGTACGCGAGCATCCGGAAAATATCGTGCACGTCCCAGATGTCGCCCGAGCCGAAGACGACGCGGTCGGGGTTGCGGCGGACAAGATCACGGAGGAAGGTCCAGCGCGACGGGCCGATGTATTTCTGCTCGACGGTCCGGCCGTGGACGGTGGCCCAGGAATAGCCGAGGTCGTACGCGGCGTCGAAGATGCGGAAGAAGTTCCGCTCGGCTTCGGGCGAATCGTCGCTGCCGCGGCGGAGCTTCACGGTCGCGAGCACGTGATCAGGGAGTGCGCGGCGGACCGCGCCGAGGATCTCGATCGCGCCTTCGGGCTCGCGGAGCCAGTGGCCGCCCCGTGCCTTTGCTTTGATCTTCTTCACCGGGCACGCGAGATTGACGTCAATTGACGCGAAGCGGAGATCATCCGGCGGCGCGACTTCTTCATTGGCGCGAGCGCGGAGCAGGGCGCGGCGGGGCTGCTCGATCATCTTGACCGCGGCGTCGGCCATCTCTTGTGGGTCGCATCCCATGATCTGGCCGGCGAGGGGCTGGTCCTCGACGCCGCCCGGGATGTTGTCCTCGAGCTCGCCGAGGTCGGCCTTGGCGAAGCCGCGGCCCCCGGCGAGGAGCGTGCGGTCGAGGAGCGCTTCGGTGACGCAATACGGGCAGCCGTGGCGGCGGGCGATGATGCGCATCGCGGCGTCGGAATAGCCGGCGAGGCCGGCCTGGAAAAACGGGGCGTCGAAGCCGGGCACGAGAGCAGGGAGACGCGGGTCGATGACGGTCGTGCGCGCGGCGGCGGCGGGGTCGATCAGCTCGGCCCCGGGTGCGATCGCCGGGCTGGGTGGCGTGGCGTTGTTGCTCTCGCACGACATTGGTGCGAGTATAGGGGGCGCATGATCGATGACGGTCGAAAATCGCTGGGTATCTGCGGTGCGGCGCGGCACGCTCCCTTACGGTCGCGTCTCCTCCGTTTCATTTCGGGCGGGATGGTTTGCAGTGTGTCTTTGCTCGCGTCGTGCGCGCCGGCGTTCAGGCCGGAGCTCGCGGTTGACTATCCGACGAACGCCAAGCGGATCGCGCAGGTGGACGTGCAGGTGTACCGGCTCGACACGGAGATCGAGGTGACGAACACCTCGGCGCAGGATCTCTCGGGCACGCGGATGTGGCTGAACCAGGATTACTCGCTGGCGATCGCGGAGTTTCCGATCGGCCGGACGCTGGTGATCCCGCTCGACAGTTTTCACAACGAGTACGGCGAACCGTTCCGCGCGGGCGGGTTCTTCGCGATCGACCCGCCGAGCAACATGGTGAAGGCGGAGATCGAAACGCCCGAGGGGATGATCGAGCTGATCGCCATCAACGGGATCGTGGAGCGCAACTGGATGTCGGCGGAGCGCCGGCAGGGTCAGCAGCGTTCTCGCTAAACGAGTTCACCGCCCGCCCCGGCGGGCAAGCTGCGACGCGGTGAGCGCGAAGCGGAGGCTTGGCTGCTGTGCGCCAATTTGGATTGAACGCGTTCGCGAACAACGCCCTGGGATGTGATTAGCTCGCTGAGTTTTGAGCCGACGAAGTCGAAGAAGAGCACTCGCTCACGTTCGCGGTTCGTTCAGACTTCGAGGCGACTGCGGCCGCCAGTAGCGCTCCGCAGCTGACAAAAACACTACCACCGCGAGTGCGAAAGGTCGCATCGCGGGCCAGAAACAAATCAGGCGAGAAGAAAAGACCCACCATACCGGGGGAAGTACGGTGGGTAGGAGGGAAGAAACACGTCACCAGTAGTATAGCACAAATTTCTTGAAGCGCGTCAAGAGAGAGGAAGATGAAGTTGCAAGTTTGGGAAATGTGCGGATTTTTGTGCACAATTTCCCCTGAAACGGCCACGGGGAATACGGGAAACGCGCGAGACCTTGCTTGGCTGGCTCGTCAGGAAAGAGCGTTGGCGGTGCTTGATGCTCGGCGCCGTGAGTTGGGGCTCGCGTTAGAGGCGGGGAGCACCGAGGGTGGTATTCAACGAAGAGCCGGTCAGAGCCGCCGATCACGGTGCAGCGGGAATAAGTCTCGAAAATCAGTGACATCGTTGCGCGGACGTCTTCGTCCAAGCCGGCCCACCGAATTTCGTCTGGACGAGTCGGGCGGCGAGGATAAGGAGTTGAGAAGTTGACGGGGCGGCGTGCACCGGGGTGTCTGGCCGCGGCGCTGCGGGGCGCGCCAACGCGTCCCGGGGCGAGTCGTGCGGTGTGGGTGTTCATGTGAGTGGCCCTCGCGAAATCAGCTTGGAATGTGACTGCGAACGCGCGCCGGGAACGGCGGTTGACCCACCCCTGATGACGGTCGCGAAGACCCTCGTGATGGCGAAATCGCTTCGATGAGTTGCGGGTTTTTCTCGCTCTTCCGTTTTATGGAGATCACGCGGCGTGTTTGCGGGGTGACGGGTCGGGTGGCTCGGCGGCGCCTGGCGGGAGGACCGCGGCCGAGCGGGTTGTGGGACGGTCGGCTGAAATCACGTCACAATTTTTCAGCACGCGCCAACGCGGAGCTCTCGAAGAGAGTCGTTCACTGTTGATGCGGTTTCAACGCGACATCTCCTCGCCGCCGGAGTCCTCTCGCAGCGGGGCACACCTGCGGGAGGACTCCGTGCGGGCTTTGAGATCCGCGGTGGGACCGCGCGGAGAAATGAAAACTGAGCGCCAACGACTTGCCTGTTTGTGCAGTCACTAACAACGAGCCGGAGGTGTGTGCCCCGGCGAGACCGATTTGTCCGACCTCGTGGCCTTTATTGGGAGATCTCACATGAAGAATCGCGCGTCTGATCACTTGGTGCTTCGTCTTGTGCTGGCCGCTCCGCGGAATGATCGCGAGCGCCGCATTCTTTCCAGGGTGGTAGGCTTGGTCCAGAGGGAGCAGCCGCGGGCGGAGTCCGCCGCGGCCCGTGACTCCCGGTCCGGTGTTGGCTCGCGCGTTCGCGAGCGTTCGTCTATCCGTCCTGACGAGGGTCGCCGCGATGACATGGCCCAGCTTGAATCTGATGCCCGTCTCGTGCTTGGCGTCGGCGACGGGACCGGTGGGTCCGGCCGTGCCCGGGTCGAAATCCCGCTCAGCGTTTCCTCGATCGCCCTCACCCGTGAGCGGGAGGGTGGCCGGGGGTCTCTTCGCCTCGGCGAGCGAGGCCGAGTCCGTGGCCGCCGAGTTGGCGCCGGATCCGGTTCCGGCGCTCGGCGCCAGCCCGCAGGCGATCGGTCCGGGAGAACCGGGCGTGGGCGCGCTTCCCGGCTCGGCGCCGCTCGTGGAGGGCGCGCCCGCCGGGATCGGTGATTCTGAACAAAGTGAATCTGAAAGAATTGAGCAGGTTCGTGCAGCGTTTATCGAGTTGTTGGACCGGTTGCCTTCCTATCCTTCAGAGCGAGTGACCGACCTGTTGCGCGAAGTGAAGGCAGCCCGGAAAAACTGGGATCGAGAGAGTAATGAGCTGCTTGCCGCATTACTTGTCCAGGAGTTCACCGATCGCGTTCGCGCGACTGAGCTTTAACTCTCGGTTCTGTGGTTCAACAATCCCGACTCCATCGAACACCCGGGCGCAGCCATCGCCCGGGTGTTTCTTTTCCCGGTTGGTATGTGCCACTCGGGGTACTCACACGAAGAAGAAAGGCTGGGACGACCATGGAAAACATGGAGCAGGGAGGGCGACGATCCGCGCGGGATGAGCTGAAAGCCAGAGTGGATGAAATCCTCACTCGGATGCGGGAGGCGGCTCGGCGCGGGCTGGTGGATTCAAGCATCGTTGACGATGTTGTTCAAGAATCAGTGCTCAAGGGTCTTCAGACGCTCGAGCGTGGCGGTGAGATTTCCCGTGTTGAGCCGTATTTGTCAGAAGCCGCGAGACGCGGTGCTTCTGACCAGAACAAGTTCGCCGCACGATCGAGGAAGGCTCGGTCTGAGTATCGTCGCTTTCGTGCGGTTCTTGAGCAATCAACGTCCGAGCCCTCGGCGGCGATCGAAATCTCAGAGAGAAATGAAGCGCTCCGGCAGGTTGTCGGTGGGTTGCCCCCTTTCCAGTGCCTGGTCGTTGTTAGTTACTACGGGACGAATATGAGTCTCGCGCAAATCGCGAAAGACTTAAACATCTCGCCAAGCACTGTGCGATATTGGCATTCAGAGGCCCTGAAGAAGCTGCGTGCCTTCGCCGATCGCTTCGAGTAACTGCGTGGTCATGCTGCGGGCCCGCTGTGCGCTGCACAGGGCCCGCGGCAGCGGGACGGGTAGCCCGGTGAGGCGCTCGACCCATGACCAGCCCGCGACGGCTAGGATGGTCGCGAACTCACCAGGGTCATCCGCGCAGCCACGCGTTGAGCCCGCTCAGTCGAGCTACCCGTCCGATTACCGAGAGAAGAGCCTGACCTGCCTGACGATTCGGCAGTCTGGGCTTCGCTGTCCGCCTCTTTTGATCCGCCGTGCGGCGGTCGCTGCCGTCTTTAAGGACTGCGGGGCGGGGTGAGGGCTCGCTCGAGGTTCTCGGAATCAAGGCGATTGTCCGTGCGAAGCGGGGCGCCTCGTCGCATGCGCGCGTCGGGGGCGTGGGCATTTCGGCGGGGGAAGGTTCTCGCGAAATTTCGGCGGTTTTATTGTGAAAAGAGAAGCACTGCATCCAACAGTGGTCGCTCGAACTCTGTCCTTTGAAGAGATCGGACATCTCTTCTCTCTCCCTCTTCCCGTGGCCGGCGGGCACGCCTGCCTCGGGGATTCCAAGGCTCGTGGGCCATCAATAGGAGATCATCATGTGCATTCATCAAGTCACCCTGTCGTCTTCGGAAAACAGTCTCCGATTCATGATCGTGAGTTCCTGTGGAGATCTCCCGGTGTGGCATGCCGATGAGCAGTCCGAGCGCCCGGACATCGGTCTCGATGTGTATGAGAGAGCGTTTTCGGATGGTTGTCGCCGCATCGGGTCGATCACTGTGACCACCACGTTGGACCGCGCGCGGCGAGATCGTTGCCTGGAAGTCAGTACGCCGTTCGCTCAGACGTTGGGTTCACGCCACGTTGTTGCGCAGAGCCGCACGCTCGACGAGATCCTTGTGGCGCGGCCGGGCACGCTGTGTTTCGTGTGCAGGAGCCCGTTGGTCGTGCTGCGGCGCGACTCCATTCGTGTTCAAGTCCGGGACCGGTTGTCGCCGTGGTGCCTCGATGCGATCTTGACGCGGCAGGCGTTGGATCGGTCGGCTCCGGTGCGCTCGTCGCGGGGTCCGTCGCCTTTCGCGGCGCACGCGGGCTAGAGTCGTGGCCGCGGTGGTGCTTTAATTGGGCAGCCGGGATGCGCGGACATCCCGGCTTTTTTTCGTCATGCGAGAACATGCACGAGGACATAGGGGATTGACGGTTTGGTCGGCGGAAGAGTTCACGTTGAATTCACGTGCGTTTGACCGATGGTGGGATATGCTTTGGGCATGAGTGCCGCCGAAGCGTTATCCGATAAACCCGCGTTCCAAGGTCCCGCCCAATCCCCGACCGACCAGGCGACTCAGAAAGTCGCTGATCGCCTGTACGAACTGTGCAAGGCGGGGAAATACGTCGAAGCGATGCAGGAGTTGTACGCGGATGATGCGCGGCAGATCGAAGCGATGTCGATGCCCGACTGCCCGCGGGTGGTCGAAGGCAAAGCGGCATTGCTGGAAGCGGGGAAGAAGTTCGCGGAAACGATGGAGATCCACGACCAGTCGTGCGGCAAGCCGATCGTCAACGGCGATCAGTTCGTGTGCGCGATGTCCATCGACTGCACGGCGAAGGCTGGGCCGATGGCGGGCCATCGGATGCAGATGAACGAGACGTGCCTCTACACCGTGAAGAACGGGAAGATCAGCGAGGCGAAGTTCTTCTATCCGAGCGGGATGTGAAGAGAACGCGGAAGTCGGAACGCGGAACGCGGAATTTTTGACTAGTGCGCCGCGGCGGGGTTTGCGACGGCTGTTGTTGCATGCTCGGCGCCGGGATTCGGCTTCCTGGCCAGGCCGATTTTTTCGGTGACGGCCTGGATCACGACATAGAGGACGGGGGTGAAAAGCAGGCCGAGGAAGGTGTTGCCGATCATGCCGTAGAAGACGGCGGTGCCGATGGCCTGGCGGCTCGCGGCGCCGGCGCCGGTGGCGATCATCAACGGAAGTACGCCGAGGATGAAGGCGAAGGCTGTCATGAGGATCGGGCGCAGGCGCTGGCGCGAGGCTTCGACGGCGGATTCGACGATGGGCTTGCCCTGCTCGCGGTAGGCCTTGGCGAACTCGACGATCAGGATGGCGTTTTTCGCGCCCAGGCCCACGAGGAGGACGAGGCCGACCTGGGTGTAGATGTTGTTGTCCATGCCTCGGTACATGAGGCCGGCCATCGCGCCGAGGACGGCGAGGGGAATTGAAAGGATGACGGAGAGAGGGATGAACCAGCTCTCGTAGAGCGCGGCGAGGATGAGGTAGACGACGAGGAGGGCCATCGAGAAGACGATGATGGCCTGGTTGCCGACGAGTTTTTCCTGGAAGGAGAGGGCGGTCCACTCGTAGGTGGTGCCCTGCGGGAGCTTCTCGTTGGCCATGCTCTCGACGACCTTGAGTGCTTCGCCCGAGGAGACGCCGGCGCCGGGCTGGCCCTGCAAGACGGCGGAGGGGAAAATGTTGTAGCGGATGACGCGGTCGGCGCCCATGGTTTCGCGCACGTTGAGGACCGCGCCGAGGGGGACCATGGTGCCGTCGGGCTTGCGGACGTCGAGGCGCTGGATGTCGTCGGGCGTGACGCGGAACTTGCTGTCGGCGGAGACGTTGACCTGCCAGGTTCGGCCGAAGAGGTTGAAGTCGTTGACGTACGCCGCGGAGAGGTAGCCCGAAAGGGTTGAGAAGACATCCTGCAGGGGCAGGCCGAGCTTTTTCACTTTCTCGCGGTCGATGTCGGCGAAGAGCTGCGGGACGGCGGCGCGGTAGGCGCTGTTCACGCCGCGGAGCTTGGATTGGGCGTTGCCGTCGACGACCATGCCCTGGACGATCTCGCCCATGGCGGCGCGGCCGATGCCGGAACGATCCTGGATGCGGAGGTCGAAGCCGGAGGCGTTGCCCACGCCGTCAACAGCCGGGAGTGAGAAGACGATGCAGAGAGCGTCGGGGATCTGCGCGGTTTTCTGGCGGAGGTCGTTGATGATGGTGACGAAGTCGCGGCCCTTGGGGAGGCGCTCGTCCCAGTCTTCGAGCCCGATGAAGAAGAGGGCGTAGTTGGAGCCGTTGTTGTTGATGAGGGAGAAGCCGGGGAGCGCGGTGTAGTTGCGCACACCGGAGGTTTCGGAGAGGATTTTTTCGACCTTCTCGACGGCGGCGACGGTGCGCTCCTGCGAGGCGGCGTCGGGCATCCAGACGTCGATGAGGATGAGGCCGCGGTCTTCGACGGGAACGAAGCCGGTGGGGACCTTGGTGAAGGTCCAGGCGATGGCGACAACGCAGGCTCCGAAGCTCGCGAGGGTGAAGATGATGACGGCGGGGTGGACGAGGAACTTGATGAAGCGCGCGTAGGCGCCGGAGAGGGCGTCGAAGCCCCGGTTGAAGAGGCGCACGAGGATGAAGGGTTTGTGGCCTTCTTTGTGAGGTTTGAGGATCACGCCGCAGAGCGCGGGGGTAAGGGTGATGGCGCAGACGCCGCTGAGGAATGTGCTGGCGGCGATGGTGAGGGCGAACTGTCTGAAGAGCTGGCCGGAGATGCCGGGGAGGAAGGCGGTGGGAACGAAGACGGCCATGAGCACGACGGTGATGCTCATGACGGGGGCGAGCACTTCCTTCATCGCCTTGATGGTGGCTTCCTTGGGCTTGAGGTGCTCGCGCGTCATCACGGCTTCGACGTTCTCGACGACGACGATGGCGTCGTCCACGACGATGCCGATGGCGACGACGAGGCCGAAGAGCACGGGGAGGTTGACGGAGAAGCCGAAGAGCTTGGCGAAGAAGAAGGTGCCGATGATCGAGACGGGGATCGCGAGCATCGGGATGGCGGAGAGGCGGAGGCTGCCGAGGAAGACGACGACGACGGCGAGGACGAGCGCGAGGGCTTCGTAGAAGGTGTGGAAGACCTCGTCGATGGCGGAGAGGACGAACTTCGAAGTGTCGTAGATGATGTGGAACTCGAGACCGCTCGGGAGGCCCGAGGTCTTGGCGTCGAGGAGTTTTTGGACATCGCGCGCGACCTGCACGGCGTTGCCGCCCGGCGCCTGGTAGACGACCATCGCGGCGGCGGGGATGCCCTTGTAGCGGGCGAGGAGGTCGTAGGACTTGCCGCCGAGCTCGACGCGTGCGACGTCTTTCACGCGGATGATGCGGTTGCCGGAGGCGCGGACGATGACGTTCTCGAACTGCTCGACGTCGGAGAGACGGCCGAGGGTGGAGACGTTGTATTGGTAGGCCTGACCCGTGGGGACGGGGGGCTGGCCGATCGCGCCGGCGGCGACCTGGACGTTCTGCTCCTTGAGAGCGTTGATGACGTCCATGGTGGTGAGGTCGCGTGATTTGAGGCGGTCGGGATCGAGCCAGAGGCGGATGCCGTAATCCTTGGCGGGGAAGATCTTGGCGTCGCCCACGCCGCTGATGCGCTTGATCTCGTCGAAGACATTGATGGTGAGGTAGTTTGCGGTGAAGAGGTCGGGATATTTCTCGGCGGTTTCGGCGTCCTTGGGGGCGAGGGCGAAGACGGTGATGATGTTGGAGGAGACGCGGTCGGTGGTGACGCCGTTGCGCTTGACCTCGTCGGGGAGCTTGGGGAGTGCGATGTTGACTCGGTTCTGGACGAGGACGGAGGCGATGTCGATGTTGGTGCCGAGCTGGAAGGTGACCTTGAGGGTGTAGGAGCCGTCGCTGGCGGAGGTGCTCTCCATGTAGAGCATGCCGGGGACGCCGTTGACCTGCTGCTCGATAGGCGAGGCGACGGTGTCGGCGACGACCTGGGCGCTGGCGCCGGGGTAGGTGGTGGTGACCTGGACGACGGGGGGCGTGATGTCGGGGTACTGCGCGATGGGGAGCGTCGGGTAGGCGACGACTCCCATGATCACGATGAGGATCGCGATCACGCAGGAGACGATGGGCCGCCGGACCGGGAATTCTGCGAGCATCGTGAGTTCCCTTTACTTCGCGGCGGGAGCGGCGGGTGTAGTAGACGTTGCGGCGGCCGGCTCTTGCATCTTGGGCGTGACCTTGGAGCCGGGCCTGGCCTTCAGGACGCCCAGCACGATGACGCGGTCGGTGGGCTTGAGGCCCTCTTCGACGACGCGCATCGTGCCGTCGAGGGCGCCGATGCGGCAATGCTTGGCCTCGACTTCGTCCTTCTCGTTGACGAGCATGACGAAGCGGCCCTGCTGGTCGGACAGGAGGGCGGCCTCGGGGACCAGGGTGGCGCTGTGATTGGAAATGGGGAAGCGGACGCGGCAGAAGTTACCGGGAAGGATGGCGTTGTCGGTGTTGTCGTAGGCGGTGCGGATGTTGAGCGTGCCGCCCTGGGCGTCGAGTTCCGGGGCGACGTAATCGACGCGGCCCTTGTGGGTGAAATCTCTTTCGTTGGCGAGGGCGAGCTCGCAGGGCCGCCACTCGCCTGGGGCGACCTGGCCGGGCTCGAGCGTTTTGTCGGTCTGCGGACGCTGGGCGCGGAGGGTGAGGACGTCGGCCTCGCTGATATCGAGTGAGACGTAGATGGGGGAGCTGCGGACGACCTCGGCGAGGAGGGTGGATTCACCGCGGCCCACGAGGTTGCCGGCGTCGACGTAGTTCTTGGAGACGCGGCCGTCGATCGGGGAGCGGACCTCGCAATGCTGGAGGTCGAGTTCGGCCTGCTCGGTCTTGGCGTTTGAGAGGTCGAGGGCGGCCTTGGCCTCGTCGCGGGCGGCGATTTTTTCGTCGACTTCGAGGCGCGTGGTGCCGCCCTGGTCGAAGGCCTGTTGGGCGCGTTCGAGGGTGTTGATGGCGAGGTCGAGCTTGGCCTTGGAGGCGGCGGCGAAGGCCTTGGCCTGGTCGAGTGCGGCGCGGTACTCGTCCTGCTCGATGGTGAAGAGCAGGTCGCCGGCCTTGACGCTCTGGCCCGGCTCGAAGTGGATTTTCTGGAGGAAGCCCTGCACGCGGGCGCGGAGCTCGACCTTTTCGGAGCCTTCGGCGCTGCCGGTGTAGGTGTAGTACGTCGTCACGTCGCGGTTGATGGGGTTGGCGATGACGACTTCGGGCGGGGGCGGGGCGACGTATTTATTCGCCTTATCGTTCTTGTCGCACGCATTGAGGAAGGGACATAGCGCGAGCGCGAAGATGGCGCGCGGGATCGCGGGCGGTCGTTGCGGTTGGCGGTTCACGTGCGTGCTCCAGGGGAAGTCGAAAGCGTGTGCAACATAACCCCGCCGCGGATTCGGTGCGAGAATGGCGGGGCGAATGGCGTGTGACGGGGAAATGACGCGCCGTCGGTGATTCTCAGTACCGCTCCGGAACGAACTTGCGGCCGAGGAGGCTGGCTTGGTCGTCGTAGGCGCCCTTTGTGGAGCGCTTCGGGAGCTTGATCTTGTCGCGCTTGAGTTTGCGGTAGGGGATGGAATCGAGGATGTGGCGGATGCCGTTGAGGCGGGCGCGTTTTTTGTCGTCGGAACGGAGGACGTGCCAGGGGGCGTGCGGGGTGTCCGTGGCGTCGAGCATGCGGTCGCGGGCGCGGGAGTAGGCGTACCAGTGGCTGCGGGACGGAAGGTCCATCGGGCTGAGCTTCCACTGGCGGAGCGGGTCTTCGATCCGCGCTTCGAAGCGGCGCTTCTGTTCTTCGTCGCTGACCTCGAGCCAGATTTTGATGAGCCGGATGCCGCCGTCGACGATGTATTGCTCGGTCAGCGGGCAGAGCTCGAGGAAGCGCTTGTACTGCTCCTTGGTGCAGAAGCCCATGACGTGCTCGACGCCGGCGCGGTTGTACCAGGAGCGGTCGAAGATCACGACCTCGCCCGCGGCGGGGAAATGGGCCATGTAGCGCTGGATGTACATCTGCGACTTTTCGCGGTCGGAGGGGGCGGGGAGTGCGACGAGGCGGAAGACCCGGGGGCTGACCCGCTCGGTGATGGCCTTGATCAGGCCGCCCTTGCCCGCGGCGTCGCGGCCCTCGAAGACGATGATGACGCGCAAGCCCTTGTGCTTGACCCATGCCTGAAGGTGGCAGAGCTCGACCTGGAGCTTGTGGAGCTCCTTTTCATATTGCTTGCGCTTGAGGCGTTCGGGGGTGTCGCGCTCCTTGGATTTGGCCATCTTGAGGTCTCCGATCGCGAACGCCGTGCGGTTGTGTGTCGGTCGGTCCTGCACGGCCGAGGATAGGAACAGCGTACCCGCGCGGCGCGCCGGGTCGAAGAGCGGTCGTTCAGTGACGATCTCGTTCTGCCGTGGTACGCTGCCTTCGTTCAGCGGTCCCGAACCCTTGCCGCGGTTGAAGCATGACACCGGCCTCGTTTCGACAGCCCTTGACTGGGTGTAAGGGAGCGGCGCTGCGTGTTGCGCTGCTCGGCTCGGCGCTGGTCATCGGCGCGCGGGCTGCCGCGCAGGCGACCCCCGAACCTCCGGCTGAGCCGGCGCCGGAAACGGGATCGGCAGCGGAGACGCCGCCGGGGGATCAGGGCGACGTGACGCCGGATGACGCGGGAGCGTCGGAGGCCACGGACCCGCTGCCGCCGACCACGATCGACGAAGAGCTGCACCAGGTGATGCCCGGCGCTGTGTTCAAGCGGTTGTTCGACGAGATCGCGGCGGAGACGAACCTGCGACTGGGCGTGGCGCACACGATGCTGTTCCAGCAGGCGACGGGGGGACCCGGCGAGCGCACCGCGGCGGGGGGTGATCTCGACCTGTTCGCGAAGTGGACGGCGATCGGCGCGGGCACGAAGGACACGGGCATCCTGGCGTTCGCGACGGAGTACCGCTACCAGATCGGGGACCTGACGCCGTCGGCGCTGGGCGGGCAGATCGGCACGCTGATCCCGACGACCAACAGCTTCGGCGAGCGCACGTTCACGGTGAAGGAGCTCTACTGGGATCAGCGGCTCTTCGAGGACCGCTTCCGGTTCGTGGTGGGGCGGCTGGACCCCGAGAACCTGTTCGGCGGGCACAAGCTGCAGAGCGCGAACCTGTACTTCCTGAACAAAGCGTTCTCGGGGAATCCGGCGATCGCGTTCCCGGGCTCGGGGCTGACGGCGGCGGCGCTGGTGCGGCCCCTGCCGTGGATGTACATCGACGGCGGGATCAACGACGCGAACGGGAAGACGACGTCGGCGAACTTCGAGGGGTTTTTCAAGAACCACGAGTACCTGTTCTTCACGGAGTTCGGACTGACGCCGACGATCGAGGGGGTCGGCGCGGGGCGGTACCGCGTGGCGCTGTGGCAGATCGACTCGCGCGAGGAGGCGGGCGTGGGGTCGGACGGGGGGATCACCGTGTCGCTCGACCAGGACATCGGGAGCGCATGGACGGTGTTTGCGCGATATGCGCACTCGGATGGGGACGCGACCGGTATCACCAACACGGTGCAGGGCGGCTTCGGGCTCAAGGACGTGCTGGGCAAGGACAACATGTTCGGTCTCGCGGCGGGGTGGGCGGAGCCGCTGGCGGCGGGGCAGCGTGATGAGAAAGTCGTTGAAGCATTTCAACGGTTCCAGATCACCGAAACGGCGCAGCTCACGTTCAGCGTGCAGGCGATCGTTGACCCGAGCCGTGCGCCCGGGGATGACGTCGTCGGGGTCTTTTCGGTGCGGTTGAGGATTTCGTTCTGACGTTTTCACATGACGGTTGTGCTCGAACGAGGAGCGTGACGATGGCGCGGACGATGAAGCGGGGGGGCGGCGAGGAGCGGGGGAGCGGGCGCGTGCGGATCGAGCACGACCTGCTCGGGAAGAAGGCGATCCCGGCGGAGGCGTATTACGGTGTGCAGTCGGCGCGCGGCATCGAGAACTTCTCGATTTCGGGGGTCAGGCTGCACCATTACCCGGACCTGATCCGGGGGCTGGCGATGGTGAAGCTGGCGGCGGCGCGGGCGAACCATGAGTGCGATGCCAAGGCGATGCCGCGGAAAGTGCTGCGGGGCATCGAAGCGGCGTGCCGGGACCTGATGGACGGGAAGCTGCACGAGCAGTTCGAGATCGACGTGTTCCAGGGGGGCGCGGGCACCTCGACGAACATGGCGGCGAACGAGGTGATCGCCAACCGGGCGCTCGAGCACATGGGGAAGCGGAAGGGACAGTACGAGTTCTGCGACCCGCACGACCACGTGAACCTGGCGCAGTCGACGAACGACGCGTACCCGAGCGCGCTGCACGTGGCGATTCTGCTGGGGAACGACCGGCTGGTGGAAGAGATGGAGCGCCTGGTCCGCGCCTTCGAGAAGAAAGGACGCGAGTTCGCGCGGGTCATCAAGATGGGCCGCACGCAGCTGCAGGACGCGGTGCCGATGACGCTGGGGCAGGAGTTCAACGCGTGGGCGGCGAGCCTGCGGGACGAGATCCGCGCGCTCCGGGCGGTCGAGCGGGTGCTGTGCGAGGTGAACATGGGGGGCACTGCGATCGGGACGGGGCTCAACGCGCCGCGCGGGTACGCGAAGAAGTGCGCGGCGCATCTCGCGCGGATCACGCGACGGCCCATTCACCTCGCGGGCGACCTGGTGGAGGCGACGCAGGACACGCAGTCGTACGTGCTGTATTCGTCGGTGCTCAAGAGCCTGGCGATCAAGCTCTCGAAGGTGTGCAACGACCTGCGGCTGCTGTCCTCGGGGCCGCGGGCGGGGCTGCACGAGATCAACCTGCCGGCGATGCAGCCGGGGTCGTCGATCATGCCGGGGAAGGTGAACCCCGTGATCCCGGAGGTGGTGAACCAGGTGTGCTTCCGGGTGATCGGGAGCGACCTGACGGTCTCGATGGCGGCGGAGGCGGGGCAGTTGCAGCTGAACGTGATGGAACCGGTGATCGCGGCGTGCATTTTCGAGTCCCAGATGCTGTTCATGAACGCGGCGGCGTCGCTGCGCGTGAACTGCGTGGAGGGGATCACGGCGAACAAGGACATCTGCCGGCGGCTGGTCGAACAGAGCATCGGGATCGTGACGGCGCTCAATCCTGTCCTCGGCTATGAGACGGCGACCGAACTGGCGGCGGAGGCGATGAAGACGGGGAAGGGCGTCGTGGACCTGGTGCGCGAGAAGCGGCTGCTCACGGAGGCCCAAATTGCGCACGTTCTGGACCCCGCGAGAATGACGGGGGCAGCGCGCTGAGGCGGTGCGCGGCGTTGTGCGTTGGTGAAGTTCCGTCAACCCACCCTGGAGGCGCAGGATGATCTGGGCCGAGTTCATCGTGGTGATCGGGGCGATCGTGATCGGCGCGCGCATCGGCGGCGCGGGACTGGGGACGGTCGCGGTGCTGGGGCTGGCGGTGCTGGTGTTCGGGTTCGGATTGCCGCCGTCATCGCCGCCGGGGACGGTGCTCGCGATCATCGTCGCGGTAGTCGCGGCGGCGGCCAGCATGCAGGCGGCGGGGGGGCTCGACCTGCTGGTGGTCCTGGCGGAGCGTGCGCTGCGCGCGAACCCCAAGTACATCACGTTCGTCGCGCCGGCGGTGGCGTACGTCTTCACGTTCTGCTCGGGGACGGGTCACGTGGCGTACGCGATCCTGCCGGTGATCGCGGAGGTGGCGCGCAAGGCGGGGATCCGTCCCGAGCGCCCGCTCTCGATCAGCGTGATCGCGTCGCAGCAGGCGATCACCGCCAGCCCCTTGGCGGCGGCAACGGCGGCGCTGCTGGCGCTGCTGGACAAGGACGGGAAGGTCGGACTGGGGCAGATTCTGATGATCTGCATTCCCTCGACGTTCATCGGGTGCATGCTCGGGGCGCTCTCGGTGTACCGGATGGGGCCGGAACTCAAGGACGACCCCGTCTATCAGGAGCGGCTGGCGAAGGGTCTGGTGTCGGCGCCGGCGGAAACGCGCCGGCTGGAGGGGACCGAGCGGCGCCGGGCGGTCGGGTCGGTGGCGACATTCCTCGCGGCGGCGGCGGTGATCGTGGTGTTCGGGCTCTTCTCCGATCTGCGCCCGAGCTACACGGTGACGCCATCCAAGGAAGTGGGGATCCCGGCGTCGATCGTGTCGAGCGCGATCACCAATCTGAGCGATCCCGAGCGGGCGGAGGCGCTGATCAGCGGCGCGGACCTGAAGGACAGGCTGGTCGAGATCCGCGAGCAGCAGTCCGCTCCGCGGACCGAGAAGGTGGGCATGGCGACGATCATCCAGATCGTCATGCTGGGGGCGGCGGGGATCATGATGCTCTTCTTCGGCGCGAAACCGGGGGAGGCGATCAAGACACCCGTCGCGCTGGCGGGGGTGGTCGCGGTGGTTTCCGTCGCGGGACTCGGGTGGATGGGCAACTGCTTCTTCGATGGCAACAAGGAGCTGATCGTGGGGGCGCTGTCGGAGACGATCCGCGCGCACCCGTGGATGTTCGCGCTGGGGCTCTTCGGGCTGTCGGTGCTGCTGTTCAGCCAGGCTTCGACGGTGGCGGCGCTGATGCCGGTGGGGATTGCGCTGGGGCTGCCGGCGGCGACGCTGATCGCGATGTTCCCGGCGGTGAACGGGTACTTCTTCCTGCCGACGTACGGGACGATCGTCGCGGCGATCGCGTTCGATCAGACCGGAACGACGCGGATCGGGAAGTTCGTGCTGAGCCACAGCTTCATGCGGCCGGGTCTTGTCGCGACGGTGTCGGCGGTGGTGATCGGGTTGCTGCTATCCAAGATCGTCTTCTGAGTTCGGGAGGAAACCCGCTCCGACGCGTCGGCCACGCCTCGGCGCCGAAACGTCGCCTTGCGCGGGGGTTCCTACGCGGCGGCTTCGACGGCGCTGGACTTGGTCGGCGGGAGCACAAAGTGAAACGTCGATCCGCGGCCGATTTCTGAATCGACCCAGATCCGGCCGCCGTGACGGTCCACGATTTTCTTGCAGATCGCCAGCCCGATGCCGGTGCCGGGGTACTCGGTGCGGTTGTGCAACCGCTGGAAGATGATGAAGACGCGCTCCCAGTACTGCTTCTCGATGCCGATGCCGTTGTCCTGCACGCTGAAGAGATGCTCGCCGTTCTCTTGCCTGGCGGCGATGTGCACCTTCGGCGTCTCCGTGCCGCGGTATTTGATCGCGTTGCCCACCAGATTTTGAAAGAGCTGGACCATCTGTCCGCGATCGGCGGACAGGGTTGGGAGTGGGTCGTGGGTGACTTGCGCGCCGCTTTCGTTGATCGACGCCTGGACATTGCGGAGCGCATCGCGCAAGCATTCCTCGAGGTTCACGGGCGTGCCGCCCTGGCCGCGGGTTTCGATCCTCGAATAGGAGAGCAGGTCGTTGATGAGGGTCTTCATGCGGCGGGTGCCGTCGAGGATGAACTCCATGAACTCCAGCGCTTCGCCCCCGAGCTTGTCCTTGTAGCGACGCTCGAGGAGCTGGACGTAGCTGGAGACCATGCGGAGGGGTTCCTGCAGGTCGTGCGAGGCGACGTAGGCGAACTGCTGGAGGTCCTCGTTGGAGCGGCGGAGCGCGTCCGCGGAGCGGGCGAGCTCCTCGGCCAGGACGGCCCGCGCCTCGGCGGCCTTTTCCTGCGCCTTGGCGTGCTCGGTTTCCAACTCCTGGGCGCGGAGCTCCGCGGAGAGCATCCGCCGGTGCTCGTCGTCGTAGAACTTGCGGCGGAGGAGGGCGCGGATGCGGCCGCGGATGACGATGAACTCGCTCGACTTGCCGACGAAGTCGTCGGCGCCGGCCTCGAAGGCGCGGGCCAGGTTCTGGTTGTCCTCGCTGGCGGTGAGCATCAGGACCATGAGGGACTGGTTGTTCGCCAGCCGCCACGCATTGACGCGCGCGCAGAGATCGATGCCGTCCATCCCGGGCATCACAAGGTCCACGAGCGCGCAGTCGTAGCGGCCCGCCTCGATGAGCCGGAGCGCCTCGGCGCCGCTCGTCGCCGTGTCCACGGAATAGCCTTCGTTCACGAGCTGTGCCTTCAGATACGTGAGGTAAGTGGAGCTGTCGTCCACGGCGAGGACGCGGGCCGTGTGCGCTTCCGTAGGCGGCGCTGGCTCGCGTCCCGCCGTCGATTTCGTCAGCAGCGAGCGCAGGCGGAGCAGGAGGACGTCCTGGCTCACGGACTTGGAAATAAAGCCGTCCGCGCCGCTGTCGAGCCCCCTCGCCTCGAGGTCCTGCCCGGTGTCTCCGGTGAGGATGACCACGGGTACCTGGTGGGTGTCGAGGCGCAAGCGGATCTGACGGCAGAGCTCATCGCCGCGCACGCCAGGGAGGTAGAAATCGATGAGCACCAGATCGGGGCGCCGCTCCTTCAACGAGTCCAGCGCGAGCTCGGCGGTTTCGGCGTGTGTGACGCTCCATCCGGCCGACTCCAGGATGGCCTTCATCGCCATCGCCTGCGGCTTGGAGTCTTCCACGAGCAGGATGTGGTGCTGTTCGCTCATGAGCGGACCTCCGCGAGCTGCGTGATGGCCCGCATCCGCGGCGCGATGGCGGGCAAGGGCAGGCGTTCCATGGAGGCGCCGATCTCGACGGCGACCGCGGGCATTCCGTAGACGACAGCGGTGGATTCGTCTTCGGTAATGGTGTACCCGCCACCGCGTCGGATCGCGGCGAGGCCCTCGGCGCCGTCGTCGCCCATTCCGGTGAGGATGATGCCCATCGCGCCAGCGTCGAGCGCCTCGGCCATCGAGCGGAGCAGCAGGGTTCCGGAGGGGCGCTGGTGGCAGACGGGCGCGCCGCGGTCGAGCTTGATCGTTCCGTCGGCGGCCATGAGCAGATGGTGCT
>DASZQL010000100.1:0-2576 GCA_035549675.1 Phycisphaerales bacterium | reverse complement strand
CGGCGGCGGTGACTCGGTTCAAGTGGAGGCGATGCATGCCGCTACTGTAAGCCCCATTTATTTTGGTGACTGGGTGAGTGAGCTTTGCCGGCTCCTCCCTCACCCCTTGCGGGGTGCAGGGGGTCGACCGTTTTCCGGGGGTCTGCGTCCCGATTTCATCGGGACTGCGGCCCCCGGCAACAACCCACCGGCCCTCCGGGCCGGCTGCAGCACTCATCGGGAATTGACGCCGCGATCTCATCGGGTGTGATACCGGCTGGGGCTCTGGGCGTCGCGGATCGCCGTTGCCACTCAAGGCGTGTCCGGGTGACGTTCGATATCCGATACACGGGATCGACCGCTTTGTGGTCGCCGGTGAGGGTCTTTGCGCGCCCATGACCGATGTTCTTGACCAATCAGAGGTAGATGCCCTGCTCGCGGCGGTGGACTCGGGGGAGGTCCACGAGTCGGGGCACGACATCCGGATCTTCAGCCGCCACCGCAAGGACTTCGAGGGGATCGAGGTCCGGCCGTATGACTTCAAGCGCCCTGAGCGCGTCAGCAAAGACCAGATGCGCGCGATGGAGACGCTCCACGAGAGCTTCGCGCGGAACTTCGGCGCGGCGCTATCCGGCTTCCTCCGGACGATCGTGGAAGTGAAGGTCGCGGCGTGCGACCAGATGACGTATTCGGAGTTCATCTCGAGTCTTCCCAACCCGACGAGCTTCAACCTGCTCAGCGCGGCGCCGCTCGAGGGGAACCTGTGTCTCGAGATCAGCCCGCTCATCATTTACCCGATCATCGATCGCCTGCTGGGCGGGACGAACCAGGAGCTGTTCATCCCGCAGCGGCCCTTGACGATGATCGAGACGCGACTGATCTCGAAGGTGACGGCGAAGGCGCTGGAGGCGCTGAAGGAAGCTTGGAGCAGCATCAAGGCGCTGGACTTCGCGATCGCGGGGACGGAGTCGAACCCGCACCTGGTGCAGATCGTGCCGCCGAACGAGGTGGTGGTGGTGATCGGGTTCGAGCTGAAGATGTCGAGCCGGGCGGGCACGATGAACCTGTGCATCCCGTACAACGTGATCGAGCCGGTGATGGACGACCTGTCGTCGCGGAGCTGGTTCTCGGCGAGCAAGTCGAAGAACACGGAAGGGATGGGCGACCTGATCGCGGCGGAGCTGGCGGGGGCATCGCTGGGCGTGACGGGAACGCTCGCGGAGACGACGATCACGCTCGAAAATCTCATGAATCTCGCGATCGGGGACATCATCACGACAGACAAGGCGGCGACCCTGCCGGTGGTGCTGTGCGTCGAGGGCGAGAAGAAGATGCTCGCGGAGCTCGGGAAGCACCGGGGGTCGCTGGCGCTGAAAGTCGTGCGAACGATCGAACGGAAAGATCGGGCGTGAGTCCAAGGGCACTGACCCGAGGACGGGTCGGTGGCACGACGCGATAAGCGACAATCAAGCTCCGGCGGCGCGGCGGATGGCTTCGTCGATTGTGGCTTCGCGCGCGAAGCGGTCGTGGAGCTTGAGCATCTTCAGGAAGGATTCCTGAGACGCGGGGAGCGCGCCGACGATCATGGGGCAGCCGCGGTCGCGGCAGAACTCTTCGATCTCGAGCAGTGCGGCGATCCCGATGGAGGAGATGAAGCGGAGGTCGCGCGCGTCGAGGACGACGCCGGCGCCGTCGCGGTTGGGGAGGCGGCTTTGCACGAGGGACCGCACCGTCTCGGCGGTCTCATGGTTGAGATCTGGCGGCAGGCGTACGATCAGCACGCATCCATCGGGGCCACCCAGTTCGTGTGTCGCGGCGTACACGCACGGGGAGGATCGCTCAGAATGCCGCCTGCCGTCAATCGGACCCGCGTTCGAGTTCGGCGGAAAACAGCGATACCTCGGCGGGTTGAACAGTCCGGCCAATGACTTGAATTATTGACCGGGAAGCTGGTTTCGGATATCCTTGATCGTTCGGAATGTGTTGGCCGTCCACGGCTGGACGGCTCGGTCAAGGAACGTCACCGATGCGTACGGTCCGCGACAATGCGTGGTAAGCCCGGCACAACCCGGCGGGTCGGCATGAAGGCCGGTTCGCCTTGGTTCGGTCGGGTCTCCCGCCCGTTCGGTTTCAAAGGACCGAACGAGTGGAAGGAGCGCCAGGGCATGACCTGAGCGCTTCCACCACGGGAGTGCTGTTCCGGTTCGCGGCCGTGTCGCCGCCCGGGATGGTTGTCGCGGACCACGCGCGCCTGGTTTGGCGTTCGTGGTCCGGGTTGTTTTTGGAGCCCGATGGCCGGGCACGGTCAGCAAGTCACTCGTCTCGACATCTTGACATCCAGAGAAGGCAGGACAATCGGCATGAACACTCAAGAAATGATCCGCATCATCGACTCGATCGCCCGGGACCGGAACGTCGATCGTGATGTCCTTTTGACCGATCTCGAGCAGGCGATGGTGTCGGCGGCCCGCAAGCACTTCAACACACTCGATACCGAAGAGTTCAAGTGCACAGTCGATCGCGTCACGGGCGAGATTGCCCTCTTCCGTCACGGCGAGCCCCTGAAGATGTCGCCCGAGGCGTTCGGGCGCATCGCG
>DASZQL010000099.1:0-5220 GCA_035549675.1 Phycisphaerales bacterium | reverse complement strand
GCCGAAGAAACAAAGTTCGCCCGCAGCCCGTGCGTCTCGTGCTTCGTCGTCTCGACCCAGTACACGCAACCGGGAACACCTTGGGCGCACAGCAGCTCCGCCTGTTCCGCGATCGCCGCGGCCCGCATCGAATACGCGCTCAGTTCGAACTTGTCCTCTTCGTACAGAGCCACATCCTTGAGCCGCTTGAGGCTCAGCGCCAGCTCCTTGAACGCCGGGCTGATCTGATTCGCGATCGTTCCCGGTCCCGCGATCCGCACCATCCCCGGGCGGCGCCCGGTCAGTTCCACAAGCTGATCGAAGAACTCCTCCGCCGCGCGCGACGCCTCCATCGTGGTCCGCATCGCGCGTTCGAGCAGCGGCTGCTCGCCCGACTCCACGAGCAGCGAGCCGAGAAACCCCTTCCGCCGCCCCGGGTGCACGAGCGTCGTCAGCAGGAATCGCACGCGCCCCTCGGAGAGCGCCACCCCGAAGTGCTCGCTCGCCACGTCCTCGACATTGTGCGCCTCATCGAGAATCACGTGCTGATACTTCGGCAGGAACCCCGTCTCCTGCGCTCGCAGCGCGAGGTCGCTGAAGAACATCGCGTGGTTGCAGATGAGCAGGTTCGCCTTCTCCATCCGCCGCCGCGCCTGCTGATAGAAGCATTTCTCGTACGTCGGGCACTTCCGCCCCATGCAGTTGCCCGCATCCGACTGCGCCCGGTCCCACACCCCCGGCCGCTCCAACTGCGGCAGCGTCGAAAGCGTCCCGTCCGTCGTCGCGTACGCCCACTCCTCGATGACATGCAGCGACCGGAGCGTCGCCTCATCCGGAAACAGCTTGTCCTGCCGCTCCGAAGCCATCTTCAGCCGCCGCAGCGACAGATAGTTCCCGCGCCCCTTCACCAGTTCCGCCTTGAACGGCTCCTTCCCATCCTCGCGCTTGAACGCTTCCCGCAGCAGCGGGATGTCCTTGCTCAGGAGCTGCTCCTGCAGCGCAATGGTGTTCGTGGCAACAACCACGACCTCGTTGTGCTCGATGATCCGCTTGATCGCCGGAACGAGGTACGCGAACGATTTCCCGACCCCCGTCCCGGCCTCCACGAGCAGCGAATCCCGCGACGCCATCGCCCGCTCGACCGCCTCGATCATCCGCGCTTGCTGTGGCCGGACCTCGAAATCGTCCCCCATGAGCCGAGCAATCGGCCCGCCGGGTACTAGCACGGTTTCGAGGGCGCTCGGCACGGCGTCAGTGTACGCGTTGAAAACCGAACGCAGAGGACGCCGAGAAAATCAGAGGAACGCGGAGAGAGGCAGTTCTGAAAAAACAGTGAACAAATCAATCCTGTCTTTCTCTGCGTTCCTCCGCGCACCTCTGATCCCTCTGCGTTCACTCCTACAACGGCGCCCGCTTCGGCTCCCCCGCCTTCCGCGGGTACGTCCGCGGCGTGGGCTTCACCTTCCGGAGCACCACGATCCGCCCCGTCGGCGTGTCCAGCGTCCCCTCATGCTCGCCCCCAAGCAGCGCCAGCGCTCGCTTCGCCGCGACGAGTTCCTCATCCGCCTTCTGCCCCTTCACCAGCAGCGCCCGCCCCCCCACCTTCGTCAGTGGCAATGTCAACTCCGCCGCCACATTCAGTGGTCCCAGCGCCCGTGCCGTGACCACATCAAACAACTCCCGCCCGGCAAACTCCTGACTTCCGCCTTCCGACTTCCGTCCTTCATGGCTTCCGTTTCCTGCTCCATCTCCCTCTGAGAGAGGGCCGGGGTGAGGGCGACGTTCCGCTCCAAGCTTCTCTCCCCCCTCTTCTCTCCGTCTTCCATCCTCCGCCTTCTTCCCCTCGGCCCTCCGCTGCCCCACATCCTCCGACCGCCCATTCACCACCCGCACATTCTTCAATCCCATCACGCGCGCCACCTCCTCGAGGTACATCCCCTTCTTCCCCGTCGCCTCGATCAGCGTGAACGAAAGCCCCGGCATCACGATCGCCAGCGGCAGCGCGGGCACCCCCCCGCCGCTCCCCACATCGCCCACCAATGATCCCTCGGGCAACTCCGCCAGCAGCGGCACGAGCGTCAGCGCATCGAAAATGTGCTTCTCCCACGCCGCGCCCGGCTCCGTGATCGCCGTCAGGTTGAACGCCTTGTTCGCCTCGAGCAGCAGCGCCAGAAACAGCCCGAGCCGCTCGCCGTCGCCGGGGTCCAGTTCAACGCCGTAATCCGCGCACGCCCGAACGAACGACTGCGGCGGCGTGATCGCCTCAGGCACGGTTTCAATCCGAAACACGCGCGCTTCGCGAGCCGCCGAATCCGCCGACTGCGCCTCGCGTTGTTCCTCACTCGCCATCGTTCGAATCGTACTCGAACGACTTCCGCCACAAATAGGGCGGCCGTCTCATCGCCACGCTCATGATCAGCCCCACCATCGCCCACCCCGTGATCATGCTCGACCCGCCATAGCTGACGAACGGCAGCGTCATGCCCGTGATCGGGAGCACTCCCATCGTCTCGCCCATGTTGATGAGCGCCTGGATCATCACCGTCGTCGTCAGCCCCACGACGAGCAGCCGCCCGAACGCATCCTTGCACGTCCACGCCGCTCCCAGTGCGCCGAAGAGCCACAGCACGTACAGCCCCATCACCGACGCCGCCCCTATCAGCCCGAAGCGGTTCACGATGACCGCGAAGATCATGTCGTTGTGCCGCTCGGGCAGCCCGCTGAACGCGACGAGCGAGCGAGAGTTCTCCTCCGAATGCCCCGCGAGCCCCCCCGCGCCGACCAGCGTCTGCGCCTGCCGCCCCTGGAACCCGCGGTCCTGCACGTGGCGCGTGTCGCCCTTGACCTGCTCGACGAGCGCCTGAATGCGCACCACCTGGTGCCGCTTGAGCAGCGGGTACTTTCCCTCTTCCGCGAAGTGCAGGCTCAGCACCGTCACGACGACCGCCGCGACGCCAACCAGCCCGCACGCGACAAAGAGGTGCCGCAGCTTCGCTCCCGCCGCAACGAGCATCGCGAGCATCATCGGCACGAACAGCAGCGCCGTCCCGAGGTCCGGCTCGATCACGATCAGCACCATCGGCACCAGCGCGATCACCGCCGGCCCGATGAGTCCCAGGAACTTGCGGTGGTTGCTCCGGTACCGCAGGTACCACGCCGTCAGAATCACGTACGCGATCTTCCCCAACTCCGCCGGCTGCAGGTCGAACGGCCCGAGATCGATCCACCGCCTCGCCCCGTTCCGCGGCGTGACGATCGACTCCGGCACGCCCGGCAGCACCGGGATCAGCAGCAGCCCCACCGTCGCGAGCGCGATCGGCCACACCAGGTGCACGAGCCGCCGGTAGTTCACGATGCAGATGCCCGCCGCGAGCAGCACGCCCACACCGGCGAAGATCCCCTGCCGCAGCGCGAGCGACTCGCCGCTGACCTTTCCGATCTTTCCCGCGAGCGTGATCGTGTACAGACCCAGGAGGCACAGCGCCACCGACGCCACCGCCGTGATCCACCCCGGATGCCACGCCGACACGCGCCCCGCGCCGATCGACTCGTTCACTTCCGTGCGCATCCGCGCTCCGTGAATCGTCATGGGCGGCCGCATGATGGTCGGACGAGAGATATTCAAAGGTATCCCTCCGCCTTCAGCGCCATGATCACCTGGTTCGCGATCGGCCCCGACACCCGCGCGCCGCTCCCCGCGTACTCCATGATCACCGCGACCGCGTACCGCGCCGGGCCGTGCTCCGGCCCCACCAGAATCACGAACCACGAGTGATCGCCGCTCCGCATCGTCGAGGGCGGCTGGCCTTCCGGTCCATCGGGATCCGCCACGATGTCCGGCGCCTCCGCCGTGCCCGTCTTGCCCCACACCGACACACCCGGCGCCGTGAAGATCTTCTCTTTCCCGCCGCCCATCGCCGTCGTGTACGACAGGTGCTCGCCCGTGCCGATCTCCGTGTCGTTCACCGCGCGCCGGAGCCCCTCCAACCCCGCATCCACCGCGCGCGGGTCGAGCGTGAGCCGCCGTGTCGCCGGCCTTTCGTCCCGCACGATCCGCGGCATGATGAACATCCCACCCCGGGCCAGCGTCGCGTACGCGTCCGCCGCATGCAACGGTGTCCACGCGACCGGCCCCTGCCCGATACCCATCAGCGTCGCGTCGCCCGTTTCGATGACGCCATTCTTCCCCGCGCCGCCGATCGTCCCGGCGAACTCCGGCCCGATCCCCCACCCCGGCGTCACGCCGATGCCGAACTTCCTGAACCACTCCGGCAGCTTGTCCGGTCCCAGCGCGCGCCCGAGCGTGTAGAAGAAGATGTTGCACGACATCGCGATCGCCTCGTCCGCCACGAGGCCGCGCCCGAGGTAATCGTTGTGCGTCCGCCCGAACTGCTTGTACACCCAGCACCGGAACTGCGTCGGCTTGTCGGGATACAAGTGCCCCGTGCAGTCGATCGTCTTGTCGAGCGAGTGGAGCCCCTCCGTCACCGCCGCCGACAGAATCAGCGGCTTCACCACCGACCCCGGCGGGTACGGCTTCCCGATCGCGCGGTTCACCCACGGCGACTCCACCGCATCCTTCCACACCCACTCCGAGCGCTTCTTCAGATCCTCGCGCGTGAACGACGGCGTACTGACGAGCGCCAGCACCTCCCCGCTGTCCACTTCGAGCACCACCGCCGCCCCGGTCAGCGGCGTGCCGACGACAAGGTTCTGCACCTGCGTCTCGCTCGCGCTCGCGTGCCACGCCTGCACCCGCGCGAGACCCGCCTCCGGCGACATCACCGCCTGGATCCGCGCCTGCAGCGCCGCATCAATCGTCAGCGTGACATCCGCGCCGGGGATCGGCTCGATCGACTCCTCGCTCCCGCTGTCGAGGTGAATGATCCGCCGCCCGCGGAGCCCGCGCAGCGCGCCTTCTTTCGCCGATTCAATCCCCTGCGCGCCGACCGTGTCCCCCTCGCGGTACCACCCGCGATCGACCACCCCCGCCGCGCTCACCCGCGGCCGTTTCGCCACGTCCTCGCGCTGGATCGACCGCATCCACCCCAGCACGTGCGTCGCGATCCCATCGACGTGCACCGTCAGTGGCCCCGCGCCGTTCTCCACGTCCGACTTCGCCGGCGTCGGGAAGTACGTCCGGTCCACGACGATGTCCGCGCTCTCCATCGGGTAGATCCGCCGCCCACCCGTCTCGACGCGCAGTCCCGGGTACTTCTCCGCGAGCCGGCGCACCTCGAA
>DASZQL010000098.1:0-17654 GCA_035549675.1 Phycisphaerales bacterium | reverse complement strand
CGACATCTGGCGCGCGGACCTGCCGAATCTCGCGTGCGGCACGACGGTGAGCTGGTACGTCGCGGCGGACTCGAACCGGATCACGTTCCGGGACCCGCCCGCCGCGCCGGGCAAGTTCTACACGGCGGTGGTAGGCACGATGTCGGCGAACGGCTTTGCGGATGACATGGAGACGAACCAGGGCTGGGTGGTGGGCGCGACGGGCGATACGGCGACGCAGGGCCTCTGGACTCGTGCGGTACCGGTCGCGAGCGCGGCCCAGCCGGGCGCGGACGTGACGCCTGGGGCGGGGACGATGTGCTTCGTGACGGGCAATGCCGCGGCGGGCGCGCCGTCGGGCACGAACGACGTGGACGGCGGGCGCACGACGCTGACTTCGCCCACGTTCGACGGCACGGCGCTGCCGGGCGATGCCTACATCTCGTACTGGCGCTGGTACTCGAACAACGAAGCGGGCGCTCCGAACGACACGATGCTGGTGAGGCTCTCGAACAACAACGGGTCGTCGTTCGTGACGGCGGAGGGGATCTCGGATACGCCGGGCCAATGGATGCCTGTGACGATCAAGCTGTCCTCGGTGCTCCCGGTGACGAACCAGATGAAGATCCGGTTCGAGGTATCCGACACGGGCACCGCGAGCACGGTCGAGGCGGCGATCGACGATGTCCGTGTGTTCTTCGCCCGGTGCTCGACGCTCGCGGGTGATGCCGACGGTGACTGCGGCGTGGGTCTGCCCGATATCGCGGCGGTGATCCAGCGCTGGGGTCAGAGCGTGACGCCCGGCGCGCTGGGCGACGCGGATGATGACGGGTCGATCGGCCTCGGCGACATCGCGGCAATCATCCAGAACTGGAACGCGAGTTGCCCCTAACGGATTGTTGTCGTCCGTGCGGAGATGTCTTCTTCCAGGATCGCGGACGCAGAGGGGCGTGCCGCCCCTCTGCAACTCCCCGGCTCGAGACAAAGACACACCGGTGTAGGCGCCTACTCGAAAGCGAGCGGCACTCAAAAGCACAACCGGCCCGCGGGTGGCGGGCCGGCGTTTTCCCGTGGTGACGGGGAAGCATGGGCGGAAGGAGTCGAACCCTCAACCTCCTGATCCGTAGTCAGGTGCTCTATCCAATTGAGCTACGCCCACACGGCTTCAAATAGGGCGGATGAAGATAGCCCCGGCGGGAGCGGCGGGCAAGCGGGAAGAAAAGGCGGAAGTGCGGGAGGCGTAAGGCGGAAGAAAAGCCCGCCGATTGAGGCCGGAGGTCCCGTGCTTGCCATTTCCGGGGAAACTGCCATAATGCCCCGCTCGGCATGGCGGCCAGGTGGGGGATGGTGGGGGCCGGTGCCGGGAATTCTGCTTTGAGGCTCATGGAGGGCGGTTTGTCGCCCTCTTGCCGATCACCCTGTTTGATGAGGATCTGACCGATGGCTCATTCCGTTTCCGCCCGCAAGCGAGTCCGCCAGAACGAGAAGGCCCGCGCCAAGAACAAGTGGCGGATGCGGACGCTGAAGGACTCGCTGAAGTCGCTGGAGGACAAGCTCCTGCACGGCGCGCCGGATACGGAGTTGCAGAAGCTGTATCGTGAGTCGTGCGCGATCCTCGACCGGACGGCGCAGAAGGGTGTGATCCACAAGAACACGGCCGCGCGGAAGAAATCGCGTCTGGCGGCGCGGATCAAGGGTCGCAAGGCCGGCCCTTCGAAGGCGTAAGACAGAAACTCGGAGAGAACGCAGAGTTCGCCGAGGTGCGCGGAGTGACGCGGAGAGGAAGGTTTCCTCAACGCGAAGATCGCCAAGAGCGCGAAGATCGGAAAAAAGGTAGGACTAGAGCGGCCCGCTTCCACCTGCGGAACGTGAGGAGCAGGGCGGAGGTCACAGGCGAGGCGCCTGTGCTACGGGCGGACTCTTTTCGATGGGGCACGCACGGGAGCAGGTCTCGCCGCGGATGCAGAGCGGGCTGTCGGAGCGCTATTCGCCGAAGGGCGGGTACTTCCATCTCTCGACGCGGCCCTTGCACGTGCTGTGCTTTCTGCTGCCGTTGATCGTGCTGTACGAGATCGGGTCGGCGATGTACCTGTCGGGGCGAGCGCCCGGGGCGGCGGAGACGATCCGCGCGTACCGGCTGCTCTCGGGGTTCTTCACGTGGTTCGGCGTGAGCGGCCTGTACCTGCCGGGCGTTTTGCTCGTCGTGATCCTGGCGGTGTGGCACGTGCTGACGGGCGACAAGACACGGGTGCGGCTGTCGGTGCTGGGGTGGATGCTGATCGAGGCGATCGCGTGGACCCTGCCGCTGCTGGTGCTGGGGCAGATGATTTTCCGGGCGATGCACCATCCGGCGCCGCCTCCGGCGGCGGAGATGATGGGCGGCGCCGGAGGGCCGAGCATCCTGGCGGCGTTCGCGGCGGGGGATCCACTGGCTTCATTGAGCAAGCCCGCGCGGGCGACGGTAGCGATCGGCGCGGGGCTGTACGAGGAACTGTTGTTCCGCATGGTGGCGATCGCGCTGATTCATATCGTGGCGTGCGATCTGTTGAAGATGAAGGACTACCCGGCGCGGGTCGTGGCGGTGGTGCTGTCGGCGGTGGCGTTCGCGCTGTACCACGACGTGGGGCTCGCGGGCGGGCTGGGCGGGATCGACTTCCAGAAGCTGGTGACGTTCCTCTTTGCTGGGCTGTACTTCGGGGCGCTGTACGCGGCACGGGGGTTTGGGATCGTGGTGGCCACGCACGCGCTGTACGACCTCGCGGTGCTCGTGCTGCTGCCGGGGTGAGTTCGGGCCGATACTATTGGTCAGACATGGCCACACCGAAAACCAAATCGTCGTTGGAGATCGTGGAGCCCTTGGGGCTTCGGGTCTTGATCCGCAAAGACGAGGACCGGAAGCAAACGAAGTCGGGAATTCACCTGCCGGACAAGATCGAGATCCCGACGATCACGGGGCGGGTGGTGTCGATCTCGGCGCAGGTCGCGGCGGACACGAACTACCCGATCAAGCAGTACGACCGGGTGCTGTTCAACCCCAAGCACGGCGTGCCGGTGGACTTCGAGGGGGACAACCGGCTGTTCGTGATCCCCGTGGAGGACGTGGTGGCCGTGTTCCGGCGCGAAACCAAGCCGGAATGAAAAGCGGCCACAGATGTCCCAGATGAACCCAGATGGGATCATCAGTGATGCGCTGGGGGGGCGAAGGATGAGTGGGCGAAGGATGAGGGGACGTGATGGGCGGCCTCGATGACTTCCGCGCGATGCTGAGGCTGCCGCTGGATCAGTTGCCTGATCCGCTTCCGCTCAGGCCTGTTGAACAACCCTTTGATGTGACGGTGACGCCGCCCGGGAGCAAGAGCATTGCGAACCGGGTGCTGCTGCTGGCGGGTTTGGCGCGCGGGATTTCGATCGTGCGGAATGTGCCGCGGGGCGCGGATGATGTGGAGGTGATGGTCGCGGCGCTGCGGTCGTTGGGTGTGGTGATCGATGAAGAAGCGGGCGATGCGGGCGTGCTGCGGATTACCGGCGTGCACGGGAAGCCGCGCGGGGGTGTGACGCTCGATCTGCACAACGCGGGGACGGCGACGCGGTTTCTGACGGCGGCGGTTTGCCTGGCGGATGCGCCGGTGGTGATTGATGGCTCGGCGCGGATGCGTCAGCGGCCGCTGGGTGAGTTGATCGGGATGCTGCGGGCGCGGGGGGCGGAGATCGAGGAGTTGGGGGCGGAAGGGTGCGTGCCGATCCGTGTGCAGCCGTCGAAGCTGGTGGGCGGCGAGGTGAGGATCGGGCGGACGCAGTCGAGCCAGTTTGTGTCGGCGTTGTGCCTGATTGGGCCGTTTTTGAAGGGTGGGCTGACGTTTCGCTTTGAACAGGGGATGACGAGCCCGTCGTACATCGATATGACGCTGGCGATTTTGCGTGGGTGGGTCGGTGGCGGTGGTGTTGCGGGTGGTTCCGTCCGGGGCGAAGCAACGATCGACGAGACAGAAGTGCGCGGACGCGAGTGGACGATCGAGCCGGACGCGAGCGGGGCGACGTATTTCTGGGCGGCGGGGGCGGTGTGTGCGAGATCGAGATGCGTCGTGCCCGGGTTGACGAATGAGAGCGTGCAGGGCGATGCCCGGTTCATCGAGGTGCTCGGACGGATGGGCGCGGGGCTCCGCGGGGGCGTATTCGACCTGTCGCTCATGCCGGATGCGGCGATGACACTCGCGGCGGTGGCGTGCTTCGCGGAGGGGACGACGGAGATCTACGGCTTGCGGACGCTTCGGGTGAAGGAGACGGACCGCATCGCGGCGCTGGTCGCGGAGCTTTCGAAGATCGGCGTTCGCGCGGAGGCGTTCTTGTACACGGATGAGAATGGGCTGACGGATGAGGGATTGCGCGTTATGCCGCCGGTGGGCGGGGTGGATTGCTCGGCGTCGGCGCCGGCGGTGACGTTCGAGACGTACGACGATCACCGGATGGCGATGTCGATGGCGATCATCGGGCTGCGTCGGCCGAATGTGTTGATCCGGAACCCGCGGTGCGTGGAGAAGACGTATCCGGGGTTTTGGGGTGATTGGGCGATGCTATACACGTGAGAGCCATAAGTGATATCAGGGGGATATGTCGCTGACGCAGAGGGGCGTGCCGCCCCTCTGCAACTCTCTGGCTAAAGACAAAGCATGATGCAATGGCTCAGGGCGGAGCCAGGAAGATCGCTCGCTCACGCTCGCGGTTCGTTGAAGGAGGGGCTCAACCGTCGCCGAGGGCTTCGGCGCCTTCGACCTGGGTGATGCGCGCGACCTCGGCGGGGGTGGTTTTGCCGGCGAGGATCTTGATCTTGCCGTCGAGGACGAGGGTGCGCATGCCGTTGGCGACGGCGGCGCGGCGGAGGGCGCCGACGGTCGCCTGGTTGAAGGCGAGGTCGCGGATCTCGGAGTTGAGGTTCATCATCTCGTAGATGGCGCGGCGGCCCTTGTAGCCGGTCCCGCCGCAGGCGTCACAGCCGATGGCTTTGAAGATTTTGTGGGAGCGGGCGTCGTCGGGGGTGATGCCGGTGAGGCGGAGGAACTTGGGGTCGGGGTTGGTGTCGGGCTCCTTGCACTTGTCGCAGAGCATGCGGATGAGGCGCTGGGCGAGGACGGCCTGGATGGAGCTGGCGACGAGGAAGGGCTTGACGCCCATGTCGATGAGGCGCGTGATGGCGCTCGGCGCGTCGTTGGTGTGGAGCGTGCTGAAGACCAGGTGGCCGGTGAGGGCGGCCTGGATGGCCACCTCGGCGACTTCCTTATCGCGGATTTCGCCCACGAGGATGATGTTGGGCGCCTGGCGGAGCATGGCGCGGAGCACCGAGGCGAAAGTGAGACCGATGGACTCGCGGATCTGGCACTGGTTGATGCCGGTGAAGGCGTATTCGATCGGGTCCTCGGCGGTGATGATCTTCTTGTCGGGGCGGTTGAGGATGTCGAGGGCGGTATAGAGGGTCGTGGTCTTGCCGGAACCTGTGGGGCCGGTGACGAGGAAGATGCCGTTGGGGCGGCGAATGATGCGGTTGAAGTTTTCGAGGGTGTCGGGCTCGAAGCCGAGGTTGGCGAGGCCGATGCGGACGGAGTCGGGGCGGAGAATACGGGCGACGATGGACTCGCCGTGGTACGCGGGACAGGCGGAGACGCGGAAGTCGATGACCTTTTCATCGACGGGCATCTTGATGCGGCCGTCCTGTGGGACGCGCTTCTCGCTGATGTTCATGCCGGCCATGAGCTTGAAGCGGGCGAGGACGGCGTTCTGCATGCGCTTGGGGAGGTTGTCGCGCTCGATGCATACGCCGTCGATGCGGTAGCGCAGGCGGACGCGGTCCTCCATCGGCTCGACGTGGATGTCGCTCGCCCGGGACTTGACGGCTTCCGTGATGATCTTGGCGCAGAGCTTGATGATCGGCGCGGACTCGGCGGCCTGGTCGATCGAGGCGTCGACGGACTTGTCGAGGGACTTGTCGATCGAAGAAGAAATGAGCGAGCCGCCCTCGTCCTTTTTGGGCTCGTCGATGAGACTGGCCTTCGCGGGGCCGCCCATCCGGTTCTCGATGAAGCCCTTGATTTTGGAGCGGCTGGCGAGCCGGGGGTCGATCTCGGTGTTGAGACGGAAGCGGAGGAGGTCGAGGAGCTCGAGGTCCTTGGGATCGTGGATGATGAGCTGGAGCCGGCCGCGTTCTTTGCCCAGGGGAAGGATGAGGTGCTTGCGGATCAGGTCTTCGGGGATGAGCTTGGGGTCGATGCGCTTGGCGACGGCGTCGGAGCCGACATCGACGAACTCGAAGCCGTACTGGGCGGCGAGGGCCTTGGCGACGTCTTCTTCCTTGGAGAAGCCGGCGTCGATGAGGATCTCGCCCAAGCGCTTGCCGGCGCCCTTGGCCATGGTGAGCGCGGTCTCGAGGTTCGCCGGGGTGAGCTTCCCCATCTCGACCAGGATCTCGCCGATTTTTTTCTTGGATCGGGCCATGGAGCGGTGTGCGGCTTGCGGGAAAACGAGGGAAAAGGTGGGTCAGGCGTGAAGGGTCATCTTAGACGGACGGGGGAGGGTACGGTGGGGCGGGGAGTATCCTTGGATCGTGGGGGTTGCTCAAGTGCGGAAAAGGCACTGGGCATCGGGCACTGGTCAAGGCCGCGAAGAGGGTGTGTGAGCGGGATGGGATTGGACGGCATGCTCGGCAAAACGATGCTGATCACGGCGGGGCCGACCCACGAGCCGATTGATGCGGTGCGGTACATCGCGAACCGGTCGAGCGGGCGGCTGGGGATTGCGCTGGCGGCCGCGGGTGCGGAGCGCGGGTGGGGAGTCACGCTGCTGCTGGGGCCGACGCATTTAGCGTGCGAAGATTCGCGGGTCCGGACGGTGCGGTTCCGGACGACGGAGGAGTTGCGCGGCTTACTGGCCGAGCACTTCCCGAAGAACCGCGTACTGATCCAGGCGGCGGCGGTGGCGGATTACCGGGTGAGGGGGTCGGGCACCGGGGACCAGGCATCAGGCTCGCAAGACGGGCACTGGAAGATCAAGCGCGCGGCAGAAGGACTGACGCTGGAGTTGGAGGCGACGCCGGATCTCGTGGCGGGATGTGCGGCGGCGCGGAAGCCGGGGCAGGTGATCGTAGGGTTCGCGCTGGAGCCGCGGGAGGTAATGGTGAGCTCTGCGCGGGAGAAACTTTCGCGCAAAGGCTTGGACCTGGTGGTGGCGAACCCGCTGGAGACGATGGACTCCGGGACGATCGAGGCGGTGGTGGTGTCGCGCGGCGGGGGGGGCGGGGAGGAGATGAGGACGGACGGGGTATGGGCGAAAGAAAGATTTGCGGAATGGCTAGTCGAACATCTGGCTACTCTCTGAGAGGCCACGCCCGGTCGCTCATAAATGGTTGCAGTCACCAGAGTTGAGTGCGAATCGAAACGGCCTTGTGGGGTGCGGAATGTTGATTGCCGTGCAGATCATTTTCTTTTCTTTGTTATTTTAGAGTTTAGACTGAAGGGGTTGGCGGGTCTGAAAAGAACGGAGACAACCATGCAACGCATCACGCTCGCAATGGTCGTGGGAGCCTTAGGTTTTGTCGCATCATCGTGCCCGGCTCAGTTGGTCACGGAGTCGATGCTGCGTGAGGTGCGAGTCACCGGACTCGGCGCGCTATTCGATAGCACGGCCGCGTCGGGTCAGTACTCGAATGCCCTTGCATCGTCGGGAAACAACCAGGTGTCGCAACACTCGAACATCGCTTCGTGTGGTGCAGACATCGAGGTCGAGTCGTTTTCGCCGGCCGGTCAAGCTACTGGCAGCACAGACGGTACGTTGCGGTACGTCTTTCACGTGGACCAGCCCACCAACTTTGTGATCGCGGGGCGTACGACAACGACAGGATCTCACACGCCGGTCAGCCATATTGTTCAGTTCAACCTGACAGGTGGAGCGATCAACATCCAGCAGGTTGGGGCGGGGACATGGTCGATTACGGGAACCTTTCAACCGGGTGTGAGCTACACGTTCTTTGCCCGGGCCGGATCGCAGTCCGGTGGCCCTTCAAACTGGTACATCGGGAAGCTTTATCTGTATTTCCATGTGAGCCCGGTATGCGATTCCGAGGAGGCGATGGGGGCGTGCGCGATTGATCGCGGCCAGGACCACGTTGTCGGTCTTGACGAGGTCGCCAAGGTAGTCCAGGGATGGGGAGCGCCCGCGCCGGCTGGCGCGGTGGGTGATTACAACCTGGATGGCGTCGTGGGCCTCGCGGATATCGCGATGGTGATTTCCCATTGGGGAGAGACCTGCCCGTACGACATCGAGTGAGGAACGTGCCGAGGCTCTAAGCTCTCGGAGTGCCCTGGTCGAGCGTGACATTTCTGGACCCGGTGGCGGGGGTGATCGCCGCGGCGGTGGGCGTGCCGATCCTGCTGCTGTGGTATTTCCTGAAGCTGCGCCGTCGCCCGGTGCGGGTCAGCTCGACGATGCTGTGGGAGTCGGCGGCGCAGGACCTGCAAGTGAATGCGCCGTTTCGGATGATCCGGCCTTCGTGGCTGCTGCTGTTGCAGTTGGTGCTGCTGGGGCTGATCTGCGCGGCGCTGGGGCGGCCGGCGCTGGACCTGCCGGCGGCGCCGGCCGAGAAGATGATCCTGCTGATCGATCGCTCGGCGTCGATGAGCGCGAACGACGCGGGGCCGCCGCACGCGGGCTCCCCCGCCGGGGCCGGTACCGGGTACGCGCCTGAGAAGCTCACGCGGCTGGCGCTGGCGAAACGGCGCGCGGTCGAGGTGGTGTCGAGGCTCGGCGCTCGGTCGCGCGTGACGGTGGTCACGATGGCGGCGCGGCCCGAGATCATCGCGGACGATTCGCGGGATCGTGGGGCGCTGCGGAACGCGATCAACGCGATCGAGGCGACGGACCAGCCTGCGGACTTCGACGCGGCGCTGGGCGTGGTCGCAGCGATCGTGTCGCGGCAGTCCAGCGCGGACGAATCGCCGAGTGCTTCAAGGGAAGCGCCGGCGGTCGTGCTGCTCAGCGATGGCTCCTTGCGGCATGCGATCGGTAACAGCGCGGCGGGGATCGGCTCCGCGTCGTTCCGGTTCATCCTGTGCGGGCCGTCGCCCGATGCGGCGGAAGAGCTCGATAACGTGGGGATTGTCGGATTGAGCGCACGGCGCGCGTACGACGACCCGGCGACGGTGCAGGTGTTCGTGCGGATCAGGAGCGTGGTCGGCGGCACGGCTCCGGTGGCAACGGCGTTGAGCCTGGCGCTCGATGGCGAACCGATTGTGAGCACGGGCGCGACCGGCGGTGCGGCGGGTGGGGGTGCGGGAGGGGGGGTGCTCTCGATCCCGCCGGCTGATGCGGAGAAGGGCGGCGTGTCCGAGGTCACGCGGACGTTCGTGTTTCAGAACACGACGGGCGGGGTGCTGACGGCGACGTTGTCGCGCGTGGACTCGCTGGAATCGGACAACTTTGCGGGGATGATCCTGCGGCCACCCGGAGCGCCGCGGATTCTGCTGGTGCAGCCGGAGTCGGTGAATGCGCGGGCGGATGCGATTTTGCAGGACGCGCTGGGGTGGTTCAAGCCGCGGGAGCTGGCGACGCGGCGGATCGGTGAATATGAGCGGATGGCGGGGGGTGGCGGGGCGGGGGGGGCGGGCGGCGCAACGGGCGGAAGCGGATCGGAGCTGGCATCGTTTGATTTGATCGTCTTTGATCGTGTGGCGCCGTCGAGGCTGCCGGCGAAAGCCTCGATGAGTTTCGGCGCGGGGTTGCCGATCCCAGGGCTGATCGTAGAGCCGGCGAACCCTTCGGCGCCGAGTGATTTCACGTATTGGGTGCGGTCGCACCCGGTGATGCGGTACGTGTCGCTGAATGGTGTAACGGTGTTCGACCCGATGCGGATCACGGCGCCGGCGGAGGAGGGCGGCGGGACGCGCGTGGAGGCGGGGGGGGCGCCGGTGAAGAGCACGGCGTTGGCGAGCGGGGCGGACGGGCCGCTGATTCTGTTGCTGGAATCGGGGGCGACGCGGCGGTTGATAGTGGGCTTCGGGCCGGACGCCTCGTGGTGGTTCAAGGAGCTGAGCTTCCCGGTGTTCGTGAAGAACGCGGTGGACTACCTGACGCTCACGGGCGAGGATGCGGCGGGGCGTGTGCTGACGACAGCGGAACCGATTGCGGTGCGTGCTTTGCCCGGGTCAGCGGAGGTGGTCGCGGAGGGCCCGGCGACGATCCGGCGGACCGTCCAATCGGGCGGAGCGGCGTCGGTGACGCTGGGTGTGCTGCCGCGGGCGGGGTTGTACGCGCTGAGCGGGGCGGAGAATGGCAACGGCGGGGCCGACCTGCCGGTAAACGTGATGGACCTTTGGGAGAGCGCGATCGCGACGGCGTCGAGCGTGGACGTGGCGGGGTCGAATGTTGTTTCGACGGGTGTCGGCGCGACAGCGCCGCGCGAGATCCGTGACTGGTTGCTGATCGCGGCGGCGGCGCTGCTGGGGATCGAATGGTTTGTGTATGCGTGGAAGATGCGGGTGTGAGATTGGTCGTGATGTGAGGAGGCGCTGCGATGAAGGAAGCGATCCGGCATACGTGGAGCGAGTTGGCGGTGGATATGCCGATGCCGCTGCTCGAGCGGCGGCGGGTGATCGGCGAACAGGCGATGATCTCGCATATCACGCTGCACAAAGGGTGCGACGTGCCGACGCACAGCCACGCGAACGAGCAGTTCTCGGCGATCATCTCCGGGAAGCTGCGGTTCGGGATCGGGGCGGTCGGGTCCCCCGGAAGGCGGGAAGTGGATGTCGGGCCGGGACAGGTGATTCATCTGCCGGCGAACGTGCCGCACTCGGCACTGGCGATGGAGGAGACGGTGGTGCTGGACATTTTCAGCCCGCCCAGCGCGACGACGGGGATTGATGCGCACGGGGCGCGAGGGTAAGCCGGAAGATTCCGCGGCGCGACGGTGATAGGCTTCCGGCATCACGATGTCAGGATTCTGGAAACTCGCGGGACGGATGTTTCGCTACCGCCTCACGCTGGCGATGGCGGTGGTGTTCGCGTTCATCTCGGCGGGGAGCCTGGGCGGCGGGCTGATCGCGCTCGCGCCGGTGCTGAAGTTGATTTTGATGCCGCCGAAGGCGGAAACGGCGGGGGATCCGTCGGCGACGCTCGCGGGGCAGCTCCGAGTGTTCAACGAGCATCTCGCGCACACGCCGGTGATCGGCGGCACCGCGATCCGGTTCCCGGAGGAATGGATCGCGGCGCTGCCCGAGGGACGGTTCGAGGCGGTGTTGCTGGCGGTCGCGGTGCTGGGCGCACTGACGCTGATCGGTGCGACGGCGAATTTTTTGCACGCGTGGCTGTCGCTCACGATCGTGACGAACACGGTGACGTCGATCCGGCGGAGCTTGTTCCATCATGCGCTGCACTTGCCATTGCGAACGGTGGTGCGGCAGTCGGCGGCGGACCTGACGAGCCGGGTGTTCAATGACACGACGCTGCTCGCGGGCGGGTTCCAGACGATCGTGAGCAAAGCGCTGGCGCAGCTCACGAAGGGCGCGGCGGCGCTGTGCGCGGCGTTGATCCTGGATTGGAAGCTGACGGCGTTCACGCTGGTCGTTGTGCCGCCTCTGGCGCTGATCCTCCGGAAGCTCGGCAAGAAGATCCGTCGGGCGAGCCGGAGCGCGATGAAGAGCCTCGCGGGCCTCCTGGCGGTGACGAACGAGACGTTGCAGGGGTTCCGGGTGGTGAAGGTATTCACGCGCGAGCGGAGCCAGCTCGGGCGGTTTACGGCGATTAATGAGAACGTGAATCGCGAGCTGCTCCGGGCGCGGGCGGCGAAGGCGCTGGCGACGCCGTTGACAGAAGTCATCTCGATTTTCATCATCGGGTTGCTGGCGATCGTCGCGGCGAAGGCGATCATCGATGGGAAGCTGGATCCGAGCCGGTTCTTCATGGTGCTGGGGTCGCTCGCGGTCGCGGCGACGTCGCTCAAGCCGCTCGCGGGACTCGTGCAGGACATCCAGCAGGCGGAGGCGGGGGCGCAGCGGATCAATGAAATTCTCGGATCGCCCCTGGAGGATGCGCGGGACACGAAGAAGCCGCGGCTGGCGCGGCACTCGCGGGCGATCGAGTTCCACGATGTGACGTTCGCCTACGACGGGACGACAACGCCGGCGCTGGACCGCGTGAGTTTGATCGTGCCGCACGGGATGCGGGTGGCGGTGGTGGGGCCGAACGGGTCGGGGAAGACGACGCTGCTGTCGCTGATCCCGCGGCTGTTCGTACCGAACTCGGGGAGCGTGTTCATTGATGGGATCGACATTGCGAGCGTGTCGCTGCGAAGCTTGAGAAGGCAGATCGCGGTGGTGACGCAGGAAGTCGTGCTCTTCCGGGCGACGATCACGGAGAACATCGCCTTCGGCGCGGCGGGGGCGACGAAGCCGACGCGCGGGGAAATCGAAGCGGCGGCGAGAAGGGCGCACGCGCACGAGTTCATCGCGGCCCAGCCGGGGGGGTACGAGACGCCGGTCGGCGACCAGGGGCTCACGCTCTCGGGAGGACAACGCCAACGGATCGCGATCGCGCGGGCGATCATCCGCGACCCGGCGATCCTCATCATGGATGAGGCGACGAGCATGATCGATTCCGACAGCGAGGCGCAGATCGGCGAGGCGCTGGCGGAGTTCTCGAAGGACCGGACGTGCCTGATCGTGGCGCACCGGCTCAGCACGGTGATCAACGCGGACATGATCGTGGTGATGGACCGGGGTCGGATCGTCGACACCGGGCGGCACGATGAGTTGATCGACCGGTGCGACGTGTACCGGCAACTGGCGCAGCACCAGTTGCAGCCGGGGGCGTAAAGAGTCGAAAGTGAAAAGTGCTGGGTGCTCGGTGGCCCAGGCAGGCCGAAACGCTTGAAAGTCCTGAGTCTGGGAGGAGGTTCATGGGCGTACGGGCAAGCTGTTTGGGGCTGCCTACACTTCCCTCCTATGTCGTTGCCGCGGATAGCCATTGTGGGTCGGCCCAATGTGGGCAAGTCGTCGTTGCTGAACATGCTGGCGAAGACGAAGGTGTCGATCGTGGATCCGACGCCTGGTGTCACGCGCGACCGGGTGACGGCTGTCGTGGAGTTGACGGGCCCCGAGCCGAACGATCCGGTCCGGCTCGCGGAGGTCACCGACACCGGCGGGTACGGCGTGTACACGGCGGAGGGCGGGAGGTTTGATGACGCGGGGGAGGATCTCTCGCGGCTCACCGACCAGATCGAAACGCAGATTGGCGCGGCGGTCGATCGGGCGGACCTGATCCTCTTCGTGATCGACGCGCAGGATGGCGTCATGGCGCTGGACCGGACGATCGCGGGGCTCTTGCGCCGGCGCGACCCGGGCAAGGGTCGCGATGGCGAGAACGGTCGGCGGGAGCCGGTGCCGATCCGGGTCGTCGCGAACAAGGTGGACGCGGACAACTGGGAGGCGAGCGCGCCGGAGGCGGCGGAGTTGGGGTTCGGCGAGCCGCTGATCGTGTCGGCGAAGACCAACTTCCGGCGGCGCGATTTCATCGAGCGGCTCTGGGAGATCGTGCCCGAAGTGAAGGACGACGGGACGCCGGACGCGCTCCCCGAGATGCGGATCGCGCTCGTGGGGCGGCGGAACGCGGGCAAGAGCACGTTCGTCAACGCGTTGGCGGGTGAAGAGCGGTGTATCGTCTCGGAGATTCCCGGCACGACGCGCGATGCGATCGACGTCCGCTTCGAGCTCGACGGCAAGACGCTGCTCGCGATCGACACGGCGGGGGTGCGACGGCGCACGAAGTTCGCCGACGCGATCGAGCACTTCGCGTTCATGCGGGCGCAGGCGGCGGTGCGGCGGTCGGATGTCGTTCTCATGCTCCTCGACGCGACCCAGGAGATCGCGGGGATCGACCAGCGGCTCGGGCGGTTCGTGCAGGACGAGTACAAGCCGTGCGTGATCGTCGTGACGAAGTGGGACCTGGCGGAGGGACGCAAGACCCCCAAGGGCCAGACGGTCACGATGGAGGACTACCGCGAGTACATCGAGAAGGAGCTGCCCGGTCTGCGGCGGTGCCCGATCGTCTTCACTTCAGGGATCGAGGGTCGCGGCGTCCGCGACACCATCGGCCTGGCGTTCGACCTCTTCGAGCAGTCACGTCTGCGGGTGACGACATCCAAGCTCAACGAGTTCCTGCGCGGCATCTTCGCGCAGCGCGGGCCTTCGACCAAGCTGGGGACGAAGGTGAAGGTGCTGTACGTGTCGCAGATCTCGATCCAGCCTCCAACGATCCTGGCGGTGGTGAACCGGCCGGAGCTGTTCACGCCGGAGTACGAGCGGTACCTGCTCAACCGGTTCCACGAGGAGTTGCCGTTCACGGAAGTGCCGATCCGGTTGATCATCCGCGGGCGTCAGAGGGCGGATGAAGAGGATGGAACGATTCCGCGGCGGAAGCGGGGCGGAGGGAAGCGGCCGCCGGTTTCGATGGAAATCGACGCCAATCTCATCCTCCCGGTGGCGGGCGGTGGGGCGGATGACGGCGATGATGATCTGAACGATGACGAGTGAGCCGCGGGGCGTTACGCCGCGAGGCCGCCGATGTCGTCCCAGTCACCGGTTTCGAAGCCGGGGCGTTCGTCCTGGGGCTTGTGGCGGTGGTGGATGCGGATGATGCGGGCCATCTGCGCGGCGAAGGCGACGCGAGCGGTTTCGAGCGCTCCGTCGAGGTCGCGCGGGAAGGGTCGCGAGCGGTCGCGGAAGAGAGCGACGATCGCGAGACATTCCCCTTGGTGCGTGCACGAAAAGGCGACCATCTCGGAGCCGGCGAGCCACGTGGCGTCCTCGCCCAGCATCGCGGCGAGGTCGGTTTCGTCGGTGGGGCGGACGATTTCGGTGCGGTCTTCGAGGTTCGGCGCGAGAACATCGGCGAGGTGGTCGAGCAGCACGTCCACGACGTCTTTGGGGATATCGCAGTTCACGTAGGCGCCGAGGCTATAGTCGTTGCTGCCGGTGGGAAGGAAGACCGCGGCATTGGTGGGGCCGGCGGTGTCGAGGATGTGCTCGAGGGTGCGGCGGAGCAGCGATTCAACGTCGAGCTCCTTGCGGATGCGTTGCTCGAAGGTGGCCTTCTCGCGGGCCTTCTTCTTGGGGCCGATGCGGCCGGCTGTTGCGGGACCGTCCGCTTCGAGGCGGGAGCGGGTGCGCTCGACCGCGCGGGCGGCGTCCACGACACGGGAGGCGAGGTCGTCGCTCTCGTACGGCTGGTGCAGAAAATCGACCGCACCGTGGCGCATGGCTTCGACGATGTCTTCCACCCCTTGCTCGTCGCCCTGTCCGACGACGATCGCGCTGGTGAGGGAGCCGGTGGCCTTGAGCTCGCGGACGAGCTCGAGGCCGTGGCCATCGCGGAGAGCGGTTCCGACGACGACGACATCGAAGTTGTGACGCTGCAGCGCGGAGCGCGCCTCGGCGAGTGATGCCACGCTCACACACTTCTTGCCGGCGTTCTCGATGGCGCGGCGGGCGGTCTCGCGCGACCGCGGCGCGGAATCGACGATCAGGACGGAGGTGCGGTTCTTCCCCATGGTCGGACCGCGGCGGGCGCCGTCGATCGGATCGAAGTTTGATTCGCGTGTGGCCATGGACCGAGTCCTCCGTGAACCGGGCGGTCTTGGCCCGGGTGTTCTCGATGCGTTACGCGGCTCGCCCGGTGGCGGGTGCGCGCGTGGGCTTGCGCCAGTTGCTGAAGACGATGCGGGCGGTGGTGCCTTCGCCCTCGGCGCTGCGGAGCTCGATCTCGCCGCCGCTGCCGCTGGCGAAGCGCTGGGCGAGCGCGAGGCCCATGCCGGCGCTGCGGCCGGCGGGCCTTTCGGAGAAGAACGGATCGAACGCGTGCTGGATCGCCTTGTCGCTCATTCCGGCTCCGTCGTCCTTGACGCTGATGTAGAGTCGGTCATCCAGGGGGTCAACGTGAACGCCAACCTCGATCGCGGTCTTCGGACCTGACTGGACGGCGTTGACCAGCAGCTCGGCCAAGGCACGTCCGATCTGATCGGCGTCGATCCAGGCTTCCTGCAGGCGATCCGCAACGTTCAGCCGGATCGGGACTTCCATCGGGGCGCCGGAGGCGGCGCATTTCTTGCGTGCCTCTTCGGCGGCGGTCAGGACCAGGGGGCCGAGGCTCGTGCTCTTGCGCACCGGCTTTGGGGGGGAGGCGTATTCGTGTAGGCCGGTAATCATCTCGCTGAGTTTTTCGGATGCCTCGGTGATGCGGCGAAGGGATTCGCGCTGGGTGGGCTCCATGACGACGCGGGAGAGGAGCTGGCTCTGGCCGCTGATGACGGCGAGGGGGTTGTTCATCTCGTGGGCGGCGCCGGCGGCGACCTCGCCCAGTCGCGCCATTGAGCGCGATTCGACGAGCGAGTGCTGCATCTGCACGAGTCGGCGGTTGGCCTCGGCGACCTGTTCGCCGAGCTTTCGCGCGCCTTGGTGTTGGGCGGCGGCGCTGAGCGCCCAGGCCCACGAGGCGGTGAGCGCGGTCATCGCGCGGGCGCCGATGGCGGACTCGGCGCCCTCACGGTCGTGAATGAGCAGAACGCGGGGGCCGCCGCCGCAGGTGAGCGAGAGGATGCGGGCGCGCCACGGATCGATCGCGCCGTTGAGTTTGGCGCGGGCCCAGTCGGGGAGCTGGTCGGCGGCGTGATCCTTGCCGGGCGCGGGAGGGTCCTTGGGTGGCTCGACCTCGGTCACTTCGCGCACGGTCGAGTCGGGACCGAACCGGAAGAGGTGGATGGGGCCGTCGGTGCGGGACTGCCACATGAGGGAGTAGGAACCCTCGCCCAGGATCGACTTGGCGGAGCGGACCACCTCGGACATGACGGGGACCAGGCCGGAGTTGGCGCGTACGGCGTGGTTGAACGATCCCAGGGCGGCAAGGATGGCGCCGTCGCGCTCGCTCTCGCGCGAGCGTTCGTCGAGCATCGAACCGATCCGGCCCAGGCGCCGGTTGGCCTCGGCGACGGCGCGCATGAGGATGTCGCGGTCTTCTTCTTCCTCGAGGCCCAGCTCGGCGGACCGTTGGCGCACACGATCGAGGAGTTCGGACTGGACACTTTCCACTTTGGCGGGGTCGAGCCCGCGTGAGCGGCAGGCGGCGTCAAAATCGGAGATGGGCTTGAAATTGCCCGACCAGCCCAGGTGCATCCGGCGGACCAGCACGTCCGCGACGTGGACCGCGCCGATCATCGGGCGGTGGGCGAGGTAGGGAACCGCCTCGGCCTCGTGGCCGTGGAGCCACATGACGTCCTGCAACTGGTGGGGGAGCCCCCAGTTCTCGGCGATGCGCTTGCCGGCGGTGTGGTGGTCGAGGCCGATGATGGCTTTTTCGAGCTCGGCGATGTCGTCCTGGCGCTGGTCGCAGATCGAGACCACTCGCGCGTACGTCTTGGGGAGCACGCGGTCGAGGGCGAGCTTGCCGAGATCGTGAAGCAGGCCGCAGACGAAGGCTTCGCTGGGATCAAGGGCGGCGGTCTTGCCGCCGTGGACTTCGGCGATGAGCTCGGCGGCGCAGGCGACGGCGACGGAGTGGCGCCAGAGTTCGCGGCGGTCGAAGCGGGATTCGACGGCGGCGGTCTTGGGCGCGGCGGCGTCGCCCTCGTCGATCATGGTGTTGACGAG
>DASZQL010000097.1:0-5936 GCA_035549675.1 Phycisphaerales bacterium | reverse complement strand
GGCGTCGAGGCGGACCGGCGGCTCGCGCTGGAAACCGTGGAAGGCATCCGGCGGATCAGCAAGGAACTCCCCGAGACGTTCTCGTGCATCGGGCTCTCGAACGTGTCATTCGGTTTGAAGCCGGCGGCGCGCGTGGTCTTGAACTCGGTGTTCCTGCACGAGTGTCTCGAAGCGGGGCTGACGGGCGCGATCGTGCATTTCTCGAAGATTTTGCCGCGGAAGGACATCGAGGATGCGCAGTGGAACGCGGCGCTGGAGCTGATCTACGACAAGCGGCGCGAGGGCTTCGACCCGCTGACGGCGTTCATCTCGCTCTTCCCGGATGAGGCGGGCGGCGCTGTCGGCGCGAAGAAGAAGCAGACGCTCGCGGACCTGCCGCTGGAAGAGCGGCTGCAGCGGCACATCATCGACGGCGAGACGCGCGACCTGAACAAGTCGCTCGATGAGGCGCTGGCGAAGTACCCGGCGCTGGAGATCGTGAACGACCACCTCCTCGCGGGGATGAAGGTCGTGGGGGAACTCTTCGGCTCGGGCGAGATGCAGTTGCCGTTCGTGCTGCAGAGCGCGGAGGTGATGAAGTCGGCGGTGGCGTATTTGCAGCCGCACATGCCGAAGGTGGGGGGGAAGTCGAAAGGCAAGATGGTCCTCGCGACGGTGCAGGGCGACGTGCACGACATCGGCAAGAACCTGGTGGACATCATCCTGTCGAACAACGGGTACGAGGTGGTGAACCTCGGGATCAAGCAGCCGCTGGCGAGCATCGTGCGCGCGTTCGAGGAGCACCAGGCGGACGCGATCGGGCTTTCGGGATTGCTCGTGAAATCCGTGGGGGTGATGCGCGACAACCTGCAGGAGATGCAGGGCAAGGGGATGAGCGTCCCGGTGATTCTCGGCGGGGCGGCGCTGACGCGGTTCTACGCCGAGCATGATCTGCGGGGCGTGTACCCGGTCACGTACTACGGCAAGGACGCGTTCGAAGGACTGCGGTTCATGGACCTGCTCGCGGCGGGGAAGCTGAACACGATCGACAGCGAGATCGGCGAGCGTCTCCGCAAGCGCGCGGACGCGGAAGAGAAGATCGAGTCGAGCCGCGCGCGGCGCGAGGACGAGCTCGCGGCGCAGCGCGCGGAAGGCGGCGGGGTTGCGCTGATCGAGCGCACGCGATCGGACGTGCGGACGGATGTGGAGATTCCCGCGGCGCCCTTCTGGGGCTCGCGCGTCGTCGAGGGCATCGACCTCAATCAGATTTATCCCTTCGTGAACCGCGTCGCGCTCTTCCGGGGCCAGTGGCAGTACAAGAAGGGGAAGCAGAGCGACGAGGAGTACGAGGCGCAGGTCGCGGACGAGGTGCAGCCGATCTTCGAGAAGCTGCAGCAGCAGTGCCGGGACGAGGGGATTCTGCGGCCGCGCGTGGTGTACGGGTACTTCCCGTGCAATGCCGACGGTGATGATCTCGTGGTGTTCGACGCGCAGGACCACTCACGCGAGGTGGAGCGATTCACGTTCCCGCGCCAGGAGGGGCGTCAACGGCTGTGCATCAGCGACTTCTTCCGGCCGCTGGACTCGGGCGTGCGCGACGTGGTCGGCTTCCACTGCGTGACGATGGGGGAGGAAGTCAGCAAGCGCAGCCGCGCCCTCTTCGAGGCGAACAAGTACACGGACTACCTGCACCTGCACGGCATGGGTGTCGAGTGCGCCGAGGCGCTCGCGGAGCTGTGGCACAAGCGGATGCGCCAGGAGCTGGGCATCGCGGGCGAGGACTCGCCGAAGATCAAGGACCTCTTCGTCCAGCGCTACCGCGGCTCGCGGTACAGCTTCGGCTATCCCGCGTGCCCCGACATGAGCGACCAGGAGAAGTTGTTCAGGTTAATTCAGCCGGAGCGGAACGGGTGCGTGCTGACGGAGAACTGGCAGATCGACCCGGAGCAGAGCACGAGCGCGATCATCGTGCATCATCCGCAGGCGAAGTATTTCGCGGTGTAGGAAGTAGTAGAAAGTTGAAAGTGCTTGGTGCTCGGGTGGCGAGAAGGTCTGCCCGGTCGATATTCGGCGCGCCGGCCCGGCTGCGCTCTCAGCCGGAGAGAATACGCGGTCAGTCTGCTACTTAGCTCCTCTGCTTGGATTGTTGTGATACTTTCACGGCGGTTGGTATACCAACGGACGCTTGCCGCAGGGCCATTACTCAGTCGGAATCCCATCTTGGATAATTAAACGTTAGGGGCCGCGAGCGGCCGAAAAGAACAGTCCAGACTCATCGGCTGAGCGGATGGGATGCGCTCTGAGCTAGCTGATCGACGCCGAGCAGCGCCTGAGCGCGGTCATCGCGTTTCACTCGCACGCGAAGCACTTTGCGGTGGAGAGCGACGACAGCCACGTTGCAACGATTAATACGGGCTCTTGAGCCCTAGAGATGTATAGATTTGCCGGTACGTCATGTATTCTTTCCACACCCGGGCTACCTCAACGATAGCAAGACCCACGGTTGCTGGCCTATTGTGCTTGTTTACGGCCATCAACCGTAGGCAAAGTTTGTCGAGACTTGGCAAAATATTTGCGTGATAGCAAGAAGGGCGGTGATATGAGGTGCCGACGCGCGGCCGCGCGCCGGTTAGCATCTCGTAGAGGACTACACCAACAGAATACAGATCTGTTCGACTGTCGACTCCGAATCCAGCCATCTGCTCGGGTGAGGCGTAGTTCCAAGTGCCAACAAAGGCCTTGGTTTGCGATGCGAGCGGTCGACTGATCGAGCGCCCAACTCCGAAATCGGAGAGCTTCAACATGTCATTGTCAAAGAAGAGAAAGTTTTCCGGTTTGACGTCGCGGTGGATGATTCCAGAATTGTGCGCATCGCGTACGCCAAGAAGCATTTGAAAGGCGCGCTGAAGGGCAAAGACCGGATGATACGTCTGGCGAAGCTGCCAAAATCTGTTCATCTCTTGACGTAAAGAGCCGTATCGTGCGAGCTCATAGATCGCGATTGGATACGGTGCGAGCTCCCACGCTAGCGGTCGTACAACATTGTTACCGGTGACGCGAAGTGCACGTGTGATCTCTTGGATCATTTGGCGTTGGGCCAGAATCGACAGCGGAGCAAGTGGAATTTTTACCGCGAACTGTTGCCCCGAAGTGATCGACCGAGCGACAAATACGCAGCCCTCCCCGCCTGATCCGAGCGGCGACTGCCAATCGATGTGTAGGTACTGATGCCAGTTCACTTGGCCTCCTTGCCGACGTTATGGCTGATTAGTCAGGAGAGATTGTTCACCATGTGCGAGTCGAAGTAGTTGCTGAATAGCCGCGGCGTGATTTGCCGGAGCTATCCGAATGAGATTTCTGAGGGTCTGAGCATCGGTGTGCTGTAATGCTGATTGCATCGCTAGGAGCAGCACCAAGGTCACGCCGCGTGGGGCACTGGCGTCTCCGGACTCCCATCTCACAATGGTGATGTCAGAAACGCCTACAAAGCGAGCGAGTTCAGCTCGCGAAAGCCCGAGAGCGGCACGCAACGAGGCGATCTGGGTAGGAGTCATGACAATGGTTTACTCATTTGCTTATACTCTTGTCAATAGGCAATTTAATACGTATTTTGTTCGGTATATAGAAAAACAGCATCGGTGATGCAAATGCCGGGGAAGATCCCCGACTGCCCCTCCCATCAACACGCGAGCGGCTCCGAAATGGGGTCGTTTGCACGCTCGCTCGCGCTTCGCGTCTCGTTCATCAGAAGCACGACGTCCCCCACGCCTGGATGACCGCGGCGATGTCGGGGAGGCCGACGGCGCCGGAGAAGTCGGCGTCGCCGAGGGTGCCGGGGGGGACTTTGTCGTTCCAGTGCTGGATGATGACGGCGATGTCGGCGAGGCCGATCGTGCCGTCGGCGGAGGTGTCGCCTCGGCATGTGGGGCGCGAGGGGGCGACGGTGATGAGGGGGTGCGCGGGCTCGCCTCTCCCCTCGCGGAGCATCGACGGCGCGGTGATGGTGATGAGATCGTCGTCGTTGTCGGCGTCCACATCCGCCGCAAGGACGAGGAGTGGCTCGGCGCCGGGCTGCTCGGAGGGCAGACGCGTAAATGCGGACTGACCGCCGGCGAGGTCGTTGCGGATCACGCGGAGTGAGGCGGGGCCTCCCGGTTCGTCCGCGGCGATGGCGGCGAGGTCGGGGTCGCCGTCGCGGTCGAGGTCGGCGAAGGCGAGGGAGCGCGGCGAGTTGCCGACGGGGATCGAGGCGGGTGAGGAGTAGCTGCCGGAGCCGCTGTTGAAGAAGACCTGGATGGCGCCGAGGGGGGGGTTGATCGCGGCGAGGTCGAGGTCCTTGTCGTCGTCAATGTCGATGGGATTGATGCTGGTGGGCTGGCCGCCCGTCGGAATCACAGTGGGGGAAAGGAAGCCGGGCCAGGCGCGCAGCGTGCCGCCGGCGTTGGGGAAGGTGTAGAGGAAGCCTTGCGGGACGACGGCGACGAGGTCGAGGTCCTTGTCGTCGTCGATGTCGATGGGGTTGATGGAGGTGGGGTCGTTCGAGCCGGTGGGGATCACGGGGCCGATCGGCGCGGGGCCGGCCCAGGTCGCGCCGATGCCGCCCTGGTTGATGAAGATGCCGATGAATCCTTCGCCGGCGGGATCACCGGTGGCGACGGCGATGTCGGCACGGCCGTCGGAATCGAAGTCGCCGAGTGCGACGTCGCGCGGGTCGGCGCCGGCGGCGAAGGTGAACGCGGCGATGAATGCTCCCGCCCCGTCGTTGCGGAAGGTCGCGACAGAATCGGAGTGGCGGTTGACGACGGCGAGGTCGAGGCCGGGCGCGCCGTCGAGCTCTGCGATGCGGAGCGCGACGGGGTTCTCGCCGCCGGAGGGGAACTGGGTGCTGGCGGTAAAGCCGAGCCAGTGACCGGAGAGGTCGTTGCCGGCGTTGAAGAGGAGGATGACGGAGCCGGGATCGGACTCGAGCGCGCCGGGAATGGCGAGGGCGAGATCGGGGTCGCCGTCGTTGTCGAGGTCCGCGACGGCGGCGGCGCTGGGCGTGCCCCCGGCGGAGAAGTGCTCGGTGTCGTCGAAGCCGAGGTATTGGCCGAGGTCTTCGACGACGAGGGTGGCGACGGGCTGGGGGGTGCCGGATTCGGAGCCGCGGATGGTGGAGCCGTAAACGATGCGGGCGAAGCGGCCCGCGGAGAGGGTGGGGAGATTGACGAGGGCGAACTGGCGGGTGAAGGAGTTCGCGGTGATGAGGGGGATGGAGAAGGGCTGGCCGGGGGGCGGCTGGAAGGTGTCGGCGAAGGCGACGTTGAGTGTGCCGCCGAGGCTCAGCGCGTCGTGGACGGTCACCTGGTCTGTGGTTGAACCGTCGAAGACGCGGAGCGAGAGCGCGAGGAAGCCGAACTCGGGCGATTGCTCGAACGCGGGCTGGTTGAAAAAGGTGGCGCGGTTCAGCGTCAGGACGAACGGTTTGTCGTCCGCCGGCCCGATGGCTCCGGCGAAGAGAGTTTCGGCATCGAACGTGGATTCGCCGGCGATGGCGATGGCGCGCCAGACCAGCTCGGAGAAATCATTCTCCCGGCTCACGCGGCAATGATCGAGGACGTAGCTCGCGTCGCCGTTGGAGAAGGAGCCAGACTCGCCCTCGAGAAGGTCGAGGTTGCGGTAGATGATGCGTGTGCCGAGCCAGCCGACGACGCCGTAGGGGTTGAGCGTCCCGGGACCTTCGAACTGGATGGTCGAGGGTGGCCCGCCTGGCCACGGGTCGGCGCGCAGGTGGTCCGTGGTGAGCATGGCGTTGTTGAGATCAACGGTGAGGTCGCCCGTGATGTAGAGACCGCCCATCTCGGCGCCGGACTCGGGGACATGGAGAGTGGTCCCGCCGGGCGCTGCCTCGATGATGAGGGTTTCCTTGAGATTGATGGGCCCCGGGGGGTAGTACGCGGCGGGGTCGTCGATGACGC
>DASZQL010000096.1:0-7726 GCA_035549675.1 Phycisphaerales bacterium | reverse complement strand
CGGCGTACTGGGGCGTCTCGCCGCTGAGCACGCGCCAGACATCGCGCACGACCCACGACATGTTCCGGTGCGCGCCGACCGTCGCGGCACCGATGTGGGGCGATAGGAAAGCGTTGTCCAGGCCCAGCAGGGGATAGTCCGCGCCGAAGGGCTCCGGCTCGTGGACATCGAGGATGGCCTTGGCGTCGGGATCGCGTTTGAGCAGGTCGGCGACGGCGTGAACATCGACAACGAAGCCGCGGGACGTGTTGAGGAAGAGCACGCCCTTTTTGCAGAGGGCGAGGAGGCGGGCGTTCACGAAATCGCGGTTCTCGGGGCGGCCGTCGACGTGGATCGTGACGATATCGGCGGCGCGGAAGAGCTCCTCGACGCTCACCGGCGAGGCCCCTGCGCGCCGGTCGGCGGGGATGTCGAGGAGGTCGTTGTAGATCACGCGTCCGGCGAGCGGGGCCATCACGCGCGCGACGCGCGAACCCACGCGGCCGAAACCGAGGATGCCGACGGTGAGGTCCGCGAGTTGCCGGTCGCCGACGAGCTCGGCGCGGAGCGACTTCCATTCTTTGAGTCCCGCCGCACGGTCGAGAAACAGGCGCGGCCGGATCGCGTCGAATACGAACGCGGTCATGAGTTCGACCACGGCGATGGTGTTGGCGTCGGGGGTGTGCACGACGCGCACATCTCGCGATTTGCAGGCGGGCAGATCGATATTGTCGATCCCGACACCAGCGCGGCCTACCACGCGGAGTTTGGGCGCGCGGGCCAGCAGCGCCGGATCAACAGTGGTGTAGGTGCGGATGACCAGCGCATCAGCCTTCGGCAGGAGTTCCGCGAACCGGGCGTCGCTCGCGGAGCAATCCACGACTTCGCACCGCTCGGTGAGCCAGCGCCGGCACTCGGCGTCGATCTCCTCGGTCACAAGGACCAGGGACGCGGCACCGGGGTTGGAGTGGGGGGGCATGGCGGCGAGAGTATCGGAGACAAGGAAAGAGAAGCCGGGCGATCACGCGCGGCTGTCATTCTCGCCGTTCTCGTCATCGCCGCACTCGGCGGGCTCGATCACCGCGCTCATGGACCCGGCGCAGCCGGAGATAAGCATGTCCTTGCCGAAGCCGTGGATCTGTTCCATCTTCAGCTCGGCGAGCTCGCGGTGCGTGGTCATACAGACGGCGCGGCCGTCCTTGTCCACCGTCTTGGCGATCTGGAAGGCCCGCTCGACCGGCGCGCCGAAAAGCTTCTGGACCATCGCGATGACGTACTCGTAGGAGTGATCGTCGTCGTTGAGCAGCACCACGTTCCAGGGCGTGGGTCGTTTGGTCTTGGCCTTGGAGACGGCCTGGGTCCGGACCTGGGGGACGGAGGGAGCTGTGACGGTCGCTGTGTCCATGCTCCCGATTCTACCCTTGAGGTGAGGCTTCATGAAGAGGATGGGCAGTTTGCCGCCTTCCACGTTGACACCGCCGCTGAAGGGTGTATGGTCGGTTCGCCGAGCAGAGATGGCAATCCCAAACCCCGCCCCAACGGGGGGAGGCGCCGGTCGGTTGGTCTGGTGCATCCGCTCCCGTGGGCTTCTGTGCAGGAGCCGGGCTATGAACAAGGGCGAGCTGATCGAGCAGGTTGCGTCGCAGATGGGCGAGTCGAAGACGACCGCCACCCGCATCGTGGATGTGGTTTTGAAGTCCATCGTGGACGGGGTCTCCAAGGACCAAAAAGTCGCGATTGCGGGCTTCGGGACGTTCCGAAAGCGGAACCGCAAGGGCCGCACGGGCGTGAACCCGTCCACGAAGCAGGAAATGGTCATTAAGGCCTCGTCAACGATCGGCTTCACGCCGAGCCAGTCGTTGCGGGACCAGGTCTGAAATTTTTTGACGGTCGGGGTACCTGCAAACCACGGCCAGGAAAGCCAAAAGACGCCGACTTGAACCGCGGCGGGAAGCGGCTATCTTTCCTGTCCCCCTGGGCGGTGGGCCCGGCGGGAAATCTCGGTCCCCGATAGCTCAATGGTAGAGCGAGCGGCTGTTAACCGCTAGGTTCTAGGTTCGAGTCCTAGTCGGGGAGTTTTTCGGTCCGCACGATCTTCGGAGCCTCGCCATGAAGAACAAGACTCACCCCAAGTACTACCCCAACTGCAAGGTCTACTTCAACGGCGAGGTCGTGATGACCACCGGCTCGACCGTCCCCGAGCTGCACGTCGACGTGTGGTCCGGATCGCACCCGTTCTTCACCGGCAAGAGCACCTTCGTGGACTCCGCCGGCCGGGTGGAGAAGTTCCAGCGCAAGTTCTCGGGCGAATACTTCAAGGGCAAGAAGAAGTAAGCCGTCGCGCCGCGGGAACGTTGCTCATCAAGTCCAACTCAATCGATCGACTCACGAGGCCATCGCCATGCGCTGGACGGTCGCGGGGCTTTCGGCCTGCCCTGTACGCGCGCTGAGGATCGCGGCTTCGCACATCGAGAGCACCGCGCTAAAGTCGATCGGCGCGGGGCGCGGCGAGCGGTCGTCGAGCGCCCGCGCGACCGCAGCCGCAAGGACGTCAATCGCCCCGGTCCCGCCGGAGTTCTTCTCCGCGGGTGCGGCGCCGCCCGGTTCTGCTTTCCGACGCGATGATTTCTTTTCGCCCGTCGGGTCCGCGCCTTTGGCGCGCGCGCCGGAGGGGCCCGGCGAGCGGTCGATCGTTGTCCCGGCTGGATCGATGACCTCGAAACCCGCGTCGTCGATGCGGATGCACCCGGCGTCGCCCAGGAGTGTCACGCCGCGAAACCAGCGGCCGGCTCGGTCGGAGAGGGACATCGACGCGGCGTGAGGCCCGGCGAATCGCAGGTTGGCGGTGAGGTCACCGGAAAGGAGCGCGAGCGAATCGGCGGGCGCGGGGTGCACGCCCGCGACGCTGCCGGGGCAGATGACGGAGGCGTCGATGGACTCGGGCTGGCCGAGGAGCGAGTGGACGATGAGCATCGCGTCGAAGAGGCGGGCGCCGAGCGAGCCGTCGGCGCGGGCGGCGCGCGAGGCGATCGAGACGGTGCGGATGGGTCCGAAGTCGGCGAGCGCCTCGCCCGCGGCTGCGAAGAGCGTCGCGTCGCGCAGCAACGGGACGATCCGCACGGCGGTGCCCCAGAGCTCCGCGCGCCGCACGTCCGTCGCCGAGGCGGGGATGGGTTCGAGCGTGATGAGGCGCAGGCCGCGCTGGGCGCAGAGATCGGCGATGGCGCCCGCCTCCTCGCCCTTGGCGCCGGGGAGCGCGCCGAGGAGAACCACCTGCACGTTCGCGCTCGTGAGTTCGTGGCGGAAGTCGGTGACAGGCTTCGCGCGCGGGAAATGGTCGCTCAGCTCGGTGCCGCCCCGTGAGTCATCGGCGAGGGAGAGGTGCGCGATCTCGAGGCCGCACCGATCGGCCACCGCGCGGAAGAGCGCGAGCTGGTCATGCCGGAGATGAGCAGACGCGGCGGGCATGCGTGAGTAAGGCTATCCGGGGAAGAGAGCTTCCGGCCAGAGAGCGGTCAGCGGCCGGCTTTCAGCGGTCGGCCAGATCGGCCGAATGCTGGTCGCTGAAAGCTGACTGCCGAAGGCCGGGGCTCGCGAAAGACCGGGAGCGGGTGACACGAGTAGGGGGGGAGGAGAGAGGTGATGTGCGGACGGAACATTCATCGGATCGCCGTTCCAGCCGATTCAACGTGGGGGTTCCGACCGGCGTAGAATCCCGTTGAGCGTTGACAAGGCGGCCGCCGCGGCACGTCCACGCGATGAGCGGAGACGGCGCCACGGAGGAAAGTCCGAGCACGAGAGGACACGACGGTGGGTAACGCCCACGCGCCCGACGGTCGCGGGCGACGAAGAGTGCAACAGAAAGCAAACCGCCGATGGCCCTCTTCTCCGACATCTCGATCTGAAATTTCAAGTTTGAAATTTCAAATTTCAGGTGTTGGAGAAGGGGGCACAGGCAAGGGTGAAAGGGTGCGGTAAGAGCGCACCGCGCGGCCGGTGACGGCCGTGGCAAGGCAAACTCCGTCGCGTGCAAGATCACGCAGCTCTCGTCACGGCTTCACCGCCGTGAACGCACGGTCCGTGCGGAAGAGGGCGGGTAGATCGCTGGACCGGGTCGGCAACGGCCCGGCGAGAGAAATGGCCGCCGTCCCGCGCCATGCTCACGCAGGGCTCTACGGGACGACAGAACTCGGCTTACCGTCAACGCCGACCGAATCGCGGGCCTGGAGAAATCCGGGCCCGCGGCCTTTTTGGCGATCCGCCATCAGCCGCCAGCCGTCAGCACGCAGAAGCCCGGCACTCCGGCTGACCGCTGAAAGCCGACCGCCGATCGCTGCTCTTACTTCTTCCAATACTGATCGACCTGATCGAGCGGATCGTCGTCGTCGAGCTGGCCGATGTCGCGCCCGGGCGTGAGCATGATGAGCACGCGCTTGTCGGTGGTGGGGAGCTTGAAGAAGCCGTCGGCGCGCTGGTAGCCGGCGTGCCGCGCGGTCAGGCCCATGTCGTATTCGAACCATCCCGCGCCGAGGTAATCGACCGGGATGTCGATCTCGCCCTCGGCGCCGCTGGCGACCTTGGCGAGCACCTTGCGGTTGGGGCGCTGCGGGTCCATGCGGAGCGTGAGCTGCGTTCCTTCGATGCCCGGCAGATCGAAACGGGGATCGTCGGGATTCACGATGAGCATCTGGCTCACCGGCCCTTCAACGACCTTGCCCGTGACGCGGTGCGGCGAGCACGCGGTCACCGACACGCCGCAGGCGAGCGCCGAGATCGTCAGGAGTCCGCGGCGGATCGTCGCAATCATGTGTTCTCTCATGGAGCGGTGTCGGTTTCTGGTTTGACGTCGGCTTCGGCGGCCGCCACATTCGATGCGCGGACCGCGCCCGAGTTCTTGGCTTCGATCGCCGAGGCTTTTTCCGCACGCGCCGCGGCGTCGGCGACCTCGGGGAAGACTTCCCCGACGCCTGGCAGATCCTTGAGGCTCGCGAGACCGAAGACTTCGAGGAACTGCTTCGTCGTGCCGTAGAGCATCGGGCGGCCGAGCTCCTCCGCGCGGCCCGTGATGCCCGCGAGACGCCGGTCGAGGAGCGTGCGGAGCACCTCGCCGCACGCCACGCCGCGGATCGATTCGATGGCGGCGCGGGTGATGGGCTGGCGGTAGGCGATGATCGCGAGCGTCTCGACGGCGGCGCGGCTGAGCTTCGCCGCTTCACGCTCGCCCTTCAGCGCCGTGACCGCCGGCGCGAGTTCGGGGCGCGTCACGACGCGGTAGCCGCCCGCGACGGTCTCGATTCGGAACGCGCGGCCCGACGCGTCGTATTGCTCGTTGAGCGCCGTGACCGCTTCACGCACGAGCTTGACGCCATCGCCGAGGGCGTTGAGGTTGAGGGTCTGCGCGACGCGGCCCGCGCTGATCGGGCGATCGGTGGTCAGCAGGATCGTTTCAACCCCCGCGACGGTGCGCTCCGCCGGAAGCACCGGATCAGGGGAGGGTGCGCGCCGAGCGCCCGCGCGCGCTGATTCCGCTTCGCCCGTGGGGTTATCGGCATTCGTATCAACTGACTGAGCCGTGGACGGTTGGGCCATGGCCAAATGCTACCACCGCCGCGATTCCCAGACGCAGGCGGGAGATGAAAAACCTGCCCGAATCACCAGATCGTCGCAGGCAGAACTTCACCCCGCCCGGCCCGTATCACTTGCACCCTGCCGCTCGCCGATGATGAGCGGGCCGTGTGTCCCGAATCCCGTTCAGGCGAGTTTCTTTCACGGAGACAACCCGATGCGTCAGCCCGCGGACGATGCGTACGCCCAGAAGGTCCTTTCGCTGGCCCGCGCGGATGCCGAGCGCGCCGTCGCCAACCCCGACAAGCTGGCGCTGCGTTCGGTGGCGATGTTCATGGCCGACGAGCTGACGCGGTTGTCCGGCGAACCGGGACTGACCGCGGCTCTTGCGGGCGACGCCCGCAAGGAAGCGTCGGCGATCCGCGAGCGGATGAAGCGTTCGGTCCGGCGCCGCATCGGGGCGTGACCATTTTCGAGTTGCGGTTTACCGCTCGGCGGCGCTTTCGGGCGCCGGCGGCCCGGTGATGATCCCGATGCGCTGACCGGGCTGGTCGAGCGAGCGGACAAGGCGCATCATGCGATCGGCGGTCAGCGCCGCGGCGCGGGACTCCGCTGTTGAGGCATCGCCGAGCCGCTTGCCGCGGTACTCCGATTCCGCGGCGTACTCGGCCCACAGGTCGCTCCGTTGCACCCGGTCGGAGCATCGCTGGGCGAGCATCGCCAGCGCCTGCCGGAACTCTTCCGGTTCGGGGCCGGCTTTTACGAACTCGTCCACTGTTGTTCCGATCGTGCCGAGTGTTTCGCAGGCGCTGCCGGGTTCCGTCACCGCCGCGGCGGCGATGACCCCCGCTTCGCGGTACGCCGAGGAAGGGAGCGATTTCACCATCAGCCACGACGCGAGCGGGCGGTCCTCGCGGATGTTGCGGCTGACTCGCGAGCGAAGGATGTCCGCGGTGATCTCGGCGAGCATCGCGTCGTCGCTGTCTTCGACGAGCGGGGCGCGCACCGCCACGAGACAGCCGGCGCGCGGGGCGCACAGGCCGTGGTCGTTGGTGATGCCCTCTCCGCTAGTACGGCGGGGCGCGCCGCGCTGCGGTGCGAAGAGCTGAGGGCCGATCCGCCCACGGTCCGGGAGCGAACCCAGGTACGTCGCGGCGAGTTCCAACGCCGTCTGCCTTCGGATATCGCCGACGATCGCCACTTCGATCGGCGCCGCGACGAGGTGCTCGAGCCACGATTGCGCGCGGGGGAGATCGATCGAGTCTGACTCGTCGCCGCCGAGCGGCCGGTGGCGCGCGTCCTCGGGCGCGTAGAGCCGCGTGTCCAGGAGTTCGAGCAGGCGGCTGACGGGGTCCGCCGTGCGGTAAGAGGCCATCGAGCGCTGGCGCCATTTCCAGCGAGCCAGATGCACGGGCTCGATCACGGGTTCGCGCAGGAGCAAGTGCACCAGTCGCAAGGCCTCGCCCATCCGCGCCGAGTCGCCGGCGCAGGTGATCCGGATCGCGTCCTCGTCCGCCCAGGCGTTGATCCGGATGTCCTTGCCGACGCGGAGCGAGTCGAGATCCGCCGCGGAGCGCGAACGCGAAGCGGGCACGTTCCAGGCGGTGCACGCGGCCTCCGAGAGCCCCCGAGTTGCGGCGGTCTCCTCGATCCGCCCGCCGGCGAGCGTGATGACGATCCGCGCCTCGCCGGTACGGTCGTCGAGCGTGCGGTGGTGGACGCGCACGCCGTTGCTCAGCCAGGCTGAGAGCGTTCCGGTCCGGGGCTCGATGGACATCTCCGCCACGTCGCCGGGCGAAGGCTCGTTGTCGAGGAAGGACTCGGGGCGCTCGGGCTCGGCGATGGGCTGAGGCGTCCGCGCGAGCGATTCTTCGATGGTCGCGAGCAGCGTCGCGCTGTTCGGTTGCCTGGCGTCGGGGCGCAGGACGAGCAGCGCCGCGGCGTGGGCGGGCTCCGTCAGATCCCGGAACGCGGCGTTGACCTCCTCGTCGCTGATCGTGGGTAGCAGCTTCGCGGTGAGTCCCAGGCGGTCCTGGCCCGAGACAATGGTCGAGCCGACGCGCCAGGCCCCGATCACGCGATCGGCGTATTCATCGGGATCGAGCGTCGGTTCGGCCCGCGCGAGGCGCTCCACCTCGGCTCGAACGGAGTCGCGGGCCTCGCTCATGTCGCGCGCCGAGAG
>DASZQL010000095.1:0-3463 GCA_035549675.1 Phycisphaerales bacterium | reverse complement strand
TGCGATGCTGAATAAGGGAGAACTGCATCTGACAAAGCTGAGCGAGCTCGAAGATCCATTTGAGGGAGTCCATCCACCCAAAGTACGCGCAACGATGACGAAGTTGATGCAACGCGGCTCCCCGATACAACTCGAATCAGAGTTAATGCGGGCGACTACCTATGTCAGTTGTTGGTGTATGCAGCCGCACGAATCTGAAGCGCTGTGGCGTATTTATGGAGGCAGTTCGGGTGTCGCAGTGAGGACTCGCTACAGTCGGCTAGCAAACGTTCTGCCCTCAAACACCCCCTATGGATCTGTGTTCATGGGACAGATCCAGTACCTCAATCCAGAGACGGCAGACACCCCGATGTGGAATGCGCTCAGTTTGCCAATGTGGAAGCGGCACTTTTTTCAACACGAACAGGAATGTCGGGTGGTGGTTTGGGGAGCGGCGCGTAAAGGACACAATACTCGTTTGGGTAATGCACAAGAATGGCCCTCTTCCATGACGATTCCGATCCGTGTGCGCGGTGTGATCGAGGATGTTGTTACTAGTCCACTTGCCCCTAAGTGGTTTCATGACTGCGTAAAGGCCGTGGTGGACAAATTTGAACCCGGCCTTTCCATTTCGTGCTCTGGGATGCTCTAAACGGCACGAAAATGCTCGCCTGGATCAAAGAGAATGAGGAATGATAATTCAATGTACATCACCCGCTTCGCGCCCTCGCCCACCGGCCACCTACACATCGGCGGGGCGCGCACCGCTCTCTTCTGCTGGGCCTTCGCAAAGAAAACCCGAGGCCATTTCCTCCTCCGCATCGAGGACACCGACCAGGCTCGCTCCAGCGAAGCCTCAGCCCGCGGCATCATGGAGGACCTCGCGTGGCTTGGGATTGCGTGGGATGAGGGGCCGGAGCTGCAAAGCAAGGCATCAAGCCATCCAGGCATCAAGGCATCGAGTGAGGAGCAGGCATCGGTCATCGGCGGCGATCCGCGGCGCGTCGCGCCCTTCTACCAGTCCCAGCGTCTAGACCTCTACAACCGCGTCGTCGATTCGATGATCGATCGGGGCATCGCCTACGCCGATTTCACTCCCGGCGCGAAGCTGGATGAGATGCGGAAGGCGGCGACGGCGAAGAAGGAGACGTTCCGGTATCACCCGCCGCAGTCGGAGATTCTGCCGATCGCGGAACAGCAGAAGAAAATGGCCTCGGGCGAGTCGCACGTGGTGCGGCTGCGGTCGCCGGAGGAGCCGGTCGCGGTGATGGACGAGGTGCTGGGCGAGGTGAAGTTCGGCGCGGGGGAGGTGGATGATTTCGTGCTAAGGAAAGCGGATGGTTTTCCCACCTATCACTTCGGCGTGGTGGTTGACGACGAGATGATGGGGGTGACGCACGTGCTGCGGGGGCAGGAGCACCTGATGAACACGCCGCGGCACGTGATGCTGCAGCGGGTGCTGGGGTACCGCACGCCGGTGTACGCGCACATGCCGCTGATCTTCAATGACCAGGGCGCGAAGATGAGCAAGCGCGAGCGGGACCAGGCGGCGCGCGCGGCGGTGAAGCAGAAGGGAATCAAGGACTCACCGGTGGCAGAAGTGGACGCGGCGACGTGGAGCGGGTGGCTCGCGGACACGAAGAAGCAGCTTGAGACGTCGCAACTGGAAGCGGTGGCCGGGGCGATCGGTCTCGCGCTGCCGGAGGTGAGCGTCGAGGATTTCCGGAAGGCCGGCTATCTCCCGGAAGTGATCTGCAACTACATCGCGCTCCTGGGGTGGAATCCCGGGATGAAGAACCCCGACGGAACGGACCTCGACCGCTTCGACATGACCTTCCTCGCCCAGCACTTTGACCTGTCGCGGATCGGCAAGACCAACTCGCGTTTCGATCGGCGGAAGCTGCTGGCGTTCAATGGGGACGCGATCAACAAGCTCAGCGATGAGGAGTTCGCGGCGCGGTGGCGGCAGTGGTGCGAACGATTCGACGCGCGACTCACCACCAAGCTGGATGTTCAGCGGTTCCTCTGGCTCGCGCGGGCCGTGAAGCCGCGGTGCAAGACGCTCGCGGACGCGATCAAGCCCGCCATGTTTGTCGTCGTCGCCGATGAGGAACTCGCCTTTGACGACGCCGCGATGAAGAAGAGCGTCCTGGCGCCCGTCAACAAGGACGGCACCGGCCCGCGCGGCGTCGAGGTCCTCCGCGAGCTTTCGCCGGTCCTCGAAAACATCGACCCCTTCGAGCCCGGCGCGATCAACACCGCGATCGAGGCGTTCGCGGCGTCGAAGGGCCTGCAGATCGGCGCCGCCGCGCAGCCGATCCGCGTGGCGATGACGGGAACAGCCGTGAGCCCCGGCCTGGGAGAAACCCTCGCCGTGCTGGGGAAATCATCGGTGCTAGCGCGGCTGCGGCGCTGCCTCGCGAGCGCCGGCGGCGCCTAGACTGCGATCGGATTCGAGTTTCGTCGAGGGGACATCGTGCACACGGAGAGCGCCGGGAGCGCAACCGAAGCGAGTGAAGCCGTCGCCGGCGAGGCCGGCGCGGAAGTGAGGAGTGTGCGCGGCCCGCGGAGTGTTCGCACTCGATATTTCGCCGTGGCGGCTGCGATCGGTCTGACATCGGGGCTCCTCGCCATGCTCTTCGCGTGGGCGCTCTTCGCCGTCGAGCAGGGGCGCAACGCGATCGTCACGAGCCTGCGCGCGCACCCGTACTGGGGGTGGATGGTCATGCCCCTGTGCGGGCTCGTGATCGGCTGCGCGATCGGCCGGCTCGTCGAGCGCGTGGACCACGACGCGGCGGGGAGCGGCATCCCGCACGTCAAGGGCGTGCTGTTCCGGCTTCGGGCGATGAACTGGAAGTCGCTGATCCCCGTGAAGTTCATCGGGGGCGTGCTCGGGATCGGCGCGGGGCTCTCGCTGGGGCGCGAGGGGCCGACGGTGCAGATGGGCGCGGCGGTCGGGCAGGGTGTGGGGAAGATGCTCGGCGTGAGCAACAAGGTGCTGCCGCAGTTGATCTCGTGCGGCGCGGGCGCGGGGCTTTCCGCGGCGTTCAATGCGCCGCTGGCGGGGTTCATCTTCGTGATCGAGGAACTTCGGCGCGAGATGTCGGCGCTCACGTACGGCGCGGCCCTGATCGCCGCGGTGATGGCCGATGTCGTGGCGCGCGGGCTGATGGGCGAAGTGCCGTCGTTCCACACCGGGCCGATTCCGGCGGCGCCCCTCGCGGCCCTGCCCGCCGTGATCCTGCTCGGGCTCGTCGTCGGCTGCATCGCGGTGGGGTTCAATCGAGCGCTTGTCTGGTCGGAGCGCCGGATCCGCGAGCAGCGCCGCGTGCCGCGCTGGGCGTTGCCGGGGATCGCGGCGGCGCTGGTCGGCCTCATCGGCTGGTGGCTGCCCGTCGCCACGGGCGGCGGACACGGCACGGCGGAGATGGTGCTCGGCGGGAAGTACGCGGCGGCCGGGGCGATCATGCTCGTGGGGCTCCTG
>DASZQL010000094.1:0-4929 GCA_035549675.1 Phycisphaerales bacterium | reverse complement strand
CGCTCGGCGGTCAGCAACGCCGAGGGCATGAACGGCGTGATGCAGTTCGTCCCCGACTCGGACAAGATCACGACTTACGATGGACGCGTCCAGCACTTCAAGGATCTCGGCTGGCTCGAGGAGGGCTTCAACGAAGAGCCCGACCTCGCCATGCAGCGCGGCACGCTCTCCAAGATCCTCGCCCACGCCCTCGACATCGACGGCGGCGTGATGATGCGCCTCACCAACAAGGCCGGCCGCTACGCCCAGCGCGAACTCATCTACATGCAGATCATGCCCGCCTCCACGCCCCAGCAGGCGATCGGCGGCCTCGAGTACATCGGCGTCATCCAGAAGGCCCAGGACTACAAGCTCCTCCGCGAGATGGACGACGCGGCCAAGGAAGCCGCCAAGAACGGCGCTCCCGCTTCCGAGCCCGCGAAGTCCGAAGAGGGCAAGCGGGGCGAAGAGCCCGAAGCCCCGCCAGCGAAAGAGCAACCCGGCCTCCCGACACCCGGTTGAGCGCGCGATTGCGAATCTCGGCGTAAACTCTCGCGCGGCACTCTATGCCCGCGAGCGCGCCGCCCTCACATCCCGTCAAGCGCAACCGCGCCGAACTCATGGCGCGATGGCAGTGGGCCATCGGCCTCTCGATCACGGCTGTGATTCTGCTCGTCGAGTGGCTCGGCTTCGCCACACCGGCGGAGTACCCGTTCCTCGATTGGCGCGCCCGATATTTCAGCTTTTTCAAGGGCGAGCCTTCCGGCGAGATCGCGCTGATCGCGATCGACGATCCGTCGCAGGAGACGGTGGGCAAGTGGCCGTGGCCGCGCGAGCGATTGGCGCAGGTCATCCGCGAGCTCCATCTCGCCGGCGCCAAGGTCATTGCGCTCGACCTCCTGCTGAGCAACCCTCAGCAGCCGCGCCTCATCGGCGATCCCGCCCATCCGGAATCGATCCGCATGGTGGATGGCGACGCCGAACTCGCCGCCGCGATCAAGGAGCACGGCAGAGTCGTTCTCGGCGCGTCCTTTCAGATCCGCGGCACCGAGGACCGCGCCGCCCTGCCCTCGGCGCAGCATTCCTCGACGACGGCGGGCGAAGATGCGTCCTACAAACCTGAAAAAGTGCCCTTTCCGATCGTCTTTGACGACGTCAATCAGGACCCGGACCTTACCTTCGAGGCGATCAAGCACAAACGGCTCTCGGCGGGCGAGGCCGCGACCACGAGCGGCGCTTCGGTCGATGATCTCAGGCTCAAGTACGAATGGGCCCGCATCCTGCGCGACCGTCAGTACGAGTTCTCTGTTCCGGGGGCCGCATCCTCTCTCAAGTGCCCGCAGTCCGACGATCCCGAACCCCCGGCTCCTCCACTGCTCGCGGCGACCGCGCGCCTCGCGAGCGTGAGTTTCGGCAAGGAGGACCTCGACGGCGGCGTGCGTCGCATCCCCCTCTGGGTCCGCTCGGGCGCGCGCCTCTATCCAACTCTCGGCCTTTCGGCCGCCGCTTTGTATCTGGGCATCCCCATCGAGAGCATCGAAGTCCGAGGCGAGACCGAAACCCAACTCACCAACAACCTCAAGCTCGGCATGCACACCGCGCTCCTGACCGGGCTCGGGCCGGTCGAGGGATTGCATTACATCAACTGGCCCACCGGCGGCACACGCGGCTGGCGTCACCAGTTCGTCGTCAAGGAATCAACGGTCGTTCCCGAAGGCTCGGACAGAATGATCGATCGGGAGATCTCCATCGGGAGCATCCTCAACCCGTATCTGGTCTACGACCGCATCGCCCAGAACATCGCGAGCCTCGACGAACAGATCGCGCGCGTCGAACGCAACTACGGCTCGGGCTTCGTCAACATGGCCGACTACGCCGCTCGCGCCGCCGAGATGTCGCGCCTCACCCCCGACGATGCACGCTGGAAAGAGCTGTACGCGGCGCAGGGAGCGGCCTGGGGAAAAATCGCGAGCGAAGCGGCCTCATTGCTCGAGATGTTCCCGCCGGAAGCGGATCGCACGCCGGAAGAAAACGCCCAGTTCCGCGACATGGCCGCTGTAACCGCGACCGTTCCGGACCTCATCAAACGCATCGACTCGGGCATCGACGAAGTGAAAAAATGGCGCGGCGGCGAGCTCCGCAAACGCGTCCAGGGGAAGCTGTGTCTCGTCGGATGGACGGCGACCGGCGCGCTCGCCGACTTCGTCCGCACCAGCGTCGATCCTCGCACGCCGGGCATGCACATCCACGCCTGCGTCATGAACTCGATCCTGACCGATGCGCAGTACCAGGTCGGTGTGCCCTCGCTGCTCGTTATCAACTACGTCTCGGTCCTGGTGGTGGGTGTTCTCGCCACGCTCATCGGCGTGCGCTTCCCGGTGCTGGTGGGCCCGGTCGCGCTTGTCGCCATGCTCGCCGGCTGGAGCGCCGTCAACGGCATACTCTTCTGGGACAAGGACATGTGGATCGTCTCCGCCGCGACGCCCCTCGCCGCCGGCGTCTTCCCCTGGCTCGCCGTCACCCTCCACCGCCTCCTCGTCGAGCAGCGCGGCCGCAAACAGACCGAGGCCCGCTTCCGCAGCTACGTCTCTCCCGACGTCGTCGACATCCTCGTCAACAACCCCGGCCTCGGCAGCATGGCCCCGCAGAAGCGCGAGATGACCATGCTCTTCAGCGATATCGCCGGCTTCACCACCATCTCCGAACGCCTCGAGACCGAGCAGCTCGCCCACATGCTCAATACCTACTTGGGCGCGATGACCGACATCCTCCAGAACGAACGCGGCACGATCGACAAGTACCTGGGCGACGGCATCATGGTCTTCTGGGGGGCTCCCCTCGATGATCCCCAGCACGCCCGGCACGCCGCCTTTGCCGCCTCGCGGATGCTCGAAAAGCTCGATGAGATGAATGCGACGAATGCCTTCGGCCCCGCCGGTCAGCTCGTGACCCGCATCGGAATCGCGACGGGGGAGGTCAACGTCGGCGACTTCGGCAACCCCCCCGCCAAGTCTGCTTACACCGTGATCGGCGACGCGGTGAACTTGGCCGCCCGTCTTGAGTCCGCTAATAAGTTCTTTGGAACTCGGATCCTGATCACCGATCGTGTTCGAGAGCTGAGCGGTAACGATCAGCGATGCCGACTAGTCGGTCGCATCATCGTCAAGGGAAAGTCCGAGTACCAAACCCTCTACGAACTTATAGGAACACGGAACCCACACGGCTCGCGCACCGAAGCGTGGATATCGGTCACGGAGAAAGCAGTCAGCGCGTTCATCCGCGGCGACCTTGCGGAAGCGCAGGAACGATTTGCCCAACTTGAACACGAGTTCGCAGATTCCGTACTGGTAGGGGTTTACAGCCGCGCGATTCAGAGTATTCTGTCTGAAGGTGGGGTTCCGGACGGGTTTCTGGGCGCGATCACGCTCAGCGACAAATGAGGGGCCGCTCACACGCGGCAAGAGATGGGGAGTCAAGAGTGGCACAGCAGACACGTTTCCCGTTGTTCGTGACTTCGTTCACGCTCGGTTTGATGCCGTCGTGGCTCGCCATCGGCGCGCAGCCGGCCGATGCGCCGCAAACCGCTGAACCCGCAACCACGCCCGCCGCCAAGATCGCTGAAGAAGCGGGCAAGGCGGAATCCGCCGCGCAAGAGAACGTCGCGGTGGTTGTCGCGGTGCAGGGCCAGTGCCAGGTGAAGCCCGCCGAGGACGCGCCGTGGACCGCCGCCCAGGTCGGCCAGGTGTTGCCCAAGGGCTCGACGATCCGCACCGGCCCGCGCAGCGCCGTGCAGGTGCGCGTCGGCGAAGGCCAGGTCCTCACGATGGACCGCCTCGGTCTCGTCACGCTCGCGCAGCTCATCAACGAAGCCGGCATCGATAAGACCCGCGTCGATCTCGAGTACGGCCGCGTGCTCTTCAACGTCACGTCCACCAAGTTCGCCAACGACGTTCAGATCCGCGCCCCAGACGCGACCCTCGCGGTCCGCGGCACGATCGGCGCCATGGACGTCACGCCGGGCCAGCCCACCAAGTCCTACGGCGGCGACGGCAACGACGGTAACTTCGACGTTCTTTACGACGACGATCAGGCGCCCAACGTTGACGAGCAGAATCAGACCGACACCGAGACCAAGGATCCCGCCGACTACAACGACAAGCAGTCCACGCTCAACACGGACAACCCCGACACGCGCGACGTCGATGAGAACTCGCTCGCCAAGCGCAACTCGGGCGACTCGAGCACGATCATCCAGGACACGGGCCTCGACGGGCTGAACGGATCGAACACCGGTAGCAATACCGGTGAGGGCACCAGCCCCCCGCCGCCTCCCAGTCCTCCTCCGAGCCCGCCCCCGGGGCCGCCCCCCTCTCCCCCGCCCAGCCCGCCTCCTTCGCCGCCCCCCGGCCCGCCTTCTCCTCCGCCGAGCCCGCCGCCTCCCGGCCCGCCTTCTCCTCCGCCGCCGGGACCGCCTGTCCCGCCGCCGCCGGCGAATCCCAGCTTCCTGTCGTTCGATCGTTTCTCTCAGGAGCTGCGCCTGCGCACCCTGAATGACGCGACCGGCTCGCTCATTCACACCGGCAACCCGGTTGCGGAGTCCGATAGCAGCGACATGGCCGCCCGCGTTGACGAAGAGGGCAACCTCATCGTTTACGTCGTTGGCAACTTCCAGAGCAAGGGTATTTACTCGGAGCTCTACGCCGGCGTCTTCGGCTCCGGCGGCGGCACCACTCGCGGCGACTCCGGTGGATCCGGAGGCTCGGGTGGTTCCGGTGGCTCGGGTGGCGAGGGCCCCGAAAATCCGTTCCAGTTCGTCGGCTACGAGTACTCGGAGTTCGGCGTCCTGGGCGTCGGCCTCATGGGCGAACAGCTCTTCTTCTCCACCGCCGATGTCCCCAACTTCTTCCCGGATGCGGGTGTCGACCGCGGCTTCTTCCCCTTCGCCAACTT
>DASZQL010000093.1:0-21331 GCA_035549675.1 Phycisphaerales bacterium | reverse complement strand
CACCGAGCGCGAGTAGCGCTCGCCGCGTGTCGGTCACTTTCAGCACACCGGGGCCGGAATCCCCTCCGGCAGCCGCGTTTCCCCGGCGTTCATCATCAACGATCAGCACCGGCGAACCCGCATTCGCCGCCAGCGCGAGGTACTCGTGTCCATCGAACCGTTCGCCTCTGAGCGCCAGAAACACTTGCCCCGGCGCAATCGCCCTTGAATCCGTGCTCAGACCTTGAATCGGCGTTGATGCTTGGGGACGCTGAAGCCAGACCCCATCCGTGATGCGCTGAAGATTGTCGGGCGTCCAGAACGTCACCCGCGTCCCCCGCTGTTCACCGTCGCACCGGCGTGCGCCGGCTCCGTATGCGATGGATCTGCTTCGTGCGCCGCTCGGCGCAGCAGGGCCTCGCGCGCGACCATCCGATCGTCGAAGCTCAGCCTGAGAATGCCCCCCGCACCGTCGGGTACGAGCTGGTAGTCCTCGTGACCCTTGCCAGCGATCAGCACGATGTCGCCCGGGCACGAATCATCGATCGCCCGACTGATCCCCGCCCGGCGATCGGCGTCCACGTGCACCTTGCCCATCGCCTCGCGCGGCACGCCCGACAGAACTTCCCGGATGATCGCGCTCGGCTCTTCCGTGCGCGGGTTGTCGCTCGTCACGATGACCTGATCCGCCCCCGCCGCCGCGACGCGACCCATCCGGGGCCGCTTCGTCCGGTCCCGATCCCCGCCGCACCCGAAGACCACACGGAGCTTCGCGCCCTTCTTCGTGACCAAGGACCGCAGCGCCGCGAGCGCTTTTTCAAGCGAATCATCGCTGTGCGAGTAATCGACGAACACCGAAAACGGTTCGGCGGGCTTGATGGACCCCGCGATCGATTTCGCCGCGGTCCATTCGCTGGTGACGAGCTCCATCCGGCCCGGCGGCGACACGAGCTTTTCCAGCTTCTCCTCGAACTTCTCGAGCGAAACCCCCGCCGCGTGAACCGCCGCGATCGCCTGCAGCACGTTCATCGCGTTGTGCTCGCCGATGAGGGGCACGCGCGCCGAGACCCGCCCCCACGGCCCAATGAACTCGCCGTCGAACCCCGACACCGTGAAGTTCCGCGCCCGGGCCGAGCAGTCCGCGCGCCGGTCCTGCTCCATCGTGCACCGGAGCACCCGTTCGCGACAGTTCTTCACCATCGTCTCCGCCGCGGGATCATCAATATTCACTACCGCAGCCCCGCCAGGCCTCAGCATCTCGAAGAGCTTCGCCTTCGCGCCGGCGTAGTTCTCCATCGTACCGTGATAATCCAGATGATCGCCCGTCAGATTCGTAAAGACCGCGGCATTGAACCGCAGCGCCGCGACGCGCTTCTGTTCGAGAGAATGACTCGATACCTCGAGCGACGCCGCGCAATAACCATGATCGATCATCCGCGACAGCGCGTGGCTGACTTCCAACGCCGGAGGCGTCGTCATGACGCTCGCGGAGAGCCCCGCGCCGTCATCAATGAACACCGTCCCGATCAGCCCCGTCCGCACCTTCGCCGCTCGGAGCAACTGGTGCATCAAATACGAAACAGTGGTCTTGCCGTTTGTGCCGGTGACACCCAAAAGCATGAGCCGCTTGCCCGGCTCACCGAAAAACCGTTCGGCAATCAGGGCGGTCGATTCGGCGATATCGTCCGTCGTAAGCCAGGCGACGTCCTCGGCGCCCTCCGGCTTCGCGGCGCCCTCAACGGTCAGCACCGCCGACGCCCCGGCGCGGATCGCATCGGCGATGTACGTCCGCCCGTCAGACTTGAGCCCCGGCCGAGCGATGAAGAGCGACCCCGGAAGCGCCGTCCGGCTGTCCTCCGTGACATCACAGATCCGGAGCGAGGCATGGCCCGGCTGCTCCAGCTCAACCCCGGTTCCCTGAACTAACTCACCCAGCTGCATGGCACGGCCCTCGCGAGCGCTACCCCCGCCTCCTTCGTCCGATCCCCACATCGACGCCGCAATCTATCGGCCCCGCGCGCGGGCCGCGCTGAAAATCCTCGCCGATCGTGAACGGTCAAGGGAGGACGAGCATCGCATCGCCGTAACTGTAGAAACGGTACCGCTCCTGGACCGCTTCGCGGTAAATGCCCAGCAGGTCGGGGACACCTCCCGGGAAGAGCGCACCGACCATCGCGAGGAGCGTCGAACGGGGCAGGTGGAAATTCGTCACCATCCCATCTACCCAGCGCCACGGCCTTCCGGGGGTCACCAGTAGCCGCGTTTCGCCCTCGAACCCGCGTGAGTGCCCCTCGTTCGCGATCAGGTCGGGGAGCGATTCAATCGCCCTTGCGGTCGTCGTCCCAACGGCGATGACCCGCCCGCCAACCGCCTTTGTGCGTTCCATGGCTTGGATCACTTCAGGACTGATCGAGCACCACTCGGCGTGCATCGGGTGCTGATCGACGAACTCCGTCTTGATGGGCTGGAACGTTCCCGGCCCCACGTGCAGGACCACATCCGCCCGCCCGACGCCCATCGCCGCCAGCCTCGCAAGCAGTTCATCGGTGAAGTGCATCCCCGCGGTCGGCGCGGCGACCGATCCGCCCCCGCCGCTTTCTTCGCGCCCCGTCGGCTGGGCGTACACCGCCTGGTACCACTCCCGGTCCAACTCGTCCGGCGTCTCCTCGTGCTTCTCGGTTCGCGCATTCAGGATGTACGGCGGCAACGGCGTCAACCCAACCTCGGCGAGCGCCTGCACCGCCGAGACAAGCCCCCCTTTGCCGGACTGACCGGTGCGCTCGGTCCGAACGATGAATCGCTCCTCGTCACGCCCGACCACTTCGAGCACATAAGGCGATTCGGTCCCGGCGAGCTCCAACAGACGAACCCGGCAACCCACATTCAGATGCCCGCCCGCGCGGAGCAGAAAGAGCGAATGGCCGCCGGTCGCCGGACCGAGATACAGCCCCCCTACCTTGCCCCCGGTGTCCTCGCGCCGGCCAACGATGCGCGCGGGAAGCACCCGGGTCGTATTGAAGACCAAGAGGTCGCCCGGCCGCACGGACCCGGGCAGATCGCGGAACACCCGGTGCTCACGCCGGGCGGGGTCAGACCGCGAAACGACGAGCAGCCGGCAAGCGTCCCGCGGCTCCACGGGCCTCGTCGCGATCAACTCCGGCGGCAGGTCGTAGTCGAGCGCATCCGTACGCAGCATGTGGTCCATTCGCAACGCGCGTTGAACTTGAGCAACATCCGGGAACGAGTCGTATTTCGTCACGCTTGACCGAACCCGTTCCCGCGCCCGCGGAGCCTGATGTTATCGGGTCCACCGGCACATCCCTCATATGGCGCGCCGTCCGCATGTGTCCGGCGTGGAACCCGTCTCCAAGCCAGATTTCGCCACCGGGCTCCGCGTCGCGGGGTACGTCCGGGGCATCCTGCGCTCGGCCGGCAACGCCGACCTCCTCGCCGGGGCCGCCGCCGCCTCGACGCTCATCGCCGACACCGCCAACGCCGTCGCGATCCGCACCGCGAAGCGCTCACACCGGGGCGAGTTCGAGCTCCGCCCCTTCACCGTCCCCTACTGGCAATGGATCGAGCTGAACAACCGACGTTTCGAGGAGCTCGCCAACATCAACACGGCCTTCCACGCCTCACCCGCGACCGTCGCACCGCCGGCCGGGACCGCTTTGCCGCCTGAATCCGCCGCGGTGTCCTATTGCGCCTGTACCGAGCCATCGCTCGCCGGAACGAGGAAGGGCGCGGCCCACATCGGGGATGTCTCGCCGCCCGCCGCGCAGCCCGCGCTCCGCCGCATCGATGTGACGACAATCCGGCAGGTTTACGCCCCCGCCGGCAACCTGGTCGATGTCATCGTCTGAGGCGATCAGGCAGCGCCGCGATTCAGCAACTCCCCCAGCCCCAACCACAACCGCCGGAGCGCTCAGGCTTTCCCGCCGCGAGAAGCCGCTCGCCCTGCTCGGGCGACATCGAGCCCTCCGCTACGTACGCAGCGATTTCGCGCCGGGTCTGCTCCCTCGCACGCGACGCCACCACCGCCCGGATACACCCCCCTACGATGGAGAGCACGGCAATGAAACCGCAGCCGACCATGGCGACCAGCGGGAGCAGCTTGGGGTAGTCGAGGAGTTCCTGCATGACGCTCTCCTTCCGCCCGATTCGACGGTGAACAGTCTTCTTACAGCTTTGGCGACTTCCCGCCCGCGTTCAGAATACGCTCGGCGTCGTCCGGCGAGATGCTCCCCTCCGCGACGTACGCCGCGATCTCGCGCTTCGTCTGCTCCGCGTGCGACCGTGCAAAGCCGCGGACGACAATGTGGACAATCCACACCGTCGCGAACGCGCCGGAAATGGCGATCGGGATGAGCGCTTCGTCGATGCTCGCGAGTGTCAGCATGTTCGTGCTCCGCATCGCCCGGCCCGCGGACAACGCCAGGTTCGGTCAATCTTCTTCTTTGTCCTTGGCGGAAAGGATCCGCTCGCCCTGCTCGGGCGTCATGGTCCCCTCGGCGATGTACGCCGCGATTTCACGGCGTGATCGTTCCCGGCCCATCCCGTTGACCATCGAGGTGATCGCGCCGACCACGATCGAGACGATGGCGATGAGGCCCATGACGCTCCAGAACCAGTTCTGCGCCACCGCCTGAAAAACCTGTTCCATGGCCGCCCCTTTCCGAAACCACCCGGCCCGCACTCCGCACCGTCCATGACTCTTCGGGGAATGCCCTCGGGAATTTCGGGAAATACTAATCATTCCTCTCCTGTATTATGCCCTCGAAACGTCCCCGAAGACGGAACGCCGGGCTCTCGCTTGCCACCGCCTGGAACAGCCTGATTCATGAGGCTCGAACCCCTCCTCAGACCGGAAAACGTGCAAATTGTCGAGGCGGCGGCGTCGCGCGACCACCTGCTGAGCCGCCTCGCCGAGCGGGCCCACGCCGAGTTCCCATCGATCCCGGGCGACCGGCTTCTCAACGAACTGATCGACCGTGAAAAGAAATACCCCACCTCGGTGCCCGAGGGGGTCGCTTTTCCGCACGCCATTCTGCCCGACATCGACCACACGCTGATCGTCGCCTACCTGTGCAAACCGGCCGTGAACTTCGGGGTCAAGGGCCACGCCCCGACGGCCCTCGTCTTCGGGATGTTCGCCAACGCCGATGAACCCTGGCAGCACGTCCGGACGTTGGCGAGGCTGGCCCGGATCACGCACGCGCCCGGCGCACTCGACCGGATCCGCTCGGCCAGTGACGCCGCGGTGCTCTTCGACCTGCTGATCGCGGAGGACCGCCGCCATGGCTAAGAAGAAGACGTCACATCAACGCGCCTCGCGCAAGCCAGTTTCGAAGAAGCGCTCGTCGGTCGCCCGATCTCGCCGTGCAGCTTCATCGGGCGCGCTCGCCGATGTTCTGCTGATCATCCTCATCCCCGGACGCGCTGAGCTCGCCGGCGCCGTGGCCGGCCTCCTCGACCTGGGCCTGTCCGCGACGGTGCTCGAAGCCAAGGGTCTTGCGACCGTGCTGCGTGAAGATGTTCCAATTTTCGGCTCCCTTGCGGAAATGTTGCCCGTGCTCGAGGGCAGCCGCGTCATCCTGAGCGCGACTTCCCGGCCTCTTGCGAACGAGGCGATGCGGTTCATCACGGATGAAGTCGGTCAGGGCACCGTCGCGATGACCGTCCCGATCGAACGCCTGATCGTGACCCGTCGCGGCTGAGCGTCCACTCCGGCTTGGCGGTTTCACGGCCTGAAACGGTCGTCCTTATGACCGCATTTATGCCCATTTCATTCGCCTTTCAGCGCGAACGGGAATGCTTCTACAGATCAAACGCGCCGGGCGTGATGCCAGGGACACAGCGGCGTCGAGGCGCGCGATGGCCGAACCGAGAGGCGAACCCGAAGTCGGGAAGCGCCCGAACTGAGGAGTCTGCACATGAACTTTTCCAGGAATGCCTTGCCTTTGGTGGTGATCGCGGCGCTCGCGCCGGTCACCGCCGCGACCGCGAACGACGACATGAAGACGTGGCACCTGATGCAGTCTGAAAAACTCATCGGCGCCAACATCTACGGCACCAACCACGAGAAGGTCGGTGACGTCCGCGACCTCCTGATCTCGCGTCCATCAGGCCGCGTCGCCTATGCCCTCGTCGGCAGCGGCGGCGTGCTCGGCATCGGCGAGAAAGTCATCGCCGTGCCCTACTCCGCGCTCTCCTTCACCGCCTCCGACAAGAGCTTCATGATCCCGATGTCGAAGGACCAGTTCAAGGCGGCGCCGAATCTCGAACACAAGGAATGGCGCACGCTCTCCGAAAGCGGCCCGAGCGACGCGACCTACCGCTATTTCAACGCCCAGCGCTGGAACGACAATGACCCCGAGGGCGCCCGGCCCTATCCCTCCAAGCTGTCGATGAGCGATTGGCCGCTGCTCCGCCAGTCGGACATCCAGGGCAAGAAGCTGATCGATGACGCGAACAAGGAAATCGCGAAGGTCGATGACCTCGCGATCGACCCCTACAGCGGCCGCGTCGCGTTCCTCGTCGTGACATTCGGCAGCACCCTCGGCTTCGGCGGCGAGCGGGCCGCGGTGCCTTGGAACATGTTCGACGTGACCTCCGATGGCCGCATCTACGGCGCCAAGCTCGACAAGGCGAGCATCGAGGCCGCCCCGCGGATCACCAACAAGGATTGGTCCGAGCTCCGCGATGTCGGCTTCACCAAGCGTGTCTATTCGCACTACGGCGTCGATGCACCGTGGATCAACCGCGCCCCCGAGATGACAACCGATAAGACCGGCATGCCCGGCTCCGGCACCAACTCGATGAACAACTGGAAGTCTGGAACGTCGGACGAAATCTCCGCGTACAACCGACTCTACGCCGGCGGCCGTGAACGAAAGATTGTCGGCACGGTGACCCGGACGGATTACGTGTCCCCGGCAAGCGGCGTCCCCGAAGTGACGGTCTGGACGATCCGCACCACCGACGGAACCACCTACCAGGTTCATGCCGCTCCCAAGGCCTACATGGATCAGCAGAAGTGGATGCTCAAGGAAGGCGACCGAGTCACCATAAATGGCCGCTGGGTCGAAGTGGACGGTAAGAGCTATCTGATGGCGACCGACTTTGCCCGCGGCAACGACGAGCCCAACATGCTCCGTCGTTCCAACGGTGATCCCGTCTGGACCAACAACTGGAAGTAATCGCCCTCAATGTGCCCTGAGCGTCGGGGGTCCACTGGACCCCCGATGCTCTAGGGTTTCCCTCTCTGATACACAGCGGCGTCCGAACCCACCGGGGAGACCCAGGTCGGATTCGGACGCCGCTGTTCCTTTTGAGGAATCCCCCCGCCTCTTCGCCCCGACACGTCGCAAAAGAAGCCACCGAGTATTCGGTGGCTCGATCCCTTTGAATGTTGCTCCCTCACGATCGAGTTATGGGTGGGTTACCGCCGCGGCTCCGACGCCGAGGATCGCGAGCACGACGAAGACCAGGAAGACGATGAGGAAGATGGCAAAGAGCACCTTCGCGATGGACGCCGATGCCGCCTCCGTTTTCCTGAATCCGAAGGCGCCGGCGATGATCGCGATGATCAGAAAAATGACCGCCCACCAGAGAAATCCCATGCTGAGCTCCTTGTGCTTGAGGGGCAAAACCCGCCTCTTCGGGTCGGTCCGAGACGGTTCAGAATGGAATCTCATGGGAATCGGTGAGTGACGGGTGACTCTGGCATGAAACATCTTTCATGCCCCCGTTTCTTCATGAATTCGGGCGGGGTATGGTGTATGAATGTTCATGGCCCCTTCGCTCAACGAGCGGAGTCATTGAGGAGGGTTTCCATGCGAATTCTAGTCATCGAGGATTACCCCAAGCTGGCCCAGACCATCAAAAAAGGTCTCATGGCCCAGGGTTACGCGGTTGACGTGTGCGAGCGTGGCCACGAGGGCGAGGCCCAGGCCTGCAGCACGAACTACGACGTGATCGTCCTGGATCTCATGCTCCCCGACCGGGACGGCCTGGACGTCTGCCGGAATCTTCGCCGACGGAAAATCGCCACGCCCATCCTGGTGCTGACGGCCCTCTCGCGCACGTCGAGCAAGGTCGACGGCCTCAACGCCGGCGCCGACGACTACCTCTGCAAACCCTTCGAGTTCGACGAGCTCCTCGCCCGCATCCGCGCGCTCATGCGGCGGCACCAGGGCACCGAGTCCATCGTGCTCCGTTTCGACGAGCTGGAGCTCGACCTGCTCAAGCGCTCCGTCACGTTCTTCGGCGAACGGGTCAAGCTGTCCGCCCGCGAGCTCTCGCTCCTCGAGTTGTTCATGCGCAACGTGGACCGCGTCCTGTCGCGCACGATCATCGGGGAAAAGGTTTGGGACGTGAACTTCGAGTCCTCGAGCAACGTGATCGACGTCTATATCTCCTCACTCCGACGCAAGCTCGCGGCGATCAATCCGCGGCCGCTGATCCACACGGTCATCGGCATGGGGTACCGTCTGGGCGTTCCGGAAGAGGAACTCGTCCAGCAAACGCGATGAACCCCGCTTCGTTATTCGGAGGGGAACAGTGAGGGACGGGACTTGACGGACGAGCAAACTCGAACTTCGTTGACGACGGGATCGTTTCCCACCGCCCGCAGCCGCGCGGCCGTTCTCGCTTCGCTCGTCTTCATCGTCTCCTGCACCGTCCTCGGCGTGGCCATGCACCTCTTCGGCAAGCGCGTCCTCGACCGCGAGCTCGATGAAAACCTCATCCAGACGGCCGAGTCGATCGCCTCCGACCTCGCCGCCCGCAACTCCAGCCGCGGCGAGCTCGCGCTCGACGTGCCTCACGCCCTCGGAAGCAAGGCCGAGTTCATCGTCATCCGGAACCCGACGGGCGCCGTGGCGTCCTTTGTGTCGTCGCCGAGTTCCACTCTCCTGGCCGGCGATGTTCCCGCCATCATCTCGGACACCGTCGGCGTCTATCCGCCTCTCCGCACCATCCACATGACGGATGACCGGGCCCAGTCGCTCCGGGTCGCCACTGTTCCCGTCACGATGGCCGGAAAGCAACAGTTCTTTGTGCAGGCCGGCGCCCGCTCGCCGACCATCTGGGGTAGCGCCTGGCCGTCAGCAGAGATCTTGCTCATCGCGATCCCGGGCGGGCTGCTTGTGGCCGGGCTCGTCGGGTGGATGTTCGCCGGCAAAGTGCTCAGCCCGCTCCGCGAAGTCACGAAGGCCGTCGAACAGATCGCGCCCAACCGGCTCGAAGTGCGCCTCCCCACCGATCCGCATGAGACCGCCGAACTCTCCTCACTCAAGGTCCAGTTCAACGCGGCGCTGGAGCGCATCCAGCAAGGCTTCGAAGCCCAGAGCCGGTTCATCAGCAACGTCGCGCACGAGCTCAAGACCCCGATCGCCACGATTCTCGCCGAGACCCAGGTCATCCAGATGTCCACCTCGGCCTCGCCCGAGATGCAGCAGTACGCCCGCAACATCCAGGAAGAGATGCGCCGCGTCAGCCGCATCGTGGACAGCTTCTTGCTCATTGTCGGCTCCGAGCGCTCCGCGCGACCCGCCACGCGGATCGAAGTCACGCTCAACGAAATCGTCGCGGAGGCCGTGCAGCACAACATGTCCATCGCGGCCCAGTACCACGTCCAGCTCCACACCAAGCTCCACGAGTCGCTCACCGGCGAAGACGATTCCGTCGTGCTGGGCGATCCGGAACTGCTCCGGACCATGGTCGAGAACCTCGTCCACAACGCCATCAAGTTCTCGCCGCGGGGCAACAGCGTGGATATCGCCGTGCTTCCGTCCGACGGACACGTTTCCATCACGGTCCGCGACCACGGGCCGGGCATCCCCCCCGATCTGCAATCCACTATTCTCGAAAAGGCCGCTTTGCGGGCGCCCCCCGACGCCGTGCGCCTGAAGGGTCTCGGCCTCGCCGTGGTTCGCGGCATCGTCGATATGCACCAAGGGAAAGTCACCGCTCGCAACTGCGACGGTGACGGGTGCGTCTTCGACGTCGTCCTCCCCTCAGGCCACGCCGGTGGTCACGCGGCCAATATGGACGGGGACGCCGATGGCCCGGCAAACGCAAGGCCCGACGCGGCCAACTCGCCCTCCGGACGGACGATGTCACGCGTCGGCGCCGGAAGCTGAACCGAGCCTCATAGCCCGTTCACCGCTCGATCCAATCGCGGGCCCCAACATGGGGAGAAACCCAAGTCGCTGAAAGCCGCGATGCAGGGCCTCATCGATGAAGGCCCTTCTTTTTATGCCCAATACTGAGTGTCTCACCAGTGCGCGATCACAATGACCCTTGGCGCCGCTGAAAGCTCGACCGCAGCAGCGTTTTCAATGCAAGGAAAATGCCCCATCGGACGACCGGTGCGACAACCGCGAAAGTAACGAGCCCCAAGCCCCGGGCCGCACGGCTCTTAAAAAGCAGACGTCCAACGAGCAGCCCGAGCGCGGCGCCGGCGATCATCTGACCCGGCCGAACCGAGCCGCTCCGGAGGGCTTTGGCCTCATCCTGTTCCGCCGCCCACTCGAGGAGGCGCTGCTTCGCCTCGTGGACCGTCAGTTGCGGAGTAAACGGTTGAATGTCCACACGCATCCTCCAGCGCCGGCGATCAAAATCGCGCCGACGATCACTGACGCCCAGGCCTGCCCGACGACCGTTGAGAGGTATTGGTGCAGGCCGAGACCGACCAGGCAGGCGCCCGCGATCGCGAGGGCCACTCCGACCAGCAGCACGGCAACACCGTTCCCTCCGCGCCGCAGCCGCTCCTGCAGGGCCTGCGCTTCCGTGCGAACAGCCGATCTCAGCGAACGCCCTTCGGCTTCCGCCAGATCGGCTATCCGAACCACAAAGTCTGCGATGGCTTTCAGGGGATTAGCTCCGCGGACGGAAAATGAACATCCCGGCCAGCAACCCAAGACCCGCAGCCAGACCGACGTACGTCAGCGGCCGGCTCTTGACCTGCTTGCGGAGGACGTCGGTCGCTTCCGAGCCCTTCTCCTTGGCCATCTGGATGGAACGGGAGACGCCCTGCTTGGCATCGGAAAGACCCGCCTTCGCGGTGTTGACCGCGGAGTGCGCAAGCTCGCCCAGATCCTCTTTGATCTGGCCGATGCCCTCGCCCATTTCGCTGACCGCGGTGCCGAACTCGCTTCGGTGCGCCTGACTTCTTGAAGCCGTCATATCTTTTTCTCCTTGCTGCTCTCGGTTCAGCAGCCTCAATGAAAAGAGATCCTCAATGAAAACCGTCCGAAATCGTCCGCGGCATGCGTGTGACACGCCGTGGACATGAGTGAGAAGGGGTCAGTTGCGCCATGGACCAGGCATCCGATCCCGGGGCTTCACCTAAATCCTCGGAAGCAGCACAAAGCCATCAGCCGCAGCCGCAACCGCCCCCTTGTTCCTTGGAGGGCTTCTTCTGGGCCTGGGAGCCCGCCTTGTTCTGGTTGCTGGGGTTGGTGTCGAAGTCATTGTCGTTGTCGGTGCCGATATTGCTCTCGGCCTGATTCGTGCCGTACGAGGTCTCGTCTTCGTTGGTCACATTTGGGCGACCGCTCGACTGCGGACCGCCGTAAGTCTGACGCGAACCTGTGTTCGCGCCGCTCTGGTTCTGGCCCTGATTCTGCTGCTGGGGCTTGGTCTGGCCCGGATTATTGCGAGTGGTCGAACCGCCGGGTTGATTCTTGAGATCAGGCATTGATCATTACTCCTTCGTAAAGAACTCAGTGATTCACACTTGCTCAGCACTCCGCTGAGCCCGGTCGCGCTGCTCCGCCGGAGGGCCGCCGCGCTGCTTGAGAATGTCCGTCTTCACCGCGCCGGCACGGACCGGGTCACGGGGAAGACCTCGGGAGCGCCCGGCGACTGTTTGTCCCGATGACGCTCGAGAGCTCTCCTTGTTCCTGCCTTGAACTTTGTTGTCTTTGGAAGTGGTTCGCATCTAGTCCTCAATGTTCGAAGAGGTCCCTTTGTCCGAGATATCTTCGCCTCGAACCGTAAGAGGCCTATGAGCCACCCATGAAAGCGCCATCATGCCCGCGAAATCGTCCAAAACGGCCGATTTTCAGGCTTTTATGGGCTTTTTTGCCTTGACAAAATCGCGCCAAGGATCGGTCTTCGGCGCCTTCGCGACCGTCAGGGTCGGCGCTTCGGTCTTCCGGAGCCCCGCCCAACCGACCGGCCACGCCACCGTCGCCCCTTCCCGTGCGCGCGTCGAATAGGGCACGATGCTCGTCGCGCCTCGCCCGTTGCGCAGATAGTCGACGAAGATCTTGCCCGCCCGCTCCGACTTGGTCATCTTCAGCACGTACCGGTCCGGCTCCGCCTCGACCATCTCCGCCGCAATCGACCGCGCGAACGCCTTGACCGTCTCCCAGTCCGCCCGCCGCTTCAGCGGCACCACCACGTGCACGCCCTTGCCACCAGTCAGCAATGGAAAACCGATCAGCCCGCGCGACTCGACGAGACGCTTGACCGTGAACGCCGCTTCCATCAGCCGCTGGCGCGTAACGCCCGGCCCGGGGTCCAGATCCAGCACCATCTTGTCCGGGTGCTCCAGATCCTCCGCTCGAGAACCCCATCCATGCAGCTCGAGCGTGTTCCATTGCACGAGCGAGATCAGCCCGACCGGCTCCTCGACAATTACAGACTCACGAGTGCCGGATGATTCCTTGATCGGCACCGTCCGCAAGCCGCGCAGCCCCCGGATGTCCATGTGTTTCTGGAAGAAGCACGTCCCACCCGGCCCCTTGGGGCACCGAACCAGGCTCACCGGCCGATCCTCGAGATAAGGCATCATTTTCGGCCCGATCGCGCTGTAGTACTCCGCCACCTGGAGCTTCGTCACGCCCATCTCTGCGAACACCACACGGTCCGGATGAGTGATCGCCACACCTTCAACTTCAGGAGCTTGCGATTTCGACTTGATGCGCGCCGGGACGCGTTCCTTGACCGCCGCCCTTTCGCGTCGATCGTCTTTGGCGCGCGCCGGCGCCGTCTCAATACCCTTCTTCGTTCTCGATAGCGCCGCTCGCGTGGTCTGCGCCGTCGTTCGCGCCAAGTGTTTCGGCATTTCACGCCTCACTTCCGACGCCGGCTTGTCTTCACGCAACCCAAGGTACACGGGGTGCCGGAGCCGCCCGTCCTGCGTCCATTCCGTAAACGCGATGTGTGCAACAACCTTCGGCTCGATCCAGTGCGCGCCCTTCCGACTCGCCGGGACCCCCGCCGCGAACGGGCTCGTCGGCCGCTCGAGCGCCTTCAGCTTGCGCCGAAGTGTCGCGAGCGACGCTTCGTCAAACCCGCTCCCGACCTTGCCGGCGTGCACGAGCCTGCCGTTCGAATCGTAGTACCCGAGAAAGAGCGATCTGATCCCGCGTCCCTGCGCCTGTGATTCTTGCCACCCTCCGATCACGAGCTCCTGGGACCCGCCGCACTTGCTCTTCACCCACGTGCGAGTCCGCCGGCTCTCGTACGGGCTGTCCGCTCGCTTCGACACGATCCCCTCGAGCCCGAGCCGGCACGCCTCGCGCTGCACCGCGGCCCCATGGCCCACGATGTTTTCGCTGAACGCGATTGGGCCGCCGGCGCCCCCGGGCAGGTGCGCCGCGAGCACTTCCTTCAATAGCCGCCGCCGATCGTCCAGCCGACATTCGCGCAGATCAAAGCCGGACCAATAGGGCAAATCGAAGACGAAGTACCGAATCTCCGCGCCTCGCTGCTCCAGCAACGCCCGCTGCAGGAGTTGGAAGCTCGACACCGAACGTTCGTTCATGACGACCGCCTCGCCGTCGAGCACCGCGTCGGGCAGGGCCATCCCCTTCACCGCCTCGGCGACGGGTCCGAACTTCGCCGTCCAATCCTTGCCGTTGCGAGTGATCAGCCGGACCTCGCCGTCGTTGACGACCGTGAGAATCCGGTACCCGTCGAACTTCACCTCGTGAAGCCACTCGTCACCCACCGGGGCTTCGTCGACAAATGTCGCCAGTTGGGGAAGAAAGTTCGGTATGCGATCGGCCCGCCTCGCGCGAGGAATCTCCGACGCGTCCGGCTCCCGTGATGGCGCGTTGCGTTTCGCTTGAGCCGACAGCCGGTCCCTGGAGCGGCGCGTCTTCTTCGCACCGCCTGGCGCCATGATCTTGACCCGGGCGGCGCGCTGGCTCGGCGTTGCCGCGCGGCGCCGCACGCCGATCTGCTCGATCTCCCGTCCCGTTTTCACGCTCTTCGCACGCCTCGTAACGACCCCATCCCCATCGCCAGCCTTCGCGAACCGATCCCTCTCTTTGATGAGCAGCCAGTTTTCGCGGCCGCTCCGCTCGTCGGCCCGCCCGTGCATCCGGACGAGATCCCAAGCGCCGCGCAGCTTCTCGCCCTGCAGCTCGAACTTCAACCGCCCACGCTTGTACGCTTGGCGAGGATCCTCTTCGCCCACGGGCGTCCATGTGCCGCGATCCCACAGCAGCACCGGCCCCGCGCCGTACTGACCCTCCGGGATGACGCCCTCAAACGTCCCGTATTCGAGCGGGTGATCCTCCACGTGCACCGCGAGCCGCCGCTCAGCCGGGTCCAGGCTCGGCCCCTTGGGCACCGCCCAGCTCTTCAGCACACCATCAAGCTCGAGCCTGAAGTCATAGTGCAGCCGCGTCGCGTCATGCTTCTGAATCACGAACTGGAGCTTCGCCGCTGACTTCTTGCGTTGCCGCTCCAGCGCCGCCGAGCCCCGAGGCTCGCTCGTCCGCTCAAAGTGACGCTTCCGGCGGTAGGTCTGCAACGGCATCGGTCAAACCCTCGCATCGTGCCTCGAGCCCGCGCCGATCAGCCGGCCTTCCGCTTGGTGCGAGGATTACTCCGCGGCTTCGGCGTCGCCGCCCGCCGGCGGCCCCGAGCCGGGCGCTCCGAGCGCGACCCCGCGTGCGCGACGCTCTTCTGCAGCAGGTCCATGATGTTATACGACGCCGGCGGAGCTTCCTCCGCACGCGGCGACGGCCGCTTCCCGCCGCTGCGCGCCCGCTGATGGATGACATGCAGGAGCGCCTCGTCATAGTTGTCGTGGAACTGCTTCGGGTCCCACTTGCCCCGCATGCCTTCGAGAAGCTTCTCCGCGAGCTGCACTTCCTTCGCCGTCACCGGCGGCTTCGCCTCTTTCGGAATGTTCAGACCTTCCGGCGCACGGATCTCCTCCGCGAATCGCATCAGGATCAGCACGAGCATGTCGCCCTGGACCATCAGGGCCCCGAGGTTCTCTCGCGAGCGGATCGCGACTTTCGCGATCCCGATCCGCCCGCTCTTCTTCAGCGCCTCGCGCAGCAGCACATACCCTCGGTCGCCCTTTTTCCCAGGCTCGATGTAGTAAGGCCGTTCGAAGTAGAGCGGGTCGATCGATCCCTCCTCAACGAACTCGACGATCTCGATGCCGCCCTTGACGATCGATCGCCCCGCCTCCTCGAAATCCTCCGGAGTCAGCATCACCGTCTTGCCGTCAACATCGTGCCCCTTGACGATCTCGGCCCAGGGAACTTCCTCGCCGGTGCTTTCGTTGATCCGCGCATAGCGGATCCGCGCGCCGTCCCTCCGGTCGTGCATGTGGAGTTCCAGCTCCTTATGCGACGACTCCGCCGGGTACAGCGCCACCGGCACCAGCACGAGCCCGAACGCGATGTGTCCATTCCAGATCGAGCGCATGGAATAACTCCGTCTGGATGACAGATTCCGTCGTTCCGATGAAACTCCATTGAACAGCCGGTGAGCGCGGGCTCATCAGCCCGCACCGAACGGCATGCGACCGAACTATCTCGCGGCCTTCGCCTCTTTGGCGACGCGGCGGATGGTCTCCAGGATCTGCGCCGGCGGATCAGTCTTGTCCACGTAATCCGCGGCGCCAACCTCGCGCGCCACGTCTTCCCATTTTCTCCGGTCCAGACCCGTGCAGACGATCACCTTGGAGCGCGGGTATCGATCCGACACCTCGACCAGCGCATCCAGCGGGTCCCGCCCCTGCATGGTCAAGTCCAGCAGCACAATGTCCGCTTCCTGCTGCCCGAGCCGCTCCAGCATCGCGTCCGCGCTGCGGCACCACGCGACGAGGTCGATATCCGGCTGGTGCGCGATCAGCCGCTCCCACGCGGCCCCCAGCCGCTCGTCGTCGTCCACGAACATCAACTTGATAGTCGCTTCGCTCATGGATTCGGGCCGGACGACCATCTCCTCAATGTAAGACCCCATCGTATACCCCCCGCACGCCGAAAAAAACAGCGAGCAGTCCTGTTCAGACCGCTCGCTGTTGCCCGCCGCCTGGCATCTACCATTGGCGGCGGTGCTGTCGCCCGGAGTTCGAAAGGTGTTGGCCGGTCTCGAACTCCGCTCTCTATCCTCCTACCCACGTGCTCGCTCGCGGGCCGTGTTCGGCTCTCCCCAATTCAGCGTCCGTGTGTGTCGCGTTCCTTCGTTCATGCCGCTCACGACGCTGGTTATCATCGACTAGCGCCGTGAAACCAGCATGAAGCCCCTAAAAAAACTGTCTCTGGGGAATGAATTATTTTTTCGCCTCGTATTCAGAGGCGACATCAGGAGTGATGACGAACTCCCCAGCCACCGCTCGTCCGATCGCGTCCAGAAGGTCGCCAATGCGGTCGTTTTTCGACGCGTACCCCCATGCGCCGGCGTCGATGGCTCGGTCCACGTAGTCGGCCCTGACGTGCCCGCTGAACATGATGACCCGCGTTTCCGGTCGGATCTGGGCGATCTCGCCGACCAACTCGAAGCAATCCTGCCCGGGCATATCGATGTCCAGCAGCACGACGTCGGGCTGTGATTCCCGCACCGCCAACAGGGCCCGCGACGCTTCCTCCACCCACCCCACCCACTCGATCCCGTCCTCGTTGCGGAGGCGCCGTTCCAGTGCATCCGCCATCAGGCGGTTGTCGTCTACGCACATCAGGCGGATCGGCCGTTTCATCGCGCGGCACCCGCCGCCGTTTCCGGCATGGCGCACGAGATCGCCGCGTCGAGCAGCGTCCGCAACTCCGCCGCGGGCGTGTTCGACGCGATGAACGTGATGTTCTCGCCCACTGCCTGACTATCGCTATTCCCGAGCACGACCGCTCGCCGGTTCGGGCCGCGGCGCACGAACTCGTCGAGCTCCTCGCCACGTTCGGGCACCTCGTCTGTGACGATCAGGCTGCACTCCGTCACCGCCGACCAGGGCCTGTCGTCCACCTCGAAGCCGCGGGATTTCAGCATCGTGCGCACGATCGCGCGATTGCGAACGCTCTTGAGACTGACGCAAACGCGCCTGTTATCATCTCGACCCGCTGCCGCCGCCGCCTCGCCGTCGATCGCCACCGGGATGGCGAGCCGCACCGCCGTGCCCCGCCCGGGCTCTGACTGGATGTCGATGGAGCCACCGACGTTGTGGATCGCGCCACGGATCAGCGCCAGCCCAAGACCCGTCGAGAGCGTGCGCGTCTTCGTCGTGTAAAGCGGCTCCATGCACCGCCTGAGAACATCCGGAGTCATGCCCGGGCCGTCGTCAGCGACTTCAACAATGACGTCCGATCCGTTTTCGCCGCGCGACGCCGACACCCTCACCCGCCCGGTCTCGCGCGACTTCATCGCGTCCCCCGCATTCTGCACGATGTTGTACACCGCCTGCGTCAGCACGTGGGGCGGGATCGCCAGGTTCGGCAGGTCCTCCGGGATATCCGACTCCACGTTGATCCCCCGCGGCAGCACGTTCTGCAGGAACGGCGCCATCTCGGGCCACCACTTCGAGAGATTCGTCTTCTCGCCCGATGCCCGGCGGTCCTCGGGGTTCAGCGCGAAGTTCCGCAAGCCCCGGCTCAGCCGTTTCAGATATTCGCACGCGTCCGCGATCGCGCGCAGGTCCGCCTGCGCTTCCTCCGGCAACGGCATCTGCTCGAGCATGTCGAGCCGCATGCGGATGGGCATGAGCAAATTGCCCATGTCGTGCCCGAGCCCCGCCGCGAGCGTGCCGATCGACGCCAGCCGGTCCGCGAGCCGGAGCCGCTCGTGCGTCTGTTCCAGCGCGGACGTGCGCTCGCGCACCAGCTCTTCCAGATGGGCGCGGTGCCGGTCGAGCTCCGCCTCGACCTCGCGCTTCGCGGAAATATCACGGGCCACGATCGAGTACGACTCGCCCCCGCCTTCCGGCGACGTGTGCACCAGGATGACCTGCGACACCGGGATGTCGCGCCCCGTTCGCGTGCGCAGGATCGAATCGCCGAGCCATACGCCCGTCGAGCGGGCCGCCGGCAGCACGTGCGCGCGCATCGCTTCGAACGCGACGGGCTCAAAGAACGCGTTCAGATGCACCGGCGGCCGCTCTTCCTCACCGTACCCCAGCATCCGGCGCCCCGCGGCACTCAAGCGCAGCACCTTCATCGAGCCGTCCACCCGGACCACAAAATCCGACGTCCGGTCGAGCAAGTCGCTGAGCAGCGCCCATTCCCGCTCGACCGCCGCAATCCGGCTCGCCGCCTGCCGGTAAAGTTCCACGAACACCCGCACCTTCGTCCGCAGGATTTCGGGATCGATCGGCGCCAGGATGTAATCCACGGCACCGTAGGAATACCCACGGAGCGCGTGCAGCTCGTCCGCATGCGCCGTCACGAAGATGATCGGCGTGTGCGCGCATTTCTTCCGGGAACGGATCAGCGACGCCGTCTCGAATCCGTCCATCCCTGGCATATTGATGTCCAGCAGGATGACCGCGAACTCCTCCGTCATCAGCCGCCGGAGTGCCTCCGCCCCCGAGCTCGCCGCGACGACCTCGATGCCATCGTCCTCGAGGACAGACCGATAGACAATCACCTTCTCGGGGAGATCGTCGACAACCAGAATTTTCGTCCTCGCAGCGGCCATTCAGAGAGTTCGGCAACGGATGTGAAATCAGCGGTGGAGCCAGGCGCGAAGCACGGATAGGAGCTGCTCGGTGTCCACCGGCTTGGCGAGGTAGTCCCACGCGCCGGCCTCGATGCATTTCTCCCGGTCGCCCTTCATCGCCTTCGCCGTCACCGCAACAATCGGCAGGTTACGGAAGATGGACAGTTTGCGGATCTCACGCATCGTGTCGATGCCGTCCATCTCGGGCATCATGATGTCCATCAGCACGATATCGATGTCCGACTGCTCTTTGAGCGTCCGGATCGCCGCGTGCCCGTTGTCCGCCGACACGATCACCATGTCGTGCTCCTCGAGCACCGCCGCGAGCGTGAAGATATTCCTCATGTCGTCGTCGACGATCAACACCTTCTTGCCCGCGAGCAGCTCGTCCGACCGGTACAGCGAGTCGATCGATCGCTTGCCCTCCTCGCGCAGCGAGTCGATGTCCCGGTGAAGCACCAGCGTCAACTGGTCGAGCAGACGGTCGGGCGAGCACGCCCTCCGGTGCGCCGTGAGGCCGTCGAGATGCCGCCACAGGTTCTCGTCCGGCGTCGACTCGTCGGCGTACGTGATGACCGCCGCGCGCCCGAAGGGCGTGTTCCTGCCCAGCCGGTCCGCCAGCGCCGCCGATTCGAAGTTCCGGGCGCCCTCGCCGACCACGATGCAGTCATACCGCCCCGATTCCGCTGCTTCGAGCGCCCCATTCGGATCGGCCGCCAGCGTCGTCTCGATCTGGACAGCCGAGATCATGTTCTGCATCTCCGCGCGCTTCTTCTCATCGAACTCCACCAGAAGCACTCGGCGGTCCTCGCGGTCTTTGTATTCCAGCAGGTACTTGAGCATCTCTTCGATGATCACCGCGTCCTGGATGGGCTTGCTCACGAACGTCATCGCCCCCGCGCGGTACGCCCGCTCGCGCGATTCGTCCGTCGAGATCACGCACACCGGGATGTGCCGCGTCGAAAGATCGTTCTTCAGCCGCTCCAGCACACGCCAACCTTCCATGTCGGGCAAGGAAATGTCGAGCGTGATCGCCGACGGCATGTGATCATGCGCGAGCGCCAGCGCCGCCGCCCCCAGCGAGGTCACGATCCCTTTGAACCCGTGTTCGCGTGCGAGATCCAGCAGGAACCGCGCGAAGCCCAAATCGTTCTCCACGATCAGGATGACCGCGTCGCCCGGCTGGATCGAGTTCCGGTCGTCGCCCACCTCGTTGATGTGGACGACTTCGACGTCCGCAAGCCCTGAATCCTGCACCGCCGCGGGGCCACGGTGATGGAAGCGCGACACGTCCCCGTTGGTCGAAGGGGGCAGCGCCGGCGCCGACCGATCCGCGACCATCTCGCCGTTGCCGCTCGGCAGCTTCCGCGACGTGCGCGCCGTCGTGTACGTCAGCGGCAGGAAGAGCGTGAACGTGCTCCCGTGCCCCGGCGTGCTCGTCAGCCGGATCTCGCCGCCCAAGAGGTGCGACAGCTCGCGGCTGATCGCGAGGCCCAGGCCCGTGCCGCCGTACGTGCGGCTCGTCGACCCGTCCGCCTGCTGGAACGCCTCGAAAATGATCTGCTGCTTGTCCATCGGGATGCCGATGCCGGTGTCGGTGACCGAGAACGCCAACACCGTCGGGGCGCGATCGAGTTCCTCCACCCCCGGGCTCCACCCCGACTCCGCCGTCCGCACCGAGAGCTGCACACGCCCATGCGATGTGAACTTGAAGGCGTTCGACAGAAGATTCTTGATGACCTGCTGCAGACGCTTGGAGTCCGTGTACAGCGACTTCGGCAACTGCGGCGACATCTCGATCTGGAACTCGAGATTCTTCGACTCCGCCACGTGCCGGAACGTCCGCTCCACATACCCACGAAGATCGTCGAGCCGCAGCTCGCCCGCGTCCACGATGACCGTGCCCGACTCGATCTTCGACAGGTCGAGAATGTCGTTGATGAGCATCAGCAGATCGTTGCCCGACGAGTGGATCGTCTTGGCGAACTCCGTCTGCCTGGGCGTGAGGTTGCCGTCCGAGTTCTTCGAGAGCTGGTCCGACAGGATCAACAAGCTGTTCAAAGGCGTCCGGAGCTCGTGCGACATGTTCGCAAGGAACTCCGACTTGTACTTCGACGTGAGCGCCAGCTGCTTGGCCTTCTCTTCCAGCGCCTGGCGGGCCTGCTCGACCTCCTGCTTCTTCCGCTCGACTTCCTGGTTCTGGTGCGCCAGCAGCCGCGCCTTCTCCTGCAGTTCCTGGTTCGTGTTCTGCAGCTCTTCCTGCCGGATCTGGAGCTCCGTCGCCAGCGACTGCGACTGCGCCAGGAGGTCTTCCGTACGCATGTTCGCCTGGATCGTATTGAGCACGATGCCGATCGACTCCGTCAGCTGGTCGAGGAACGCGTGGTGCATCGGCATGAACATCTCCAGCGCCGCCAGCTCCAGCACGCCTCTCACCTGTCCTTCG
>DASZQL010000092.1:0-16743 GCA_035549675.1 Phycisphaerales bacterium | reverse complement strand
TGGAATGGTCGGCGAGCGGATCGGCGAGTTGAGCCTGCTCTTCCGGTGGCATTATTTCGTCGGCGCGTCACGGATCATCGGGGAACGCTGGTTCACGGGCGTCGGACCCGCTGGATTTCAGGACGCGTATTTGCTCGCACGGCTGGCGGTCAGTCCCGAAGAAGTCGAGAGCCCGCACTCGGTGTTCTTCGATCTCATCTCGCGATTGGGGATGGGTGGCGCCGCGTGGAGCGGGATTTTGATTGCTTCGTTGTGGGTGATGAGCCGAGGCTTGAGCGCGCTTGGTGCAGGCCCGATCAAGGACGAGGTCAAAGCGGGACACGCTCCGAACCACGCGTCCCGGCACCCTGAAAAAAAGACGAAGCCATCGCGGGCCGGAATGGTTGAACTGCATGAAGTGGTGCTGGTGGTCGGCGTGCCGCTGGCGGCGGTGGCGGCGAGCCTGACGGTTGAGTCGGCGATGATCGCGGGCGACACGCTGCTGCTCCGGGCCGCGGCGGTGTTTGGATGGATCGCGATCGCGTTCGTCGCGGCGCGGCTTGGCGAGCGGAGCCCGGGCGCCTTCGCGGCGGGGCTGTTCGGAGCGGCGATTGCGCTCGCGGTTCATGGCCAGATCGAGATGACCCCGGTGATCGCGGGATCGTGCGGGCTGTTCGCGGCGTTCATAGCGCTCGCAGCAAGCGGCGCGGGGCCCGGCGATGAATCCGCACCGCCTCAGGGGGGGGCACCGGTCGCCCCCCTCGGCGGCCGCGCCATGGGCTGGCTTGCCTTGGTATTCGCGGCAGCATGGAGCACGATGGTCGTTGTGTCCGGCGTGCTGCCGTCGTGGCGGTGGGAGCGCCAGCTGCACGCCGCGGCCGCGGAGATGAAACCCTTGGCGGATGTCCGAACCGCGCTCGCGGCATCTTCCATCTCGCCGAATTCTTCGGCCGCTGACCGCTCACGCGGCGCGGCCCAGCTACAAACGGCGATAGAAACGCTCGCCCGTGAACTCGGTCGGTCGACTGAGCCCACCCCCGAGAACATGGGACGCGCCGTGTTTGAGCTGCAGAGTCGAACTGTGGACCGAGCCACTCAGAGGCTCGAAGCGGCTGATCGGATCAATCCCGGTGAAGCGGGCGCGCTAGTCCGCGCCGTGCGGCTGCTGATGGAGCACGCCCTGGCGTGCCAGGCGACGGGCGGCACGCGCGACGCGGTCGTCTATTCGGATCGGGCGCTCGAGCTGGCGAAACGTCTGCGCGAGCGGTTTCCAGGACGATCGTCGATGTGGGGGCGCGAGGGGGCCATCCGCGCGGCGCGCGTGACGATCGTCGAGAGCAAGGCCAACGAGATGACCGAGGCGGTCGCCTGTTTCCGCCGCTCGGCAGAGCTCGACCCGGAAGGATTGGCCGCGTCGCACAAGCTCGCGCGGGCGCTCGCGGCCGCGGGCGATCCATCCGCGAGGGACGCGGCTCGCCGAACACTCGAAATCGACCGCAACATGCACCTCGACCCGCTGAAGCAGCTCACCACCGACGAGCGGGCCGAAATGGAGACCCTTTCCAGTGGGAAATGAGGACGGATTTCGTTTGGTTCCGATGAATTATGGAGCGGGACTCTTGACCTATCACCGTATTTTGTTAGTATTTCGGTGTCCTCGGGGTCTGCGGCTTCTTTGAGCGGTGTTGTTCGCCGAAGAAGCCGGCCAAGCCTCCGATGACAAACGTCGCGGAGTTCGGTCATGGACGCCTCGGACAGCGAAGAGGACGACATGTCGAGTCTTTGAGCGATCGGAGCGTTTGCTCCATACGCGCTCGCCGCTATGCCGCGGTTCCGGCCGGAGAGGCTGGGAATCGAGCGCGTCTCTCAAACAGAACAGCACAACTTCGCCACGACGGATGTTCCGTCGCGGCTGATGCAGACAAGTCGGTCACCGCCGGGCAAGGCAACGGGCCAGCCCGATGGTGACGGAACCCGGAATCAGCAGCCTCATCGTTCACGTTTCGCCCCTGATTGGAAGACAGCCATGAAAGACCTCAACAAGATCAGAAACATCGGTATCTGTGCTCACATCGACGCCGGCAAGACCACCGTCTCCGAGCGCATCCTGTTCTACACCGGCAAGAACTACAAGATGGGCGAGGTGCACGAGGGTACCGCGACCATGGACTTCCTCCAGGAGGAGCAGGAGCGCGGCATCACGATCCAGTCGGCGGCGACGACGTGCCCCTGGATCCGCTTCGGCGACGAGTACACGATCAACCTGATCGATACCCCGGGCCACGTGGACTTCACGATCGAAGTCGAGCGGTCGATGCGCGTCCTCGACGGCGCGGTCGCCGTCTTCGACGGCAAGGAAGGCGTCGAGGCGCAGTCCGAGACGGTGTGGCGGCAGGCCGAGCGTTACGAAGTGCCCCGCATCTGCTTCATCAACAAGATGGACAAGATCGGCGCCGACTGGGAGTTCAGCTTCAAGTCGATCAAGGATCGCCTCGGCGCGAACGCGATCGCGATGCAGATCCCCATCGGTCACGGCCACGACCTCAAGGGCATCATCGACCTCGTCAAGATGAAGGCGTTCTACTTCGACGAAAGCGAACTGGGCGCGAAGGTCACCGAGGCCGAGATCCCCGCCGCGGAGAAGGACCTCGCCGAGCTGCACCGTCACGAGCTGATCGAGCAGGCGACGCACTTCGACGACCACCTCATGGAGAAGGTGCTGAACGAGCAGCCCATCACCGAGGAAGAGATCCGCAAGGCCATCCGCGCGGGCGTGATCGCCCGCAAGTGCACCGCCGTGTTCACCGGGGCCGCCCTCCGCAACGTCGGCGTGCAGCTCCTGCTCGACGCGGTCATCGACTATCTCCCCGCCCCGACCGACATCGGCGACGTCGAGGGCACGAACCCGCGCGACCCCGATGAGAAGATCATCCGCAAGCGCAGCTACGACGATCCCTTCTCGGCGCTCGTCTTCAAGGTCGTCTCCGACATGCACGGCGACCTGACCTACATGCGCATCTACTCCGGCAAGATCCAGAAGGGCGGCCGCGTCACCAACGCGAACAACGGCAAGCGCGAGATCGCGAGCCGTATGTTCGAGATGCACGCGCAGAACCGCATCCCGCTCGAAGAGGCGGGCGCCGGCGCGATCATCGCGGTCGTCGGTCTCAAGGATTCGATCACCGGCGACACGCTCTGCGACTCCGACAACATGATCCAGCTCGAGCGCATGACCTTCCCCGAGCCGGTGATCAGCATGTCCATCGAGCCAAAGACGAGCGAGGACAAGCGGAAGCTGGGCGACGCGCTCACGACGATCCGCCGCGAGGACCCCTCGTTCCGCTCCAACTTCGACCCCGAAACCGGCCAGACGATCATCTCGGGCATGGGTGAGCTGCACCTCGAGATCATCAAGAACAAGCTCGTCCGCGACATGAAGATCAACGTCGAAGTCGGCAAGCCCAAGGTCAGCTACCGCGAGGCGATCACCGGCCGGGCCGAGTACGTCCGCGGCAAGTTCGTCAAGCAGACCGGCGGCCGCGGCCAGTTCGGCGACTGCACGATCCACCTCGAGCCCTTCACCAAGGCGCAGGCGGAGGAGGCGGAACTCGACTTCGAGAACAACGTCGCGTTCGAGAACAAGGTCGTCGGCGGCGCGATCCCCAAGGAGTTCATCCCCTCGGTTGAGGCGGGCATCCGTCAGACGGCGATCTCGGGTGTCATGGCCGGGTATCCGCTCATCAACATCAAGGCGACGCTCGTGGACGGCAGCACGCACGCGGTGGACTCGTCGCAGATCGCGTACGAGCAGGCGGGCCGCCTGGCGCTCATCGACGCGGCCCAGAAGGCGGGCCTCACGCTGCTCGAGCCCATCATGAAGCTGGTCATCACCACGCCGAATGACTACATGGGTTCGATCACGGGCGACCTTTCGTCCCGTCGCGGCATGATCGTCAACACCGAGGAACGCGCCAACACGCAGATCATCACGGCGGAGGTCCCGCTCTCGGAGATGTTCGGCTACACGACGACGCTGCGGTCGATGAGCCAGGGCCGTGCGACGAGCGTGATGGAGCCGCTGGAGTATCGTCCGCTGCCACCGAACCTCGTGAAGGAAGTCGTCGCGGCGGGGGCGTAATCGCTTCCACCGTTTGGTGACTCGAATCATTCAGCGGCACAGGTTCATTGCCTGTGCCGCTTTTTGTTTGACCGCGCAGACGCGGCCACGGTCTTGATGTAGCGGCCGGCGCCCTCGCAGGCCGACGCCGCACCGGCCGGCGAGGGCGCCGGCCGCTACAAGAAAAAATGACCTCGATCCTCGCAGTGGATTCACTCTGTCTGTGATGGTGTAGTCTGTCCCGTCCATGGCGAGATTGCACGAATATCAAGGGAAGGCATTGCTCGCGGCACGGGGAATCGCCGTGCCGCGCGGAAAGGCGGTTTCGAGCGCCGACGAAGCCCGCGATGCCGCGGCGGCTCTGCTGCGCGACGGCTGCACCGAAGTGGTCATCAAGATCCAGGCGTGGACGACGGGGCGCGCGGCGCTCGGGGGCGTGGCGTTCGCCTCCACCGCCGAGGAGGCGGCGGCGCATGCGTCGCGCATGCTGGCGATGAGCGTAGGAAACTTCCCCGTTTCGCAGGTGCTCATCGAAGAAAAGCTACCGATTGCAACGGAACTCTTCGTGTCGGTATTCATCGACGATGCCTCGCGCGCTCCGGCGATGCTCGTGTCGCTCTCCGGCGGGTCGGGGGTTGAAGAGCGGGCAGGCAAGGTGCACCGCCTTCCGGCGGATGTGCACACCGGGCTGAACGACCATGTGCTCGCCACGATCCTGCGCGGCTCTGGCATCGACGAGAAGAATCACCACAGTCTGGCGGTCGCAATCAAATCGACCTTCCGCGCCGCCAAAGAGTGCGAGGCGCGGAGCGTCGAGATCAACCCGCTTGTGATCACCAAGGACGGGCGGGTGATGGCGGCGGACTGCCGCGTAACAATCGATGATTACGCGGTGTTCAGGCATCCCGAGCTGGGGATCGACATCGCGCGCGAACTGGACCACCCGCCGACGGAGCTCGAACGGATCGCGTACCGCGTCGAGCAGGGCGACCACCGGGGCACATTCTTTTTCGCGCAGCTGCAGCGCCGGGGCACGGCCGATGAACTCGTCATCGGATTCCATGGCGCCGGGGGCGGCGGGTCGATGATGTCGATGGACGCGATCACGCAGGAGGGGTTCACGCTCGCGAACTTCTGCGACACCTCGGGCAATCCGAGCTCCGCGAAGGTATATGCGGCGGCGCGGATCATCCTGAGCCAACCGGGGCTGATCGGTTATTTCGGATCCGGCTCGGGCGTCGCGAGCCAGGAGCAGTACCACTCGGCGTACGGTCTCGCCAAGGCGTTCAACGAAGTGGGGCTCGACCTTCCCGCGGTGATCCGCCTCGGCGGGAATAGCGAGGACCGCGCGGTCGAGATCCTCGAAGGCGCGTGCAAGCACCTCAAGGTCAAGGTCGAGGGGTACAAGAAGGACGATACGCCGACGGAGGTCGCCCAGCGGTTCCACACGCTCGTGAGCGAATGGCGCAGAGCCGGGGGAACGGCGCGGGACGTGTTCAAGCGGCGCGTGCCGCCGTTCGTCGGTGCCGCGTCATCGACGAGCTTCAGGCTCAAGCGCGGCACGGCGTGGATCGACTCGGCGAAGTGCGATGCTACTTCGCGGGCGCTGGTTGTTCAGCATGCGGGTGGTGTGCTGAAGGATGAAGGGGGCCGGTTGGTTCCTGCGGTTCCGCCCGACGAACTGGCCGAGAAAGACTCGGAGTTCATCGCGGTGGAGGTGGAGATGATCCGAGCGGGGCACCCGGTGGTGTTCGTGGATATGCCGATTCAAGGCATTGATTCGGAATAGAACTTGTAGAAGTCGGAGCAGAATGAAGCCCTCACCCTGCCCTCTCCCAGAGGGAGAGGGAGCGAGAGAGAGCGGAAACGAATGGCGATCATCATCGACGAGACCAAGCGCGTGCTCGTGCAGGGCATCACCGGCCGCGAGGGCCAGGCGCGCACGAAGCTCATGAAGGAGTTCGGCACAAATGTCGTCGCCGGGTGCACGCCGGGCAAAGGGGGCCAGGACGTGCTGGGCGTGCCCGTCTTCAATACGCCGCGTGAAGCGGTGCAGGCGCTCGGACACATCGATATCTCCGTGCTGTTCGTCCCCGCGGCGGGGGTCAAGCCGGCGGCGATCGAGGCGATCGAGGCAGGGGTGAAGCTCGTCGTCCTCGTGCCCGATCGCGTGCCGGTGTGGGACGCGATGGAGATCGCGGCGGCGGCGAAGCAGCACGGCGCGAACTTTCTCGGGCCGAACACGCTTGGGTGTTTGTCGCCGGGCCGCGCGGTCCTCGGGATGATCGGCGGCCGCGCGGAGTCGGCGCGGCAGTGGTTCAAGCCGGGGCACGTGGGGATCGTCTCTCGCTCGGGGGGGATGACGAGCTCGTGCGGGTACTACCTGGGCCGCGCGGGCATCGGGCTTTCGACGCTTGTGCACGTCGGGGGCGACTCGGTGCTCGGGCTGCGGATCCCCGACTGCGCGACGATGTTCCAGGACGACCCCGGCACCATCGCGATCGTCGTCTTCGGCGAGATCGGCGGCTCGCAGGAAGAATCGCTCGCCGACCTGATGAACCAAGGCCGGGTGAAAAAGCCGGTCATCGCGTATATCGGCGGCAAGGCGGCGAAGGAAGGGACGCGCTTCAGCCATGCCGGGGCGATCATAGAGGGCGGGCGCGGGACGCACGCGGGCAAGGTCGAGGCGTTGCGAAAAGCGGGGGCGGTGGTGGTGGATCGGTTTGGCGACCTGCCCAGGGCGACGGTCGAGGTCCTGTCACAGCGAGGGTTGGCTTGAAGAGAAGAGTGAACGCAGAGGAATCAACGGTGCGCCGAGTGAAGCGGAGACGAGTTTCGATTGCTTCAACGAGTCATTCTGCTGATGTTCTTTTGTCTTTCTCGGCGCGCCTCGGCGCTTCTGTGATTCCTCTGCGTTCGGATCGGAGAGATTGATGTCCGAAGCCTGGAAAACCGCCGTCACGAAGATCGAGCCAAACAAGGTCGCCGTCCGCGGCCGCGACATCGCCGAGCTCATGGGCCACGTCACCTTCGGCCAGGCGGTGTACCTGATCCTCCGCGGCGAGCTGCCGACGGACAAGGTCGGCAAGCTCATGGACGCCATTCTGGTCTCCAGCATCGACCACGGCGCCACGCCGCCGAGCGTGCTCGCGGCGCGGACGGTCGCGAGCACCGGCGCGAGCCTGAGCGCCTCGGTCGCGGCGGGGATCACCTCGATCAACAAGCACCACGGCGGGGCGATCGAGGACTGTGCCCGGACCCTTCACAAGATCGTCCAGCGCGCGGAAAAGGAGGGTTCGCTCGAGCAAGGGGCCGCGGAGGTGCTGAACGAGATGAAGCAGTCCGGCAAGCGCATGCCGGGCTTCGGGCACCGGATCCATTCGACCGATCCGCGCACGGCGCGGCTGTTTGAGCTGGCGCGGGAGGCGGGGGTCACGGGGGCGTTCATCGACGCGGCGCACGCGGTGGATCGGGTGTTCGCGAATCAAGGCAAGCCGCTGCCGATCAACGTGGATGGGGCGATCGCGGCGGTGCTGATGCAACTCGGGTTCGATCCCGCCGTGATGAACGGCATCTTCATGATCGCCCGCACACCGGGGCTGGTCGCGCACGTCTTCGAGGAACAGACGCGCGAGAAACCCATGCGAAAGATCGATCCCGAGAATCACGAGTACGACGGCCCGGGGGCATGACGCGTGTCTTACGCGGGCACACTGTTCTTCATCGCCCATTCGATGCATTCGCAGAATCGGTCGAGCTCCTCGGGCGTGGTGTAGACGCTCGGCGACACACGGATCCCCTCGAACTCGTCCTTGAGCTCGACGCGCACGACGAAGATACGGTGCTTGTCCCACAGCCACGAGACGAGCTTGACGTGATCGATGTCGTCGATGTGCATCGTGGCGAGGCCGCAGGAGTACTCGCGCTTCAGCGAGGTGTGGAGCCTGACGCGACCCTTGCCCGAGTCGATCAGTCGCTTGGCCCAGCGGTCGCGCATGTAACGCATGCGGGCTTCTTTTCGCGCGGGACCGATCGCCTGATAGAACGTGAGCGCCTCCGCGATGGCGAGATGGTTCGCGGCGGGGTGCGTGCCGATCTCCTCGAACTTGCGGATGTCGTTCTCTTTGTCCGGCGGCGGGGCCATGAGGGCCCAGAGGTCCTTCACCTTGTCGCGCCGGACGTAGAGAAGGCCGGTGCCGTGCGGGGCGAAGAGCCATTTGTGCAGGCTGGTGCCGTAGTAATCGCAGTCGAGGTCGGAGAGCCTGTAGTCAAGGTGTGCGAAGGCGTGCGCGCCGTCAACGATCACGGGGATGTTGTGCTTGCGGCCGAGCGCTGCGATGTCATTGACGGGTAGGACCTGGCCCGTGAGGAAGACGACATGGGAGCACAGGATCATTCGCGTCTTGTCGGTAATGCTGCTCTCGAACGCTCGGATGATCGCGTCGGGACTCTCGCACGGCGTGGGGATCTTGAACTGCTTCAGCACGATCCCCTCGCGGCGTTCCCGCTGCTTGAACGTGTTGATCATCCGCGGGTAGTCCTGGGTGGTCGTCAGGACCTCGTCGCCGCGGGAGAGGGGCAAACCGAACTGGCAGGTCTGGAGCGATTCGGAAGCGTTCCGCGTGATCGCGAGTTCCTCCGCGTCCACGCCCCATTGCCGCGCCAGCCGCTCGCGCACGGCTTCCTTCTGCGGCTCGAGAATCTGCCACAGCGCATAAGGCGGGGGCTTCGTGTTCGAGAACTCGAGGTGGCGCTTCATCGCCTCCTGGACCTGCGCGGGCGACGGGGAAACGCCCCCGTTATTGAGATTGATGATCGAGCGGTCGAGGGTGAAGGCGCGGCCGACCTCGGCCCAGAAATCCTCGTCGCGCGCGGCATCCTCGGCTGAGGCGGGAGTTGCGCCGAGGATCGATGCGATCGGGACCGCGCGGGCGTTTAAGGCGGGGTAGAGCGCGGCGGAGAGTGCCGCGCCCGCGGCTGGCGCAAAGATCGATCCGATGGCCTGGCGACGGGAGAGGAGCGGGGTGGGCATGACGGTCTCCTCGTTGCCCACGAACATCAGCGCGGGCGGCAGCCTCGGTTCATCACCACTGAATTGGAATCCCCTCGGTGCGGTACTTCTCGATGAGCAGCTGCGCTTCGGTGAGCGCCTTTTCGAGGCGCTTCGCGGCGTCGTTCAACGAGCGGTACAGATCCGGGTTGCTCACGAGCTGCCCGATAGTGCCCTCGCCGGCGTTGATGCGCCCGGTGATGGCGTGGACTTCGTTGAGGACCTCGCCGATGCCGCGGGTGAGAGCTGCGAAATCGCGGCCGGCGTTTTCCATGGTGTCGGCGATGCGCTTGCCCTCGCCGGAAATATCCGTCGCAGCACGCGTCCACGCGCCGACAGCTTCGCCCGCCTTGTCGAAGACTTCCGCCGCTCGTTTGACGGCGGTCGCGGCATCGGTGCGGAGCGATTCATCACCCAGCCACTTGCGGGCGTCGGAGATCGCAGCATCGAACCGGGCGAGCGCACTCGTCAGGTTGGCCGGTTGCCCGCCCTCGACCTCGGCGATCGTGCGCGGCGCGAGGAGTTCTTCCGCCCGTCGACCAACCCGTTCGTACGTTTCGCACACCGCTTTGAAGGACGCCGCGGCGTCGCCGATGGACTTGAGCCGCTCGTCGATCATCGCTGCGATGGTGTCGAGCGGCCCCATGCCGGAGCCTTCGATCGTGCCGCCGGGTTCGATGAAGCCGGGATCGGGCGTGGGACGCTCGCGGGGGATCGTGAGCGCCAGGGAGCTTTCGCCCACCAACCCGCGGTCAAAGCCGATCTTCACGTCGCGCGGGATGCGGACGCCCTCGTCAACCGCCAGCCCGATGACCACGCCGTCGCGCGGGTCCGGGGTGTTGGTGATCGAGCTGATCATCCCGATTCGCACGCCGTTCAGCCGCACCGCCGAAGTCCGCCCCAGCCCGCCCGCGGAATCCAGTTTGAGCGTGACGGCGTACGTCGGCGTGCGGACGAAGGAGAGTTCGCCGAACATGAGCAGCATCGCCGCGAGACCGGCGAGGCCGAGGACCGCGGTGCTCCCGATCAGAATGTCACGGGCGACGGTTCTCATTGGTGCGGCCCCCCCGCAGTCTCCAGCGGATCGGGTTCGTACTCTCCGGCGAGGAAGTGGCTCACGTGCGGGTCTTTCGAGTTGCGGAGCTCGTCCAGCGATCCGTCAGCGATGAACTTGCCTTCGTAGAGCATCAATACCCGGTCGGCGATCTTCTTCGTGGCTTCGAGGTCGTGCGTCACGACGATCCCGGTCACGCCCATCTGGTCGCGGAGTTTAACGATGAGCTGGCAGATGCCGTCGGCACGGATCGGATCGAGGCCGGTGGTCGGCTCGTCGTAGAGCATGAGCGCCGGGCGGTAGATGCTCGCCCGCGCGAGGGCGGCCCGCTTCTGCTGGCCGCCGGAAAGCTGTGACGGGAGTTTATTCTCGACACCCGCGAGGTCGACGGTCTGCAGGGCCTCCTCGACCCGCTTGGCCCGCTCTCTCGGATCCAGCCCGGTGTGCTCGATCAAAGGGAACGCGAGGTTGTCGCCGATGGTCATCGAATCGAAGAGCGCCGAGCTTTGGAACAGGAATCCGATCTGTCGCCGGATAGGGGCGAGCTCCAGCTCTCGCAGACCGTCGATGCGCTGGTCCTTGAACCACACCTCGCCCGAATCGGGCTTCTGAAGCCCGGCGATGTGCTTGAGAAGGACCGACTTGCCCGTCCCGGAGGGGCCGATGACAACGGTCGTCTTACCGGCTTCGAAGGCGGCGTTGACGCCGCGGAGCACTTCGAGCCGGCCGAAGCGCTTATGGACATCTTTGAAACGGACCATCGCCGATGGCGCAGGGGCGCGCGGCGCCTCCGCGGCGAGAGCGCCCGTGCCGCGGGATGAAGAGGGCCTCAGTGGGGGAGGGGTCGGGTCCATCCGGCTCCTATCATGACCGAATGAGCAACATCGGCGAGCACGAGGTCATCTGGAAGGGTAAGAAGTTTTTTCTGGAGACGGTCACTGTACGCGGCAACGACGGCTCGCAACTCCGACGCGAGGTCATCCGACACCCCGGGGCCGTGTGCATTCTCCCCATTCTTGAAGAATCCGACTCGCCCGACCGGGTGAAAGTCGTGATCACCCGTCAGCTCCGTCACACCCTCGGGCGCGAGATCTGGGAGTTCCCGGCGGGGACGATCGAGCCGGGCGAACCGCCGGAGAAATGCGCCCCTCGGGAACTCGAAGAAGAAGCGGGGTACCGGGCGAAGTCGATGGACCGGCTGGGATCCTTTTACACCACCCCCGGTATGACCGATGAACTGATGCACGCTTTCGTCGCACGGGGCTTGGAGCACGTCGGTCAGAAGCTCGAGGTGTATGAGACCATCCGGCCAGAGGTGGTGACCGCAGCGGAGGTGTTCGAAATGCTCGACCGCGGCGAGTTCATTGACGCCAAGTCGATGGTGACGCTCCATCTGGCGGCGAGGCAGGGATTGCTCGGCTCGCGTGGATAATCCGTTTCATGAGCCCGATGAACGACAGGCCGTGGATGAGCGACGATGACGCTCGGGGAGGGCGCGGCGGGGCGTCAAGGTGGTTCTCGCGCGTTTTCGAGAATCCCGAAAACCCGCTCGGCTGGTCGCTCAAGCTGTTCACCGTCGGTGGCATCACCGTGCGCTTGCACCTCCTGATGGTGGTGTACATCGTCGTGAAGCTGCTCTGGTCCATCCCCGAGGGCAACGCCGGTCTCATGTGGACCGCCATCGCGATGGGGATCCTGTTCCTCATCGTCCTGCTCCACGAGTTCGGGCACTGCTACGCCTGCCGGCTTGTGGGAGGCGAGGCGGACCGCATCGTCATGCTCCCTTGGGGCGGGCTCGCGCTCTGCCGGCCGCCGCACGACTGGCGATCGAACTTCATCACCACCTTCGGCGGCCCGGCGGTGAACCTCATCCTCATCCCCGTCACCATGGGCCTGCTCGCGCTGTGCGGGCTTCAGCACCACATCGCCTTCAATCCCTTCAACCCCTGGGCGACGCTGAGCGATCCGGACTTCAACGCCGCGAGTACGGCGATCTCGACCGCGAAGGTCGCGCTGTGGTGGTTCCACTACATCAACCTCGTCATCCTCGCGTTCAATCTCCTGCTCGTCTTTGTTCCGTTCGACGGCGGCCGGATGTTCCAAGAGCTCATCTGGAAGTTCACCGACTACCGGCGCTCGATGTCGATCGCGATCCCCATCGGGTTCGCCGGGGCATCGCTGATTGTGATCTTCGGCCTGGTGTCCGACCGCTCGACCCTCGTCACGGTCGGCGCGTTCGGCCTTCTCGCATGCTGGATGGAGCGACGCCGCCTTCGCGGCGAGTTCGATCTTGGCGATCCTTCGTACGCGCCGGGCTCGGGGACCTATATCGCCGTCCCCGTCGAGGGCGATGAATACACACGGCTTGCCAGGAAGCAGGCGAAGGCGCGGGAGCAGGCGGCGAAGGAACAGGCGGAAATCGACCGGATTCTGGCCAAGATCGCCGATGAAGGAGGGATGGGTTCGCTTTCTCGGCGCGAACGAAAGTTCCTCGAAGCCGCGACGAAGAAGAAGCGGGGGGAGTAAACTCGCGCCGCACGCCGGCGGAGTCTCTCGGAAAGCAAGGCGCCGACCCGCAAGGATCGCGGACTATGGGGATTTACGATCGAGACTACGCGCGGGCCGGCCGGAGAGGCGCGTATTCATCACGAGGGGGCGGGCTGGGCGGCCCTTTCGCCGGCATGCGCTTCTGGTCGTTCAACACCTGGCTGATCATTCTGAACGTGCTCGTCTTCGCGTCGGACGCCGTGCTCGCCTCTCGCGGCGTGACGGTCGAATGCAAGATGGGAACGTTTTCCCTGCAGGGCGTGAATCTTCGCGACCATCAGACCGTGGTCTCGCCTCAGGTCGTTCCGCCTGATGCAACGCCGCCGCAGGTGAGGCCGTTCCCGGCCCATCCGATCCTCGACCGCAATACGAACGCCGTCATCGGCCTGCAGGCGTTCGAACGCATGCCGCCGCTGACCGCGTTCGGGCATTTTTCCAGTGGGCGGCTGTTCCAGGACTGGGAAATCTGGCGGGTGGTCACGTTCCAGTTCCTGCACGCCAATCTGAACCACCTCCTGATGAATATGCTCGCGCTGTGGTTCTTCGGCCCCTTGGTCGAACGGTCCATCGGCTCGCGAAGCCGCTACGCGGCGTTCTATCTGACCTGCGGCATCTTCGGCGCCGTCTCGTACCTGATCCTGAATCTATTAGGCGTCATTGTCACGCAGAACTACATGCCCCTCGTCGGCGCCTCAGCCGGATGCTTCGGTGTCCTCATGGCTGCGGCGTATTACGCCGGCGACGGCATCATGCTCGTGTTCATGGTGCTCCCCATGAAAATCCGAACCGGCGCGTATCTCTTCGTGTTGCTCGCGGTGCTCAACATTCTGATGGGAGGCGGCAACGCCGGCGGCGATGCCGCCCACATCGGCGGCGCGATCGCGGGTTACTTCTTCGTGCGCCGCCCGCACCTTCTCACCGACTTCTTTGACATCCTGGGCTCATCCAAGACGAAACGCCCGCCCCGGCGGGGAGGGATCCCGGCAAGTCCACGGCCGGCCGCCGGGACGGACCCGCGGCTCGACGCGATTCTCGGCAAGATCGCCACCCAGGGGATGGGATCGCTCTCGGACGAGGATCGGCAATACCTGGAGCGTGCGCGGCGGGGCGGGTGATCCCCTCAACACAGGCGGGACGCCTGTGCCACGGAAATTCAGACGATCGTGCCCGTGCGGCGTTCGAAACGCACCCCAGAGTCAGGCCCGAAGAGCTTTATTCCTTCGCTCCGCAACGCCGGAGCGTAGACCTCAACGTACTTCTCAAACACCGCCCGCGTGGGAAAGATGTACCGCACCTCGACACGCTCAACGCCCGGAGGGTCACTCGGCTCGCGGTCGAGCCGAACAATCGTGGCACTGTGGGCCCCGCCTGCGATCACCGCGTCCACATGGCCGTCTTCGAGCCACGCGATGTAACGCTCGGCGATGGTTTCTTCGGGGAGAATCGCGGTCACAGTGTAGGCAACGGCGGACATGCGGAAAAGCATAACGCGGAGGTCGGGACGCGGGACAGAGTTCCACAACCGTCAAGCCGCACTAGAATCCTCTCATGGGCTGGTGGGTCGCTGATCTGCTCCGGGACAACCCCGCGCACCTGATCTCGCACGTCGTGTGGGTCATCGCGGCGATCTGTCTGCACGAACTGGCCCACGGGTGGGCGGCGATCTACTTCGGCGACCGCACCCCGATCGAGACGGGCCACATGACCTGGAACCCATTGGTCCATATGGGGCCAATGAGTCTCATCATGTTCGCGGTCGTGGGCATCGCGTGGGGCTTAATGCCCATCAACCCCAACCGGATGCGCGGCAAGCACGCCGAGGCGATTGTGGCGCTCGCCGGGCCGGCGATGAACTTGCTACTCGCGGCGATGTGCATCCCGGCCGCGGCCTTATGGACGAAATACGCGACGGGAGTGAGCGACAACCTCTACGACAACTTCCAGTTGTTCTTCTATCTCGGCGCGGTGCTGAACATCGGGCTTGCGACCTTCAACCTGCTGCCGATTCCGCCCCTCGACGGCTCGCGCATCCTCGCGAAGCTCTCGCCCGCCTATGCCAACTTGATCAACGACCCGAGGGCCATGTCCTTCTCGCTGGTTGTCTTCCTGGTGGTGTTCCTCTGGGCTGGCAGATACATCTGGCTGCCTGGGATCTTTGTGACGGGGATCGCGGTGCACGCGCTCGTTTCCATACTACCCTGACAAAATCCTTTCGGGCAAGCGATCGTAGTCGTATCACTTGGCGAAGCCTGGGCGATCGGCTACACTCGTCCCTCCCCCTGCGATGCCGTGGCGTGGGCCACGGGCGCTTTCTCGTAATGGCCGGCTGGGGACGGCTGAGGTCAAGACATGGTTCGCATTCGCATGAAGCGAATGGGGCGTCGGAATCGCCCCTTCTTCCGGATCAACGCGATCGACAAGCGCACCAAGCGCGACGGTAAGATCATCGAGCAGCTCGGGTGGTACGACCCGATCGCGAAGGATCCGGCCAAGCAGATCAAGCTTGAGATCGAGCGCTGCAAGTACTGGCTGAGCAAGGGCGCCCAGCCGTCTGACACGATGAACGACATCTTCGCCCGTCTCGGCCTGATCGACGCCGAGAAGTGGAAGGCGCACCGCGCGATGCGGGCCAAGGCGAAGATCGCGGGCCAGGAAGCCGCGAAAGCCAAGGAAGCCGCCGCGGCCGAGGCGGCCGCCAAGCCCAAGGAAAAGAAACCCGCCCCCGCGGCAGGAGAGGCCAAGGCCGAGTAACCGGCCATGCCCCGCCCGACGCGTTTCGACATTCTCACGTTATTCCCCGAGGTCTTCGAGCCGGTCCTGGGATCGAGCATCACCGGACGGGCGAGGGCCTCGGGACTGGTCGAGTGGAACATCACGGATATCAGGAGGTACGCCGACAACAAGCATCACAAAGTGGACGACCGGCCCTTCGGAGGCGGACCCGGCATGGTGATGATGTGCCAGCCGCTTTGGGACTGCGTGATGGCGGTGGAGGCGATGGACGATCGCCCAACGAGTCGCGTGCTCCTGACGCCGCAGGGTGAGCGGCTCAGCCAGCCGATTGTCGAAGAACTCTCGAAACTGCCGCGGCTGCTCCTGATTGCCGGGCACTACGAGGGGATCGACGAGCGGGTGATTGAGAGGCTCTCGCCGAGGGAGATCAGTGTCGGGGACTTCGTGCTCTCCGGCGGTGAGATCCCGGCCCTGGCGCTCGTAGACGCGGTGGTGAGGCTTCTCCCCGGCGCGCTCGGAGACGAGGGCAGTGCCGCGGAAGACAGCTTCAGCCCTCGCGGAGCGGCCGGCCAGCGACTCCTCGATTGCCCTCACTACACCCGGCCTCGGGTCTGGGAAGGGATGGAAGTCCCGGAAGTCCTCGTCAGCGGCGACCACGCGAAGGTGGACGACTGGCGGATGAAACAGATGCTTGAGCGAACGACACAGCGGCGGCCCGACTTACTGACGAATCACGACTGACTTACGGACGGAAAGAACCATGAGCACCCAGCAGATCATCGAGAGCCTCTCCAAAGCCCAGCTCAAGACCAACCTCCCCCGCATGGACATCGGCGACACGGTCAACGTGCACTGCCGCATCGCGGAAGGCGACAAGGAGCGCATCCAGGTCTTCCAGGGCGTGCTCATCGGCCGCAAGGGCCGGGGCTCGGGCGAGATGGTGACCGTCCGGCGCATCGTCAACGACGAGGGCGTCGAGCGTATGTTCCCGGTGCACTCCCCCAAGATCGCGGAGTTCGAAGTGGTCCGTCGCGGCGACTCGCGTCGCGCGAAGCTCTACTACCTCCGCGACCGCTCGGGCAAGGCCCGTCGCCTGCGCGACCGCCGTCGCGGCATGCACCTCGTTGGAGAGGGCGGCGCCGAGGTCACGCCCGCTCCGGCGAAGGCGTAATCAACCGCACCGGCCTATAAGTCACGAGACGCGACCGGTCAGGGAGCGTGCTTCTTGGATCACCGTTGCTTGCATTCAAGCCCCCGTCGGTT